>JANRJF010000157.1:0-40847 GCA_033764095.1 Deltaproteobacteria bacterium | reverse complement strand
CTTCAAGCCGCGCCACAAGGAAGGCTACTTCCCGGTGCCGCCGACCGACTCCCAGCAGGACATCCGCCAGGAAATGGTGATGATGATGGAGCAGGTCGGCATCCTCGTGGAGAAGCAGCACCACGAGGTCGCCACCGCCGGTCAGGCCGAGATCGACATGCGCTTCGCGCCGCTGACGAAAATGGCCGACAACCTGATGTGGTACAAGTACTGCGTCAAGAACGTCGCCCGGAAGTGGGGCAAGACGGCGACCTTCATGCCGAAGCCGATCTTCGGCGACAACGGCAGCGGCATGCACGTCCACCAGTCGATCTGGAAGGGTGAGAAGCCGCTGTTCGCCGGCAACGGCTACGCCGGCATGAGCGAGCTGGCGATGCACTACATCGCCGGCATCATCAAGCACGCGCCGGCGCTGGCGGCGATCACCAACCCGACCAACAACTCCTACCGCCGCCTGGTGCCGGGCTTCGAGGCGCCGGTGAACCTGGCGTACTCGAGCCGCAACCGTTCGGCCGCCATCCGCATTCCGATGTATTCGCCGAGCCCGAAGGCGAAGCGCATCGAGGTGCGTTTCCCCGATCCGACCGCCAATGGCTACCTGGCCTTCGCGGCCATGCTGATGGCCGGCCTCGACGGCATCGAGAACCGCCTTGCGGCGGGCGATCCGCTCGACAAGGACATCTACTCGCTGACGCCGGAGGAGCTGAAGGGCGTTCGCGGCATGCCGGCGTCGCTCGAAGAGGCGCTCAACAACCTGAAGAACGACCACGCCTTCCTGCTCAAGGGCGACGTGTTCACCGAGGACGTCGTCGAGACCTGGATCGACTACAAGATGTCGAACGAGGTCAACGCGCTGCGCCTGCGTCCGCACCCGTACGAGTTCTTCCTCTACTACGACGCGTGATTCGGCGCGGGTAGCTTCGCTTCAGCGGCCGGCACGGGTTCTCCGTGCCGGCCGTTTTCATTTCGATTCACCACCACGGCACCCCGACACAACGACACAACGAAAGCCGTTGTGCCGTGGTGTCGTGGTGGTGAATCAACGCTTGCCGTCCCACGCGTCGCTGAAAGCCCGGCGCAGCTTGGCGTCGGCACGCGCCTCGACGGCCGAAGATACCTGCTCGCGCAGCCGCGGGTCATGCCGGTACACCGCCAGCGCCTCGATCGCGGCGCCGGCGTGCAGCGGCGCAGACTCGCGCACGTGCGCGAGCAGGTAGGCGATCGCCTCGTCGTGCTTGAGCAACGCGATGGCCAGCAGGGCGCTGCGCCGCCGCTCGGGGTTGAGCGTCCGCTCCCACCACTCGGTGAGCACCGCCAGCGTGCCGGCGGCGCGCGCCGTGCCGAGCGCCAGCGCCGCGGCGTCGGCGATCTCGCCGTCCGGCTTGTCGAGAAAGCGCGCCACGAACGGCACCGCCTCGCTCGGCGCGATGCGCAGCAGGGCCAGCAGGCACTCGCCCAGTACCTGCGGATCGGCGTCACCGCTCAGCGCCTTGAGGCGCAGCAGCGGCATGGCCGCCGGATTCTCGCTGTAGGCCAGCGCCTGCGCCGCGACCCGGCGCGCCGGGGCCTCGGCGTCGGCGAGCAGCTCGGCGAGCTCGTTCAGGTAGTCGTGGTAGTGTATGCGCACCAGCGCCAGGCCGCAGGTGCTGCGCAGGCCGACGGCGGTGTCGGCCTTGCCGCCCCACACCGGCTCCATCTGCACGTGGTGGATGCCGCGCAGGTAGACGCCCGCCTCCGGCGCGCCGATGCGGTAGAGCGCGTCGGCGATCGCCGCCTTGCCGGCGCAGGCGGGGTCGGTCTTCACCGGGTCGATCAGCAGGCGGTCGAACGCCTTGACCAGCGCCTCGGTGCAGTCGGCGAGCTCGTGCGCGGCGATGATCTCCGCCGCCGCGGCGGCGAGATGGCTCGAGCGGCCGCCGAGCGCGGCACGCAGCGCCGTCCGCGCCTCGGCGCTGCTGGCGTCGTCGCGCCAGCGCGCCAGCGCGGCGAGCTCCGCTTCGAGCTGCTTGCGGCGCGCCGTCATCGCGCCGTCAGAGCGCCAGCGTGCGCGCGATCAGGCGGTGGCGGCGGGTGGAGAAGGTCGGCTGCTCGATGCGCTCGGCGATGCGCCAGCCGGCGGCGGTGCGCCGCAGCTGGTCGCGATAGTAGCCGCCCTCGATCCACAGCATCATGCCGTCGCCGTCGGGCAGGCCCATCGGGTTGATCAGCGCCGACTGGCAGGTGGCGCGATCGCCGTCGATGCTCACCACCTTGTTGGTGACCAGATGCTGGGTCATCGGGAAGCCGGCCATGACGCTCGACAGCCACTCCTTCACCTCGGCGAGCGTCCCCTTGATGCCGCCGGCGGCGGTGTAGTCGATGTGCGCGTCGGGCGTGAAGCAGTCCGCCCACGCGTCCCAGTCCTTGGCGTCGAGCGTCGTCGCGTAGCGGGTGAGCAGGTCGTCGATCTCCAGGCGGTCGCTGAGCTGCTGCAGCGTCATGGTCGGCATCGATCCTCCCGAGGTCCATGCGCACTTCAGGCACCGCCGCCCGCCGAACGCAATCGCCGGCTGTACAAGCCGGTGCCGACGCGGCATGCAACCCACACCGTCATGGCGCGCATCGACTTCTCGCCCACCGACCTCGTCGGCCTCGACGATCCCTATCCGCGTCTGGCTGCGCTGCGCCGCATCGCGCCGGTGGTGCGGCTGGAGAGCGGCTTCTGGGCGGTGACTGGCTACCAGGCGGCAATGGAGGTGTTCCGCCAGCGCGGCGCCGCCTCAGGTCCGATCGCCCAGCGCTATCTCGCCAGCCTGCCGCCCGGCGCGGCGCGCGACGAGATGAGCCATCGCATCAACTTCCTCGACCCGCCCGACCACACCCGCGTGCGCGGTCTGGTGTCGAAGGCATTCACGCCGCGCCGCGTCGCCGATCTGCTGCCGTGGATCGCCGCCACCGCCGCGCGCCTGCTCGACGAGCTGGCGGACGACTCGCGCATCGATCTCCTGGCCAGCTTCGCGCACCAGGTCCCGTCGCTGGTGATCTCCGAGCTGCTCGGCGTACCGAGCGCCGACCGCGATCAGCTCACGGCATGGAGCGACGCCGTCGCGCCGCTGCTCGGCGTCGAGCTCAGCGACGCCGATCGCGCTCGCGCCCTGCCAGCGTCGGAAGCGTTTCACGCCTACCTCGGCGCATTGCTCGACGAACGCCGCCGGCGGCCTGGCGACGACCTGCTCTCGGCGCTGCTGGCGGCGGAGGAGGACGGCGAGCGGCTGAGCCGCGTCGAGCTGCTGTCACTCGCCGCGACGCTCTACTCCGCTGGCCACCGCACCACGCGGGACCTGTTCAGCAACGGCCTGTCGGTCCTGTTGCGCGACCCGCTGCGTTACGCGCGCGTCGTCGCCGGCGAGTGGGCGGTCGCCGATGTGATCGCCGAGTTCCTGCGCTACGAGACGCCGACGCTGTTCGTCGTCCGCATCCCGCTCGAGCCGGTGAGCGTCGGCGGCGAGACGATCGGTCCGTACGAGCCGATCCTGATCTACCTGGCAGCGGCGAATCGCGATCCCGCCGTCTACGCCGAGCCCGACGAATTCCGTCCGCGCCCCGAGGCGCCGCCGGCGCTGTCGTTCGCCTACGGGCCGCACTACTGCCTCGGCGCCTCGCTGGCGCGCAACGAGGCCGAGGCGATGCTGTCGGCGCTGGTCCGCCGCTGCCCGCGTCTGGCACTTGCGGCACCGCTGCGCTGGCATCTGCGCGGCCCGTTTCGGGGGCTGGACGAGCTGCGCGTCCGCATTCCCCCCTTCGAAGAAGGGGGGTGAGGGGGGATTTTCAAAAAGGATCTTCGCAATCAGTTGCGCACGTGCGCGGATCTGCAAAGAGCAGTGGGAAATCCCCCCTGGCCCTCCTTTTCAGAGCGGGGAAGAGGAAGGCCGCGACAGCATCCACTTCGCCATCGTCATCACGTCCGACGGCTGCTCGCCGAGCTGGCGCATCACCGACGGCTCGAAGCCGGAGTGCATCAGGCAGTTCTGGCAGCGCGGGTCCTGGCGCGATTCCCAGTAGGACCAGTCGACGCCGTTCCAGAATTCCTGCCACGAGCCGTAGAGCTTGTCCTCGATCAGGTAGCAGGGGCCCTTCCAGCCCTTCGGCGTGCGGGTCGGATTACCCCACGGCGTGCAGGGGTAATCGCGCTTACCGGCGGCGAACTGCAGGAACAGCGGCGTCGACGAGATCGGGTAGCGCTCGGCGAGCTGCAGCACGCGCTGGAACTTCTGGTGGATCTCGTCGCGGTACATGAAGTGGTCGCCGCTGACCTTCTCGTAGCGGTAGCCGGGAGCGAGCAGGATGCCGTCGACGCCGAGCCCGGTGAGCTGCGCGCACATGGCTTCGATCTCGGCCATGTCGGTCTCGCGGTAGATGGTGGTGTTGGTGCACATCGAGTAGCCGCGCCGTTTGCCCTCGCGGATCATCTCGATGGCGGTGTCGAAGACCCCGGCGCGGCGGACGACGAAATCGTGCGTGTCGCGCAGGCCGTCGAGGTGGACGTTGATCGACAGGCGCCGGTGCGGCGTGCCGCGCTTGAAGAATCGCTCCAGCAGGATGCCGTTGGTGCACAGGTAGATGTGGCGCTTGCGGGCGATGATGCCGTCGACCAGCTCGGCGAGCTCCGGATAGATGGTCGGCTCGCCACCGCAGATCGACACCACCGGCGCGCCCGCCTCGTCGACGGCGCGCAGCGAGTCGGCCAGCGAGAGGCGGTCCTTCAGGTCGCCGCTGTAGCGCTCCGGCGAGCAGCCGACGCAGGCGAGGTTGCAGGTGTGCAGCGGCTCGAGCATCAGCACGTACGGGTAGCGGTTGTTGCCGCGCCACCAGTTACGCGCCTGCCAGCGCATCATGTCGGTGACGATATGGAGCGGGAATCGCACGCGAGTCTCCTATGCTGCCTGTTCGAGCGTGAGCAAGTCCGCCGCGCGGTGGCCGCTGAGCACGGCGCTCTCGATGGTCGGCGGCAGGCCGGTGGCGGTCCAGTCGCCGGCCAGCCACAGGTTCGCGACGGCGGTTTCGGCCGGCGGCCGGCGTCGTTCCGCCTCGGGGGTGGTCGAGATGGTGGCCTGTTTTTCCTTCACCACGACGGAACGGGTCACGGTGGCGCCGCGCGCCGCCGGCAGCAGCGTACGCAGATCCTCGATCACCGTCGCTGCGATCGTCTCGCTCGGCCACTCGACGATCTCGTGTCCGGCGCTGATCACCGCGCTCAGCCGCTGCCCGCCGTCGGCCGTCGCGCTGACCAGTGCGCTGCGGTTGAAGAACCACTGGGTGTGCGTGCCGATGCAGCCGAGGAACGGATGCGCCAGCACGGCGCGATCGAGCCACAGGTGGACCGACACGATCGGCGACGTGGCGAAGTCGTCCAGCCGGCCGAGCGGTTCGGTGGCGCGCAGGCTCTCCGGGAGCAACACCGCCAGCGCCCGCGGCGGCAGCGCGACGATGCAGGCGGCGACCGCCAGGCGGCTGCCGTCGCGCATGCGCAGGGCGCTCACCCGTTCGTCGCGCACGTCCAATTCCGCCACCGCGGCGCGCGTCCGCACCTGGCCGCCGCGCGCCTCGATGAAGCGCTGGGCGTCGTCGGTGTAGAGCTCGGTCAGGTCGCTGGCCGGCAGGACGAACTGCGCATCGCGTCGCTTGCCGAAGAAGGCGCGCGCCAGGACCGCGGCAAAGGGCAGGGCGGCGGCGCGCGCCGGGGTCTCGTTCAGCGTCGCCACCGCGACCGGGTTCCAGAAGCACGCCTGCGCGTTGTCGCTCTGGCCGAGCGCGGCGAGCAGTGCGGCGACGGTGGTGTGCGCCAGGCCGGGATCGCGCCGGCGGTAGCGGCGCAGGATGTGCAGCCCGGCGCGCAGCGCGTCGAGCCGCTCGCGCCGGCTCAGCAGGCGATACCCGAGCACACCGGCGGCCATGTGCAGCGGACTCGGCAGCGGCGCGCCGGCGATCACCCCGTCGCCGTGCTCGCGGTGCGCCATGGCAACGCGCAGGTTGCGCTGCCGCACCAGCTTGGCGCTGGCGCCGATGCGTTCGAGGAAGGCGAGGGTGTGGGCGTAGCAGCCCATCATCGCGTGCTGGCCGTTGTCCACCCGCTCGCCGCTCTCGGCGTCGAGAAACGAGCGGGCGCGGCCGCCGAGATGCGGGCGCGCTTCGAGCACCAGCGGGGCCAGGCCGCGCGCGGCCAGCGCGACGCCGGCGGCGAGGCCGGCAAAGCCGCCGCCGATGACGACGACGCGGCTCACGCCTGCAGCCCCGCCAGCTGGGCACGCCCCCAGGCGGTCAGCGCCAGGGTCACCTTCTCGTAGCGCGGCAGGGTGATCTTGGTGGCGCCGAATACGTCGAAGTGGCGCGCCTCGATGCGCCGCAGCAGGCGCTGGTAGATCAGCCGCATCGCCTCGGCTGGTGCGAGCGCGGCGCGGTCCTCGGCGGCCAATGCGCCGGCGGCGCGCAGGTAGTAGGCGCGGGCGCGGCCGCACTCGAAGGCGAGCAGCGCGCCGACGCGCGGCGAGTACCGGCCGGCAAGCAGGTCGGCCTCCGCGCAGTCGAAACGCCGCAGATCGTCGAGCGGCAGGTAGATGCGCCCGCGCGCCGCGTCCTCGGTGACGTCGCGCAGAATATTCGTGAGCTGAAAGGCGACGCCGAGATCGGTGGCGTAGTCGCGCGCACTGGCGTGCTGATGACCGAAGATCTCGATGCAGAGCAGCCCGACCGTTGACGCGACCAGGTAGCAGTACTCGTGCAGCTCCTCGAAGCTGGCGTAGCGGCGGCGGGTGAGATCGAGCTCGACGCCGCGGATCAGGTCGGCAAAGTGTCGCTCGGCGAGCGGGAAGCGCCGCGCCGCGTCGGCCAGGGCGCGGCCGATTGGGTGGGTCGGCGCGCCGCGGTAGACGCGGCCCAGCTCGTCGCGCCAGCGCCCCAGCAGCGCCTCGGGGTCGCGTTGCGCGACGTCGTCGGCGACGTCGTCGACGAAGCGGCAGAAGGCGTAGACGGCGCACAGCGCGGCCCGCCGCGCCGGCGGCAGCAGGTGGAAGGCGTAGTAGAAGTTGCTGGAGCTGCGGCGGGTGATCTCGGCGCAGTACTCGTAGTCCGCCTGCAGCGCCGCGTCGCGGCGCGCCGGAACGACGGGGTCGAGCGGCGGCGCGCCGAGCAATCGCGGCGGCGGCGTCGGGCGCAGCAGCGCGCGCAGGATCAGCGTCGCGTGCTCGCTGCGCGGCACGGTCGGGCGGCGCCGGCACACGTCGTAGTCCTGCGCCTCGATGCGGGCGAGAATCGCCAGGCCGCCCCAGGCGAAGAGGCGCACCTCGCGGCCGAGGCGCGGCGCGACGCGCTCGGCGAGCGGCAGGCCCTCGAGGAGCAGGGTGCGGGCGCGGTCGACCTCGGCGCGCAGCAGCGCGCGCAGCGCCGTGTGCCGCGTGCCGTCGCGCAGGTCGGCGAGTGTCAGGCCGTGCGCCTGCAGGCGGTCGAGCGGCAGGTAGGCGCGCCCGCGCGCCGCGTCGACCGCCACGTCCTGCCAGAAGTTGGCGAGCTGCAGGCCGATGCAGATCCGGTCGGCGAGCGCGCGGCGCTCCGCGTCGTCGTAGCCGAACAGCGCCAGCACCAGATGGCCGACCGGCGCGGCGGAATGCGCGCAGTAGTCGAGTACGCTGTCGAAGTCGGCGAACGGGGCGAACGCGGCGTCGCGGCGGAAGGCGGTCAGCAGGCGCTGGAACGGCTCGATGGGAATGGCGAAGCGGCGCGCGGTGTCGGCCAGGGCGAGGAAGACCGGATGGGTGGCGCGTCCGGCGTAGCAGGCGATCAGCTGCGCCTCCCAGGCGTCGAGCTTGGCCAGGCGCTCGGCCGGGCCTGCGTCGCCCTCGTCGGCGAAGTCGTCGGCCAGGCGCGCGAAGGCGTAGATCGCCGCCAGCGGCCGGCGCAGGCGGCGCGGCAGCAGCCACGAGCCGACGGTGAAGTTCTCGTAGTGCGTCGTCGCGATGCGCTGGCAGTGCGCGTAGGCGGCGGCGAGCGCCGCGGCGTCGGCGACCGGCGTCGAGTGCGGGGCGTTCATGCCGCCGGGGACCAGTCGTCGCCGTCGCGCAGGCGGCGGCGCGCCGCGCCGAGCGCCATCAACGGGAAGTAGTTCCGGTACATGTCGTAGCGCAGGTAGAAGTGGCGCGGGAATCCGGTGCCGGTGAACAGCGCCTCGTCCCACTGGCCGTCGCCGCGCTGGCGGGCGACCAGATAGTCGACGCCGCGCCGCACGGCGTCGGACACCTCGGCCTCGCCGGCGAGCAGGCCGAGGATCGCCCACGCCGTCTGCGATGCGGTGGACTCGCCGCGGCCGGCCAGGCGTTCGTCGTCGTACGACGCCATCGTCTCGCCCCAGCCGCCGTCGTCGTTCTGGCGCGATTTGAGCCAGGCGACGGCGCGCTGGATGTGCGCGGCGCCGACGTCGTCGCCGATCGCGCGCAGGCCGGCCAGCGCCGACCAGGTGCCGTAGATGAAGTTGCAGCCCCAGCGTCCCCACCACGAGCCGTCGGCGCGCTGCGTGCGCAGCAGGAAGTCGCGGCCGCGGCGGGCGCGGTTGAAGCGCAGGTCGTGACCATAGGTACCCATGAGCTCGAGCAGCCGGCCGGTGAGGTCCTCGGTCGGCGGGTCGATCATCGCCTCCATGTCGGCGAACGGGATCTGGTTGAGGAACGCGCGGTCGTTGTCGGTGTCGAAGGCGCCCCAGCCGCCGTTGCGGCTCTGCATGCCGAGCACCCAGTTCATGCCGGCGGCGACGGCGCGATCGGCGCGGGCGTCGTCGCTGCGCGCGATGCGCTTCAGCACCATGAGGATGACGGCGCTGTCGTCGACGTCGGGGTACCAGTCGTTGGCGAACTCGAAGGCCCAGCCCCCTGGCTCGAGGTCCGGGTTGTAGACCGACCAGTCGCCTGGCTTGAAGATCTGGTTGTCGATCAGCCAGTCGGCGGCGCGCCGCAGCGCCGGATGGTCGGACGGCACGCCGGACTCGAGCAGCGCCTTGGCCATCAGCGCGGTGTCCCAGGTCGGCGACACGCACGGCTGGAAGAACAGCTGGTCGCCGTCGGCGATGACGAAGTCGTCGATCGCTTGTACGCCCCTGGCGATGGCGGGGTGCGAGTCGGGATAGCCGAGTGCGCGCAGCGCCATCACGCAGTTCAGCATCGGCGGTTGGATGCCGCCCCAGCCACCGTTGACGTCCTGGCGGTCGAGGATCCACTGCTCGGCGCGCGCCAGGGCGCGGCGGCGCAGCGGCTTCCAGGGGCTGCGTCCGAGCTGCTTCAACGTCGCGTCGAGCGCCAGGAAGGCGTTGCGCCAGGTGATCAGTTCGCGACTGCGCGGGTAGCCGAGATCGGAGGCCGCGGGTGGCGCCAGCCACAGCTCGTCGAGGCGTTCGTGCGGCGCAATCGCGATCTGCGGTCGCTTCGCCATCAGCACGGTCAGCGGTACGACCGTCTCGCGCGCCCAGCTCGACAGCGCGTAGATGTTGATCGGGAACCACGGCGGCAGCAGCACCAGCTCGACCGGCATCGCCGGCAGCGCCGGCCAGGGGAACTGGCCGAAGTAGGCGAGGAAGGTGCGCGTGAACACACCGGCGCGCGCCAGGCCGCCGCCGGCGCGGATGAACTCGCGCGCCCGCGCCAATGCCGGCTCGTCGGCGGAGAGGCCGGCGAGCTTGAGGGCGAAATAGGCCTCGATCGTGTCGCTCAGGTGGCCGGGGCCACCGGCGTAGAGCGGCCAGCTGCCGTCGGTCGATTGCGTCGCCAGCATGTGATCGACGATGCGCCGGTCGATGCGCGTCATCTGTCGTCCCATGAAGCGATTGAAGAAGAGATACTGCGCGTCCATCGAGACGTTGGCTTCGAGTGGCGCGTGCCAGTAGCCCTCGCGGTGCTGCTGGCGCAGGAAGGCGGCCTGGCTGCGCGCGATGGCCGCGTCGAGGTGCGTGGTGGCCGGGGCGTCGTCGGCGCGGCGCGAAGCGGTGGCGGAGTGGGTGGCGGTCTGCATGCGTCTCCTCGTCGTTCAGGGGGTCGCGGCGGCGGCGCTCGCCCAGGCGCGCAGACGTGGACCGAGCAGCACCGGCTGGCGGCGCAGGGCGTCCAGGTCGGCGGCGCCGGTGAGCAGCAAGGCGGCTTTCAGCTCGGCGATGGCGCGCGCGATCCAGGCCGCGGCCGCGTCGGGGCCGCCGGCGCGGTAGGCGCGGAAGATCGGCAGCGCAGCGCCGCAGAGACGCGCGCCGAGCGCGATGGCCTTGGCCATCTCCAGCCCGTCGCGCATGCCGCCGCTGGCGATCAGCTCGAGCTCGAGGCCGTCGAGCATCGCCAGCGACGCGGCAGTCGGGATGCCCCAGGCGGCAAGCGCATCGCCGAGCGCGCGTTGCGGGGCGTCGGCGCGCAGCGCTTCGACCCGCACCCAGGAGGTGCCGCCGGCGCCGGCGACGTCGATGTGTCGCACGCCGGCGTCGCGTAACGCCTCGCCGACCGCGCGCGAGATGCCGCAGCCGGTTTCCTTCACCACGACTGGAACCGGCAGCTCGCGGCAGAGGCGGCGCACCGCCGCCAGGCCGCCGCGGAAATCGCGGTCGCCCTCCGGCTGCACCAGCTCCTGCGCCGGGTTGAGGTGCAGGCAGACCGCGTCCGCATCGACCGCTTCGGCGAGCACCGCGACGGCCGCGGTTGATTGGCGCGCCGCCTGGGTCAGGCCAAGGTTGGCGAGCAGCAGCACCGACGGCGCCACCGCGCGCACCGAGAAGGTGTGTGCGGTCGAGGGATCGCGCTGCATGACGCGCTGGCTGCCGAGGCCGAAGGCGATGCCGGCGCGCTCGGCGACCGCGGCGAGGTCGCGATTGACGGCGCCGGCCTCGTCGGTGCCGCCGGTCATGCCGGTGATCAGCAGCGGCGCGCGCAGGCGCTTGCCGAGGAAGGTCGTGCCGACGTCGATGTCGGCCAGCGCCAGCTCGGGCAGCGCGTTGTGGATCAGCTCGACCTCCTCGAACAACGTCGTCTTGGCGGCGTGCTCGACCGCTTCGCGCGCGCACAGGTCGAGGTGCGAGCGCTTGCGCTCGTGCAGCAGGCTGGGCGCCGCGATGGCGGCGCGCTCGGCGGCGGTCATGCGCGCTGCACCAGCTCGGCGGCGCCGCCCGGCCGCGTGCGTACGACGTGGGCGACGCCGGCGACGTTGGCCAGGGCGTGCGCGACCGGTGCGCTGTCGTCGGGAGCACAGAGGACGGTGACGTGCGGGCCGGCGCCGACGGTGAAATACGCGCCGCGGCCGGCGGCGCGCAGCGCGTGCACGCGCTCGATCACTGCCAGCGTCGCCGGCGCCCAACTGATGATCGGCGGAGCGGCCGCCAGGGCGACGGCGCGCGCCTTCAGACAGTTGTGCTCCATCGCGCGGCCGAGTCGGTCGAGGTCGCGCGCCAGGATGGCGTCGCGCACCGCCTCGAGATCGTCGTCGTGTGCTTCCAACCAGGCAGGGAAGAACGGCGAGCGCTTGAGGTCGTGCGCCGAGACCGTCGCGCGCGGCGTCGCGGCGTCGCACTCGACGACCGCGATCAGCGCCGCGAGCGGCCAATGCTGCGGTTCAGCAAGCGGCTCGGCGTAGCAGTCGGACCCGTCGCCGAGCTCGCCGCCGACGCTCTCGACGAACCCGCCGAACACCGAGCGCGCGGCCGAGCCGGTGCCACGCCGCGCCAGGATGGAGAGTTCGCGTGGCGTCGGGCGCCGGCCGAGCGCCGCGCTCCCGGCCAGCGCGAGGGCGGCGAAGGTGGCGGTCGAGCGGCCGACGCCCGGAACCCCGCCAGGCGTGGTCTCGATGGTGACCTCGCACGGGCTGCGCCCGGCGCCGGCGCGACGCACCAGGTCGACGTATGCTTGCAGTCGGAGCGCGCTCGCCCCCTGTGCCGGTCGGTCGTCGATGGTGATGCGGTCGGTCGCCAGGTCGGGCCGATTGCTCCAGCGTACGGTGCTGCAGGGGCCATCGAGCGTCAGTGAAATGCTGCCGGTGTAGGGCAGGTTCAGCTCGGGCAGGCGCGCCCCCCAGGACTGCACCAGAGCGACGTTGCTGTTGGCTCGAGCGACCGCTTCGTCCATCCCTAACCTCTCGGTCAGCTCGCCGGCGCGGCATGCGAACTGACCAGCATCCTAACCGCGCGGTCAGGGCTTCTACGAGAAAAAAGGTAGGCGAGTCAAGGTGCTGACCTGCAGGTCAGCGCCTCAGGGTTGTCTGAGCCAGGCGGCGAAGAAGGCGCTCAGACGATCGTCCGCCAGGCGCTTGGCGCGCTGCAGGGTGCGCAGTTGGGCGAGCGCCTGCGGATGGCCGACCAGGTGGCTGAGCAGCCGTAACGGGCGCACCCGGCCGCTGGTCGGATCGGAGATGTGGCCGAGCACGGCGAGGTCGTCATCGGCCGTGTCGAGCACGGCGCGCACCGACAGGAAGGGCACTGCGGCGGCGGCCGCGGCGGCAACCAGCGGTGTGCCTTCCATCTCGACCGCGATCGGACCCGCGGCGGCGGCGGCGCGCTTGGCGGCAGGCGAGCCGAGCACGGTGGCGCTGCAACGGATGGCGCCGATGCGGATGTGCAGACCGTGCTCGGCGGCACGTGCCAGGACGCGCGCACGCAGGGTTGCGTCGGTGTCGCGGACGCCGTCGTCGCCGTGCACCGCGCTGGCGACGACCAGGTCGCCGACCTGCAGATCGGCGGCGAGCCCGCCGGCGCAGCCGGTGGAGATCACCTGCATGCAGCCGGTGAGGTCGACCGTCGCCGCGGCCGCCGCCGCGCGTTGCGGTCCCATGCCGGTCTTCACCACCAGGACCTCGTCGCGACCGGCGCGGCCGCGCCAGGCGTGCAGGTCGCGGCGCGCCTCGCGACGCACGCCGCGCAGGGCGCGCAGCGCCGGCTGACATTCCCACCCGAGCGCGGCGAAGACGACGATGCGGGCCACCGGCGCGGCGCCGCCTCGCGTCAGGCGTGCGACTCGTGACTGGAGTCGGACGCGAAAAGCGAGTGCAGGATGAGGATGGTGACGCCGACGCTGATGAACGAGTCGGCGACGTTGAACGCCGGCCAGTAGAACGAGCGCCAGTAGACCAGCAGGAAGTCGGTGACGTGGCCGAAGGCGATGCGATCGATCAGATTGCCGATCGCTCCGCCGAGCACGCCGGCGACGGCGAACAACAGCCAGCGCTGCTGCTCGGGGATCTGGCGCACGAAGTACATCAGCACGCCGATCGCAATGGTCGCCGCGAGCAGGAAGAACGGCAGGCGGATCCACTCGTGCGCGCCGGCGAACAGGCTGAAGGCGCCGCCCGGGTTGCTGGCATGGGTGATGGCGAAGAAGCCGGGTACCACCGGCACCGCGTCGTGCAGCGGAATGTCGCGCCGCACCAGCCATTTGGTGAGTTGATCGAGCGCGACGACGCTGCCGGCGATGGCGGCGACGAAGGCGGCCTTGCTCATGCCGACGCCTGCGCCGCCGTGCCGAGGGCTCGCACCACCGGCAGGCAGCGCTCGCACAGCTCCGGGTGTTCGGCGTCGCTGCCGACCACTTCGCTGAAGTTCCAGCAGCGACCGCACTTGGCGCCGCGCGCCGCGTCGACCGTCACCGCCAGCTCGGCGGCGTCGGTGGCGGCCAGCTCGACCTGTGAGACGATGAACAGCGCCGGCAGCCCCTCGCGCTCCGCCTCGAGCAGCGGTCGCAGCGCGGCGCTCGGCACCAGGTGTACGCGGGCGTCGAGCGAGTGGCCGATATCGCCGCGCTGGCGGGCATCCTCCAGCGCCTTGGTCACCACCGCGCGCGCCGCGAACAGCCGTTCCCAGCGCTCGGCCAGCGCGTCGTCGAGCATCGTCGCGTCGACTGCCGGGAGTCCGGCGGCGAACACGGTGGCGGCCTCGCGGGCTGGCACGTAGGCCCAGATCTCGTCGGCAGTGTACGAGAGGATCGGCGCCATCAGCCGCACCAGCGTGTCGAGCAGCGACCGCAGCGCCGTCTGCGCGGCGCGGCGCGGCAGGCCGGCGGGCGCGGCGGTGTAGAGCCGATCCTTGACGATGTCGAGGTACAGGGCGCTGAGGTCGACGGCGCAGAAGTTCACCACGCCCTGCACGACGTGGTGGAACGCGAACTCGTCGTAGGCGGCCAGGCAGCGGGCGGTGAGCTGCTGGGCGCGGTGCAGGATCCAGCGGTCGAGCTCCGGCATCTGCGCGACCGGCACGGTGTCACGCGCCGGATCGAAATCGGCCAGATTGCCGATCAGGAACCGGCAGGTGTTGCGGATCTTGCGATAGCTCTCCAGCAGCGGCGTGATCAGGTTCTGCGAGAAGCGCGTGTCGGCGGTGAAATCGACCGAAGCGAACAGCAGGCGCAGAATGTCGGCGCCGTGCTTCTTGATCACCTCGTCCGGGGCGACGACGTTGCCGAGCGACTTCGACATCTTCTTCGCCTGCTGATCGAGGATCAGCCCGTGCGTCAGCACCTTGCGATACGGCGCCTTGCCGGTGGTGGCGACCGAGGTGATGAGCGACACCTGGAACCAGCCGCGGTGCTGGTCGACCGCTTCCACGTAGAGATCCGCCGGCCAGCCGAGCTGGCGCTCGTTGAGCACCGCGTCGTGCGAGCAGCCGGCGTCGAACCAGACGTCGAGGATGTTGTCGTCGGGCGTGAAGGCCTCGCCGCCGCACTGGCAGCGATACCCCGGCGGGACGAGATCTTTGGGCGGCAGCTCATACCAGGCGTCGGAGCCGTGCTGGCGGAAGACGGCCTCGACGTGCGCGATCAGCGCCGGCTCGGCGTGGAAGGCGCCGCAGCCGTCGCACGAGAAGGCCGGGATCGGCACGCCCCAGGCGCGCTGCCGCGACAGGCACCAGTCGGGGCGCGTCTGCATCATGTTGCGAATGCGGTCGTGTCCCCAGCGCGGCACCCAGCCGACGCGGTCGATCTCGTCGACCGCGTTCTCGCGCAGGCGCTCGTGATCGACGCGCAGGAACCACTGCTCGGTGGCGCGGTAGATGAGCGGGTTCTTACAGCGCCAGCAGTGCGGGTAGGCGTGTGCGACCTTCTCCGAGTGCACCAGGCGACCGGCGGCGCGCAGGTCGTCGACGATGCGCGCGTTGGTCTCGAACACCTTGGCGCCCTGATACTGGAAGGCGTCGGCGGTGAAGCGGCCCTCGGCGTCGACCGGGGTGAGCGTCGGGAGGCCGTACTTCTGTCCGACCTGAAAGTCCTCGTAGCCGTGACCCGGCGCCGTGTGTACCGCGCCGGTGCCGGCGTCGGCGGTGACGTGCGTCTCGAACAAGGCGCGTGAGGTGCGGTCGAAGAGCGGATGGCGGAAGGCATCGGCGCCGTCGAGCGAGGACAGGTCGACCGGGAAGCGTCGGCCCTCCTGGGCCACCAGGCCGGCGGCGGCGAGAAAAGCGTCGGCGAGTCGAGCCGCGACGATCAGCACCTCGTCGCCGACGTCGAGCGCGACGTATTCGAGCGTCGGGTTGAAGCAGACGCCGAGGTTGGCCGGCAGCGTCCACGGCGTCGTCGTCCAGATCACCACCGCGAGACGACCGGTGCCGGCGGCGTTGCGCAGCGCATCGGCGTCGGCCGGCGTGCGCGCCAGCGCCGCGGCGGCATCGGCGGTCCCGGCGAACGGAAAGCGGACGTAGATCGACGGCGAGGTGTGATCGCCGTACTCGACCTCGGCCTCGGCCAACGCGGTGGAACAGGTGGCGCACCAGTGCACCGGCCGCAGGCCGCGGTAGATGAAGCCCTTCTCCGCCAGGCGGCGGAACATGCGCACGATCGCCGCCTCGTAGGCGGGCGTCATGGTCAGGTAGGGATTCTGCCAGTCGCCGAGCACACCGAGGCGTTGGAACTGCTCGCGCTGCACGTCGAGGTACTTCTCGGCGAAGGCGCGGCAGCGGCGCCGGATCTCGATGCGCGACATGGTGCGCGCCTTGGGGCCGAGATCGCGCAGCACCTGATGTTCGATCGGCATCCCGTGGCAGTCCCACCCCGGGATGTACGGCGCGTGCTTGCCGCCCATCAGCTGTCGCTTGACGATGACGTCCTTGATGATCTTGTTGAGCGCCGTGCCGAGGTGGACGTTGCCGTTGGCGTAGGGCGGACCGTCGTGCAGCAGGTAGCGCTCGCCGCCGGCGTTCTGCGCGAGCAGCTGCTCGTACAGGCGTTCGCCACGCCAGCGGGCGAGGATCTCCGGCTCGCGCGTGGGCAGGTTGCCGCGCATGGGAAAGTCGGTTTTCGGCAGATTCAGCGTGTGTTTGTAGTCCATGAGCGGCGCGGGCGAATCCTCGCTCTACCAACCCGGTACTACCAGTTCAATTGCGGTTGCCTGCCGTTGGCACGCGCGTCGCTTTGCGGTAGGGCTCGCGGTCGGACGATCAGCGAAACGAGGCCGAGTCGGTATGGGTAAGCGCATTGTCAGCAACTTCCAACGCGCCGGGTTTCCGAGCAGCGAGGCGATCGACGAGGACGGACAGGCCAAGCCGTGCGTGTACGGGGTGCCCTGGGTGAACCCGGACACGCTGGCGACGCTCAAGAAGCACGGCGGCCAGCGGACCGGGCCGAAGGGCGAGCCGATCGGCGGCGACGTTCTGGTGAAGCGCCCCTTGCGTTGATCGAGCCCGACCACACCGGCGGCGCACCACTGGTACGCGTCGCGAGCTGGTCCACCATCCCGGGTCTGACCCACGGCTTCTGCGGCCGCCGCGGCGGCGTGAGCCAGGGCCCGCTCGCCTCGCTCAACGTCTCCTCGCGGGTCGGGGATCGACCCGAGCACGTCGCCGAGAACTGGCGCCGCGTCGAACGGACCCTGCCGGGTCTGACCTTCGTACGTATGCAACAGGTGCACGGCACCCGCACGGTGCGGGTGGTCGCGCCCGACGATCAGGTCGGCGAGGCAGATGCGTTGATCACGGACCGGCCCGGTCTGGGGCTGAGTGTCCTGACCGCCGATTGTGTGCCGTTGCTCGGCGTCGCCGCTGCCGAGCGGGCGGTGATGGCCGTGCACGCCGGCTGGCGTGGGTCGTTGGCCGGCATCGCGGTCGAGGCGCTGCAGGCGGCGCGGCAGGCCTTCGGCATCGAGGTGTCGGCCTGGGAGATCGCCCTGGGGCCGTCCATCGCCGGATGCTGCTATCAGGTCGAAACCGAGATCGGCCAGCAGTTCCTCGACCGTTGGGGTGCCATGCCGGACGCCTGGCAGCCGGCCGGCACGCACGGGCAGCTCGATCTGCGCCAGGCCAATGCCGTCGTGCTGCGCCAGGCGGGAGTCCCGGCCGGGCAGATCCATTTCGCCGGTCCGTGTACGGCCTGCGCCGGCGAGGAGTTCTATTCCCATCGCGGCGCGGCCGGCCGCGCCGGGCGCCAGGTCAGCGCCATTGGATTCTCGGTCGATGCTCCGGATAAAGCCGCGTAATTGCGGTTGTCAGCCCTCTGGTCGGCGTCTACACTGCAAGCGCGAAGGAGAGATGCAGATGAAGCGATTCGTGGCGGCTGTGATGTTGGCCTCGGCGTTGGTTCTGAGCGTCGGTGCGACCTCGGTGCGCGCCGTCGAACGCTACTCGGACGAGAACGAGTACGAGGACGCGTTCAGCAATCCGCTGCGTCTCGCTTACTACGTCATCCATCCGATCGGCTTCGGCGTCGAGTGGCTGGTGATGCGCCCCTTCCAGTACGTGATCTCTCGCCCGTATCTCGACAAGATCTTCGGCTACACGCCGGTCGGCGAAGAGGGCACGTACAACCGGATGGGCGAGCACATGTGAGCGCTCGCCGCGCCCGAGCGGCGCGGCGTGATCCCGCCCGTTCGATTCAGTGGCTCGCCAGCGCGTGGCGGGTCGCCCAGCGCTCCAGGCCGAGCTCGATCAGTCGCGTCACGAGTTCCGGCCCGCCGATGCCCTCCGCCTCCCACATTTTCGGGTACATGCTGATGGAGGTGAACCCGGGGATGGTGTTGAGCTCGTTGACATAGAGCCGCCCGCCGCCGCGTTCGAGGAAGAAATCGACCCGCGCCATGCCGCTGCACTCCAGCGCGACGAACGCGCGCACCGCCAGGGCGCGTACCTGCTCGCGCGTCGTTGCATCGATGTCGGCCGGGATGCGCGTCTGCGCCAGGCTGTCGGGCGCGTACTTGTCGGCATACGAGTAGAACGCCTCGCCGGGTAGGATCTCGCCGGGTCGCGAGGCCCGCGGCTCGGCGTTGCCGAGCACCGCGCACTCGATCTCGCGCCCGTCGATGCCGGCCTCGATCAGCACCTTGCCGTCGAGCCGCAAGGCGTTCTCGACCGCGGCGGCCACCGTGGCGTCGGCGGTCTCGCTGACCCGCGTCACACCGAGCGACGAGCCGAGACTGGCCGGCTTGACGAACAGGGTCGGACCGAGTTGCCGCGCCGCCGCGCACAGCGCGGCGCGGTTGCGCGTCCAGTCATGCGCGCGCACCAGGACGGACGGGACGACCGGAATGCCGGCGTCGCGCAGCAGGCGCTTGCAGACATCTTTGTCCATGCACAGCGCCGCGCCGAGCACGCCGATGCCGACATAGGGAACGTCGAAGGTTTCAAGCAGCCCCTGCATTGTGCCGTCCTCGCCGTAGGGGCCGTGCAGCACCGGGAACACCACGTCCATCACCGGTAATGCGCCGTGCGGCACACGCGGATCGAGCAGCCCGCAGCGCCCGACGCCGGCCGGCAGCGCCACCACCGATCGGCCGGCGCCGACCGGCACCTCGGTCTCCAGCCGCCAGTATTCATCCTCGCTCAGCAGGTGCCAGCCGCCGGCGCGGTCGATGCCGATCAGCACCGGCGCAAAGCGGCTGCGGTCGAGCGACTCGACGACGAACTGCGAGGAGCGGATCGAGATCGGATGCTCGCCCGACCGCCCGCCGAAGAGAATTCCGACCGTTCGCATCGCCTCCGCCATGCGGCCCGGCTTAGCGGAAAACGCCCCTTCTTCGTAGGGCTCCCGCGGCGTGAGCCGCGTCATCTTCAAGCCGTTCCACGCTCGTGCGAGAAATCATCTTGAACGCCAACCGCCCACGGGTGTACACAGGCCGGGAGATCACGGACCCAGGACCCATGCAGACCATGACGACGCAGATCCATCATCTAGACGCCCAGCGCGGCGCGATGTGGTTCGCGTCGGCGGCGGCGGTTTGCGCGGGTTCGGTGGCGGTACCGGCCAAGGCCGATAAGGCCAATAAGGCGCGTACCACCATTCGACCGGCGCGAGCCGGTGGTCCGGCGGGAGGAGTCTCCTGAAATAACGACTCAACCTTCTGCTGAAAAAGGGCCACCGGCAAAACCGGTGGCCCTTTTTTTTTGGCCCCTTGAGCGCCGAGGGGCCGCGGGGAGCGGACGATCCGACCGGCCGGCGGAACGCCGTACCCAAAACGGAGCGCGGGAGAGACGTCACTACGACGGAAGGAGGATAGGACGATGCAAGGGCTCGATGCGAATTTTGTGGCAGAGCGGCTGCGCGAGGTGGTGGCAGACGAGCCGAAGGCGTTCGCGTACGACATCGGCGTGAGCCTGTCGGCCGTCTACAACTACCTGAACGGCCGTATCCCCTCCACGGACGTGCTGTTCCGAATCGCCCGACACACCGGTCGGCCGATGGAATGGTTCCTCGAGAATCCGCTGGAGAGCGAGCGGAACGCCAATGACCGCCCCGGCATCCGCGCCGTGGCGGCGTAGGGTTGGCGCCCTCCGCTCTCGGAGAGACGAACTGAAAGGCAGGTGTGTCATGTTCTGGCTTCCGTACACGGGATCCCTCCCGGCCGCGCTGGCGTGGCCGGGAGCGGCGACCGTCACCACGAGCCTGGCGGTCGCCGCGCTCGTCGGTGCCGGTCGGGTGTTGCTGCTCGCCCGCGCGGCGGCGCGCCAGGATCGCTCCGTGTCGGTGCCGTTCAACCCGGTGCCTCTGGACGAGGTGCAGGAGGTGAAGCAGGCTGCGGCATGAAGCTGATCCGGCGAGCGCGGTGGGGTTGCCCCCCTCCCCACCGCGCTCGCTTCGCGCCATGACCGATTCCGATTCCTCCTCGATGGCGACGCGCGCCGACCGCTGGCTGTGGGCGGCGCGCGCCTTCAAGACCCGCGCGCTTGCCGCCGCCGCCTGTGACGGCGGCAAGGTGACGATCAACGGCATCACCGCCAAACCACACAAGCTCATCCGCCCCGGCGACGAAGTGGTGATCAGTACGCGCGACGGCAAGCGCATCCTGCGCGTCGTCGGACTCGCGGAACGCCGCGGCCCGGCCAGCCAGGCGCAAGCGCTGTACGACGATCACAGCCCGGCGCCGCCGCCGCGCGAACCGTATCTCGCGCCGCGCCGCGATCCGGGCAGCGGTCGGCCGACCAAGCGCGAACGCCGCCACCTGCGCCGCGGTTTCGACTGACCCGCGCTGGCAAAGGGCGCGGAATCTGCGATACCTGGCCACGTGCCCGACACCGCCAACTCCCTGGTTTTCGACGCCACCGACGCGACGTTCGAGCACGCTGTCCTCGAGCGTTCGAAGACGACGCCAGTCCTGATCGACTTCTGGGCGCCCTGGTGTGGGCCCTGTCGCACGCTCGGGCCGCTGCTCGAGCGTCTGACCGCCGAGCACGCCGGCGCCTTCCTGCTGGCGAAGGTCAACATCGACGAGAATCCGGGGTTGGCCGGCGCCTTCCGCGTGCAGAGCATTCCGATGGTGGTCGGCCTGCGCGACGGTCAACTCGCCGGTCACTTCGTCGGCGCGCAGTCGGAGAGCGCGGTGCGCGATCTGATCGCGCGGCTGCTGCCCGGTCCGGGCGAGACGCTCGCCGACCAGGGACAGGCGCTGCTCGCCGCCGGACAGATCGCGGAGGCGGAAGCCGTCTTTCGCCAGGCGCTCGCCGAGGATCCGCGCGCCGGCGCGGCGCTGCTCGGCCTGGCGCAGGTGCACGCCGAGCGCGACCAGGATGCCGAGGCCCTGGCGCTGCTCGAGCAGGTCGAGCCGGGCCCAGTGCGCCAGGAGGCCGATCGGTTGGCTGCGGCGCTCCGCATCCGACAGTCGGGCGCCGGCGACGAGGCGGCGCTGCGCGAGCGCGTCGCCGCCGCCCCGCAGGACCTCGACGCGCGCTTTGCGCTGGCCCAGGCGCTCGCCGCCGGCGGCCGCTACGAGGAAGCGCTGGAGCACTACCTCGCCATCGTCGCGCAGGACCGCGGCTTCGGCGACGACGCGGCGCGGCGCGCGATGATCGACGTCTTCGACCTGCTCGGCCCCGGCGACGAGCTCGCCGACCGCTACCGCTCCGAGCTCGCCAAGGTCCTGTTCCGCTGAAACCGCGGGTACGAACCCGCGGATCAGCCCCGCCTTCGCGCGGCTGACGACGGCCGGACGACCGCTCGCACCGCCGCGCTGTCGATCGCGGCGCCGCCGTGGCAATCTCTGATCATCAATTGAGCGAGGTGATCGATGAAGTTCGGGATCTTCTACGAGCACCAATTGCCGAAGCCGTGGCACGAGGGCGACGAGCTGCGGCTCTACCAGGATGCGCTCGACCAGGTGGAGCTCGCCGACCGGCTCGGCATCGACTACGCCTGGGAGGTCGAGCACCACTTCCTGGAGGAGTACTCGCACTCGCCGGCGCCGGAGGTGTTCCTGGCGGCCTGCTCGCAGCGCACCAAGAACATCCGGCTCGGGCACGGCATCGTGCTGACGCCGCCGAAGTACAACCATCCGGCCAAGGTTGCGGCGCGCATCGCGGCCCTCGACCTGGTGTCGAACGGTCGCGTCGACTTCGGCACCGGCGAGTCGGCCTCACGCTCCGAGCTCGAGGGTTTCGGCATCGACCCGAAGGACAAGCGCGCCATGTGGCGCGAGGCGACCGAACAGTGTGCCAACCTGCTGGCGATGGATCCCTATCCGGGCTTCGCCGGCAGGTACTTCTCGATGCCGTGCCGCAACCTTGTGCCGAAACCGGTGCAGAAGCCGCACCCGCCGATGTGGCTGGCGTGCTCGAACCGCGAGACCATCCACCTCGCCGCCCAGCTCGGCCTCGGCGCGCTGACCTTCGCCTTCGTCGATCCGAGCGAGGCGCGCCACTGGGTGAAGGACTACTACGAGACCTTCGAACGCGAGTGCGTGCCGATCGGTTGGGCGCCGAACCCGAACGTCGCGATGGTCACCGGCTTCTCCTGCCATCGCGATCGCGAGGAGGCGCGCCGGCGCGGGCTCGACGGCTTCCGCTTCTTCGGCTTCGCGCTCGGCCACTTCTATGTCTTCGGTACGCACAAGCCCGGGCGCACCAACATCTGGCAGAGCTTCGAGAGCGTGCGGACCATGATGCCGGAGATCCCCGCCGGCGGCATCGGCACGCCCGACGACCTGCGCGACCACCTGCGCCGGTTCGAGGAGGCCGGTGTCGACCAGACCATCTTCATCCAGCAGGGTGGCCGCAATCGCCACGAGCACATCTGCGAGTCGTTGGAGCTGTTCGCCACCGAGGTGATGCCGGAGTTCAAGGCCCACGAGGCCGAACGCGAGCGCGCCAAGGCCGAACGCCTCGCGCCGGCGATCGCCGCGGCGCTGGAGCGCAAGCAGAAGATGCATGCGCCGAGCGACGACGAGATCCCGGTGTTCAACTCGTACGGGCGGACGATCACCGAGACGTCGACGCAGGGGCAGGGCGCCGGCCTCAGCATCCCGCGCGAGAAACCCGCGGCGGCCAAGTGACGATGGAAACCGGGGGCGCGGCGGTGCCGCGCCCCCGGGCTGAGCCCACACCTCACTCAGGGACGACGCTGCGTGCGTCGAAGAGGTGCGGGCTGTCCTCGATGACCTCGTCGGGCTCGAAGACGCTCTCGAGACAGATGCCGGTGCGGTCGTTGAGCAGCTGAATCACCACCGGCGCCGCCGTGTCGCCGTCGAGGTCGAGCGCCGGGACACGCTCGCCGACGGCACGCAGGGTGACGCGGCCGCGCCCATGATTCGCCGGTGTGACGGTGATCGTGCGTGTGCCGTCGAACGATCCCGATTTGTCGGCAAACGTCAGTGCGTCGCGAGACCGCCGCCAATTCGGCGCGTCGGGTGGTAGAACGATCGACGCCCTCGGTTCGTCGTTCGCATAGAGGCATATGGCGATTGCCGTGCCGTCGTCCGGATCGCCGATCTCGCTGAGATTCAGCAACTCGCCGCGTTTCCATTCCCAGGCCACGCGGCGTCGCGCACGGTCGGACAGCATCAGGCGGCTGCGGCGCGCACGTCTGCAGTCCGGCCTGGGGCGGCCGGGGCACCGCAGGTCGAGCTTGATCTCTGCCGGCGTATCGGGCTGGCCGGACGAGTGCAGGTTGTACGCCGCGGTCGAGTACTGCGTCGGGTCGCTGCCGAGGCGCTTCTCCAGCGCGAGCCCCATGACGCTGCCGCCGACGGCTCGAATGGTGGTCGAGCCGCTCAGCGTACCGGTGATGGTGGCGGAGAAGATCGAACGATCGGGAATCCGGGTGTCGATCAGGCTCATCGGCGAGACCATCTGCCCGACGAACGTGTTGCTGGTGCTGAACCGCTGCTCGAATTCGTTGTGGACGAGGAACTGGAGCACGGCGCCGGAGTTCTGCGGATTCTCCCGCGACAGGTCCGCGTTGCACCGGGTGAACACCAGCGTGGTTTGCAGCGACCGACTGATCGCAATCGGATCGTGGGCCAGGTCGAACAGGTGGTTGACCGACACCGTCTGCGGACAGGCGTCGTACTCGCCGTTCGCGCCGCCGAGCACTAGCGTCCGGTCGTCGTTGAGACCTGCGGCGTGCGCCTGCGCGCCAACCGCGTTGTAGGATGCGACATCGAGCAGCGTCTCGCCGGCGCGCTCGACCACCGCTTCCCCGACCAGCGCATTGCGCGCGCTCGGTGAGCCGTCCGGATGGGCGGCGAAGCAACGCAACACGCCGCGCATCGGACTCTCCGGCGCGGCGGGGATCGGATCGCCGTTCTGCGCCAACGGCAGCGTCGCGCCGGTCGACAGTGGCCAGCCGATCGGCTGTCCAGCCGCCAGCTGGAAGGCAAAGCGGCTGACCTTGAGGTCCGGCACGCACGCGACACCGATCGGGCAGTCGCTGGTCGTGTCGCAGACCGGCCGGGCTCCCGACTCGCAGTGCGCGGTGGTGTTCTCCAGTCCGCAGACGACGTCGAGCAGCTCATCGTCGGTGTTGACGAGGCGCAGTCGGGTGTCGACGCCCTGGGATGGATTCACGACGACATAGGGGAACGTGACCAACGCGGCGGGATGGTCGCTGTCGAAGGCGGCGGCAGCACCAGGTGCGAGCGCGCTCATCACCAGTCCTGCGATCCACAGGCGATACGGCATCGGCATGATCTCCTCCGTAGTCCGTCCGCCGCTCACGGCAGCGTGATGAGGTCGACGGCGGTACGCGTGCCCGCCATGTGGAGGTTGGTGGCGGCGGCCGAAACTCGACCGGCGCCGGCATCATGCACCTCTTCGACGACGCCGAGGATGCCGGACATCGACTGATGTGCAGCATCGACGCGTGTCTGTGCCACCGGCGCGCCGAGCACGCCGGCGCTGAAGATGGTGTCGATGTCGCGCAATCGCACCGTCCGCCAGCCGTCGAGTGATGCCGCCGTGCTGAGGCGCTGCGCCAGGTCGTTGGTCACCTCGAACACGACTGTGACGCTCTGCGGGGACTGCGTGAGGTAGTCGATGCTGCACGCGGTGAGCGTCAGTTCATTCTCGACCGATGAGCCGGCGCCGAGTTGGGGGTCTTCGCTGCCATCTGTCTGCTGGCCGAACAGCAGGGCCTGTGGACAGCCGTCATACTCCTCGCCGAGTCGCAGCGCTCCGTCGCCGTCGTTGTCGAGTCCGCCGCGGATACCGATCGCGCCGTAACGCGTCGCGTCACCGCTGGCGGCGTCGACCAGCATCACCTCGCCGGTGAGATGGTTGCCGCTGATCGGGAAGCCCGCTGCATCTGTCTCGACGCACCGCAACTCGCCGGTGAATCCGAGCGGCATCGGCGGCACGATGCCGGGGTCGATACCCGCGCCGTAGCAATCGTAGTTCGCCTCGACGATCGGCGGGAGCGGCTCGGTCCGGGGCCATTCAAGATTACACGCCGGATCGTCCGGGGCGGACAACCGGCCGCGCGAGGCGACGAAGCTGGTCGGCTGATTGCGAGTGAGCGTGATCGGGAAGTCGACCATCGCCCAGGTCGGCGGATTGAGCGGACCCGCCGGCAGATCGGGGAACGTCGGCGCGCCGTTCACGTACCAGCAGTGCGCGTGCACCTCGCTGTTGGCGCCGTTGACGATCTGAATGAGCGTGTCGCGCGAGCCGTCGTAGACGATCTTCGGAAACACCAGGATCGATGCCGACGATTCGCTCGACACCTGCGCCTGTGCGGCGCCGGTGCCGAGCGCGATCGCCAGCACCGCGCACATGAGATCGCGATGTGTGGCCATGCAGAGCCTCCCCCGTTGCGCGACCGCGCCCCATGCGTCGGCCGAGTTGACGGCGCGGGGGATACACAAAACTTGTTTACTTCGTCAATGCAATTTTGTATCGCTTGCCGGCATCAGGGCAGCGGAGAGCGACACACGATGGGCGAAGGCGAAGCGTCACAGCGCAAGGGCATCAAGGACGTCTTCTACGAGACGCGCGCCCTGAGTGGCCGCGAGTACACGGTGCGTCGCTTCGCCAGCGAGGTGCTCGGCGGCAGCGTCAGCCCCCTGTTGCTCGGCTATATCGAGAAGGGCAAGCGCATCCCCAGCGAGGCGCTGGTGCGCCGCCTGGCGGCGGTGCGCAAGCAGGATCCGCAGGAGCTGCTGGCGCTGCTGTGGCGCGACCGCATGCTGCACGCCTTCGGCCGCGAGTTGCGCCGGGTATTGCGCGCGCCGGTCGGTCTGCACGGCATCGACGACGCCGACCTGGCGGTGCTGGTCAGCCAGGCGATCGCGGCGCTGCCGGAAGAGGGCGAGTGGGTCACGCTGGCGCGCTGGCGCAAGAAGTTCCGCACCGTCGCGCAGGGGCGGCGCACCAGCATCACCGCGTCGGCGGCGCGCGTCGCGCAGGTCGAAGCGGCGCTCAAGGAGCGCAAGCTGATCGAGGTGCGGGCCGGCAAGGTGCGGCGGCGCGGCCATCACTACGTCGCCGAGAGCGTCGGCGAGCGGCGCGCCCTGGCGCTGGAGTTCTGTGCGCTGTTCGCCAAGGGCCTGCTCGACAAGCTGGCGCTCGGCCACCTCGAGACCGGCACCTACCTGCGCAACCACTTCGTCCACGTCGATCCGCAGGACCTGCCGGAGATTCACCGGCGGCTCGACGAGGCGGTGGCCAAGATCGCCGACGAGTTCGCGCGCAGCGCGTCGCCCGAGCGGCGCTTCCTCAACATGCTGATCACGTCCACGCCGTTCTGAGGTCTGTGGGGGACCCATGCTCATGAAGTCGCGCCTGTCTCGCCTGGGGATCGGGCTCGCGCTGTTGACGTCGGCTTGCGACGGACGCGGTTCGAGCGGTTTCGACATCAGCGAGGCGTTGCTGATCCAGCGCGTCATTTCGACGCAGCAGTGCCTGAGCCGCGAGGCGCTGCTCTTCTGTCCGGCCGATCGCGCCGATCAGACCACGACGCCGACGCCGGCGGACACCACGCCGACGCCGCCAATGCAGTCGCCGACGCCGACCGCCACCGCCATCCCCGCGCAGCGGGTCGACACCGGCCTCGCCAACGGCACCTCGATCACCTGTACGCGCGCGCGGCCGGGCGATCCCTGCCGTCTGACCTTCACCTTCCAGGCGCTCGGCTTCGGCGGGCAGGCGTTCCGCGTCGCGGCACAACTGCGGCCGCCCGGCACGGCGTGGGAGGTGGCGCCGCCGCCGCGGCGCGACTTCGTCAGCGACCCGCCGCGCTACGAGTCGACGCTCAACCTGCCGGTGCCGGTCGATGCGCGCCAGCAGCAGGTGCGCTTTGCGGTGCTGGTGTTCGCGTCGCCCCAGACGCCGGTGCCGGACCGGCTGATGGTGCTGAGTGAGAGCGCGGCCGAGTTCGCCTTCGTCACGCCCGACCTGGCGCTGGAGGTCATCACCACCGAGCCGTTCCCGACCGCGACGGCGACCGATACCGCGCAACCGTCGGCGACCGTCCCGCCGGAGTCCACGCCGACCGCCACCGCGACGGCGGTGCAACCGGCGACCGGGCCGGAGGTCACCTATTTCGGCATCGCGCGCGCCGACAGCGCGCCGCAGGCGCCGAGCGACGTCGATGGGGCGGGCCGGCCGGTCTTCGTCCGCCCGTTCGGCGCGGGGTTCTCGATCATCGTCGAGGCGCGGCCCGGCGTATCGCGGCGCCCCGTCGGCCCGAGCGCGTATCGGCCCGGGGAGCTGCCGGATCTGCAGATGATTCTCTCGCGGCCGCTCGGCGACGGCAGCCCGGCGGTGTGCGATGCGATGCTGCCCGAGGTCGGCGGCGTGCCGGCGACGCAGCCGTTCCTCTACGCCGGTACCACCGCGGCGGTCGACGCGATGAACGACCTCGGCTGCCGGGTCGACAACGGGCAGGGCGAGCCGCGGGCGCGCAGCGCGGCCGAAGCGTGTACGCAGAATCGCAGCGGCGAGTTCGCCTTCGTCTCGGCCGGCGCCACGGTGCAGTACTGCCTGCCGATCGCCGCCGCCTGGGCGTTCCCGGGCGGCGACACGGTCATCGCGGTTCGCCTGCTGGACGTGAGTGGTACGGCCGGCGAGGTGCGCGAGATCGTGCTGCGCAACGCCGGTGCCCTGCCGACTGATCCGACGCCGACGCGTCGACCGCGTCCGCCCACCGTGACGCGGACACCGCTACGCACCGCGACGCGCGCGTCGACTCCGGTCGCCGCGACGCCAACCCCGACGCCGACCGGCACGCCGGCGACTCCCAGCCTCACCCCGACACCTGCCGACGACGAGATGGGGCCGGTGATCACCTACTTCGGGCTCAGCCACGCCGACGACCGGCCGTTCGCGGTCACCGACCGCGACGCGAGCGGCCGGCCGCGCTTCACGCTGCGCTTCGGCTACGGGGTGAACCTGGTCGTCGAAGCGCGCCCCGGCCCGACGCGCCGCAGTCCGGGTCTGTTCGGCTACAGCGAGGCCGGCCTGCCGGACGTCCAGTTGATCGCCTCGCAGCCGTTGGGCGACGGCAACGCGGCCGTGTGCGATACCGCGCCGCCGCTGATCGGTGGTGTGGCCGCCACCAATCCGCTCGAGTTCGAGGGCGCCTCGAGTGCGGTGATCAACGACTTCGGCTGTCGGCTGAACGACGGAGCAGGCGAACCGCGCGGTCGTCTGGGATCGATGTTCGCCTGCACGGTCGAGGGCGACTCCGGGACGTACGCCTTCGTCACTCCCGACAGCACGGTCCAGTACTGCCTGCCGATCGCCCAGGCGTGGTCGTTCGCGCCCGGCGACACGGTGATCGCGGTGCGGGTGCGCGACGCCGCCGGCGCGGTCGGCGCACGGCAGGAGATCGTCGTGCGCGTGGAGCCGAGCTCGTAGGCGCGCCGCGCGCTCGTTGGTGGCGCGGTCGAGGTCGGCGTTGCGCGGGTGTTGACTCCGCGCAGCGCATTGCCGACAAACGACCGTTCCCATCCACCCTGCGGCCGCCGCGCGCCGCGCCAGCGAGAGGACCGGTTCCATGCAGAAGATCTCGAATGACATCGTCGGCGTCACCTTCGATCCGCTGGAGTTCGAATGGGACTCGCGCAAGGTGATCCTCTACGCGCTCGGCGTCGGCGCCACGCCGGAGAAGGAGCTCGACTACGTCTACGAGAACAAGGGCCCGCGCGTGCTGCCGACCTTCGCGGTGATTCCCGGCATGCTCTCGATGGGCGGCCTGATGGGCAAGGTCGAGATCAACCTCGGCATGCTGCTGCATGGCGAGCAGGGCATCACGCTGCACCGCGAGCTGCCGGCGGACGCCAAGGTGCAGGTGATCGGCAAGGTCAAGGCGGTGTGGGACAAGGGCAAGGCGGCGGTGATCGAGACCGAGGGCGTGGTGCAGGACAGCCAGGGCCCGATCGCGACCACCACCGCGACGCTGTTCATCCGCGGCGCCGGCGGCTTCGGCGGTGAGCGCGGGCCGTCCACCGAGGGCGTCAACGAGCCGCCCGACCGCCAGCCGGATCACGTCGTCACCGACCACGTCTTTCCGCAGCAGGGCGCCATCTACCGCCTGTCGGGCGATCTCAACCCGATGCACATCGATCCCGAGTTCGCGCGCAACTTCGGCTTCGAGGCGCCGTTCCTGCACGGCCTGTGCACCTACGGCATCGTCGGTCGCGCCCTCCTCTCCACCGTCTGCGGCGGCGACGCGGCGAAGTTCACCCACTTCTCGGCCCGTTTCGCCGACCGCGTCATGTACGGCGACGACATCATCACCAAGATCTGGGTCACCGGCCCAGGTGAGGGCATCGTTCGCGCCGAGACGCAGAAGGGCAACACCGTTCTCTCGCAGGCCAAGGCGACCTGGAAGTAGTCGTCGCGGCGCGCCATGGCGTGCCCGCGGTTGCGATGATTCGTCCCGTCGCCATCGCCGGCCCGCCGCGGCGCGCCGCTACGGCGCGTCGAGCGCGGCGGTCAGCGCCGCAACCAACTCCTCGATGCGCACCGCGCCGTCGCCGTCGCGATCGGCCGGCGGGCAATCGGACAGCGGTCGCGCGTCGAGCGCGATGGCGACGGCGCTGACCAGCTCGGCAACGGTCACCCGGCCGTCGCCGTCGCAATCGCCGGCCGCTGCGGCGGGTGTTGCGGTCGGCGTCGCGGCGTGCGGTGTCGTCGTCGGGGTCTCGGTCGGCGCGCTGCCGGGCAGGTTCTCGTCGCCGAGGACGAAATCGATTCCGGTCGGATTCTCACGCGCGTCGATCGCCACGCCCGGCGCCGCGGCGCGATCGCTGAAGATCTCGTAGGGCTCGTCCGCGTCGTGGCGCTCGTTGATGTGCAGGTCGAGGAAGGCGATGGCGTAGTATGACCGGTTGCCGACCGCGACGTGATAGGTGGTGTCGTTGCGCCGCAGGATGAGACAGCCGATCGAGTTGTTCAGCGCCGCATCGGTGTACAGACACACGCAGAGCGGCTTCTGGTTGCCGACTGGCCCGAGCGCGCCGGTGTAGTTGAGCGCGCCGCCGAAGCTCTGCGCGCGGGCGCCGCGCGCCGCGAGCAGCAGTCCCACCGCCGCCAGAGCCTCCCGCCACCGCGCCGTTGCCATCCGAGGAGCGCTAGCACCGCGGCGTCGGAGTGAGAAGCCGATTCGCGCCGGACGTGCACTGCGGTTCGTGGACCAGCAGCACTTGTCGGGGGCTCTTCGCCGCCGCCCAGGCGGGGGGCCTGATGCCGCCGCAGCTGTCCGCCCTGGCCAGCCTCCTGATCGCGATCTCGATGCTCGCCACCCCGTTCCTGATGCGCCTGGTACCGGCGCGACACGGCGCAGCGGGCGGAGCGAGCCGCGCGCCGTGCACGCCCGGGACGGCAGCGTCCGCGATCCTAGGGGGGCGATGGCGCGAAGACCTTGGGCGCGATCGGCGCGGCAGCGGTGGAGCGGCGTCCGAGATGCGCGGGACCGCGAGATCCGCCCCAGGGGAGTGCCAGGACGGCCGGCGGCGCGACGCGGATCGGGCGCAGATCAGGGATCATTGGCGACCGCTCGCTCCGCCCGCCGGCAGCAGCTGGCGAGCAGGCGAACCGGGAAGCGGCCGTCGGCCAGGCGTCGGTCGATGCGTGCCAGGCGGCGCTCGAGGCGCATCTGCTCGGACGCCGACAGGTTGCCGTCGGCGACCGCGGTGGCGGCGGCGCGGCGTCCCTGCGCCACCAGCACGCGCGCCTGCGCGATGTCGGCGCTGGCCGAGTCGGGACAGGCGCGGCGGTTGGCGGCAGCGTTGGCCGTGCGATCCGCGGCGGCGCACACCGCGTCGCGCAGCTGGTAGTCGAGACGCAGCGGCTCCCACTTGCGGATGCCGCCGATCGGCGGCTCGATCGCCAGCGGCAGCAGGCCGAGCTCGGCGATGCAGTAGGCGAAGAGTCGGCGCAGCGGCGAGTGGCCCATGTAGAGCGCGCCGTCGGGACCGGTGCTCATCACCGCCACCGATTCCTCCAGGCCGGGCGAGAAGCTGCGCACCGCGCCGCTGCGGCGGTCGAGCAAGCCGACGCCGGTGGTGATGGTCAGCCGGTTGGCGCCGAGCGGCAGCGCCGCGCCGGCCTGGAACGACACGGCGTTGGCGCCGATGCCGACGATGGTCTGATTGGCGACGATCTGGCCGGCCGGCAGCGTGTAGAGCGAGGCGAGATCGGCGCTCCAGGCAATGGTGCCGCTGCTGCCCTGGTCGATCACCTGGAAGATCGAGCCGCCGGTGGAGGCATAGATCTCGCCGTTGTCCGAGGCGACACCGATCGAGCCGGTGATCTGGCTGCCGAGCGCGACGCTCCAGGCGATGCGGCAATCGCGCTCCAGCGCGAACAGGTTACCGACGTTGTCGCCGACGTAGATACGTCCGCCGTCGGCGCTCAGCGCCGGCGTGCTCGCCGAGCCACCGGTGAAGGAGCGATGACAGGCCTCGATGATCTGCCAGCCGCCGCCGGTCGGTACCAGGTCGAGGCCGTACAGCGCGCCGAGCTGCGACACGCCGTCCACCGCGCCGTCTTCCGCGTCGGGTGCCGTGGCGGCCACCCACATCCGCCCACTCGCCGCATCGACCGAGAAGTAGTTCGCCACCTCGACGCCGTTGCCGAGCAGCACGTCGATGACCAGCGAGAGCGGTGCGCCGCCGAGGTCGAAGAACTGCTCCAGTTGCTCCTGTGCGCAGGCCACCACCGCCGCCGGCGTCGTCGACGGCGGGCCGGGCGGCGCCGGCTCTCCGGGGAGCTGGAACGGGGTGGCGAGCAGCGGCGCGCCGCTGCGCCGGTCGAGCGCGTAGAGATAGCCGTCGCGCGTCAGGCCGACGATCGCATCGGCGCCGGGATGGTAGTTGGCGCCAAAACCGCCGCCCTGGATCGGGCCCGCGACGCCAGTGGCGACCTCCCACACCACGCTGCCGTCGGTGCGCACCGCCAACGCGCGGTCGTGGCGCGCCTGGTAGAGGATCTCGCTGCCGGGTGAGTCGGGATCCTGCAGCACCAGCGGCGCGCCCCCGACCGGCGTGCCGGGCGGCGCCGGGACCGCCCAGCGGCGGGCGCCGGTCTGCGCGTCGAGCGAGATCATCGCGACGCCCTCACGCGATTGGTACGGCGCAAAGTAGAGGTTGCCGGCGCTGTCGAACACCGGCCCGGTCGGGTTCCAGGTGTCGGCCTCGGCCACCCAGCCGGCATGGAAGCGCGGTGCGTACGCGACCTCGACCTCGTCGCTGTTGCGCTCGTCGCTGTGCAGCGTGCGCCAGGCGTTGCGCGAGGCGAACGGCGACGTGGCCGGCGACACGGCGCGACAGCCCTGCGGCCGCCACTCGGTGCGTGCCGGCGGCGGCAACGGGTTCGGCGTCTGCGCGCCGGAGGATGCGGCGAGCAGCAGCGCGGCGAGGACGAGGCGCGTGACGCTCACGGCTTCACGTCCGAGATCAGCAGAGGCGTCACGGCGACGCCGTCGCTCCACGTGCCCATGCCGCGATGCTCGGCCGAGTTGCCGAGGCCGTACGGGCAGTTGGTGCCGTAGAAGGCGCAGTCGGTCAGCCCGTCGAAGGTCTTCCAGAAGCCGTACCAGTCGAGCGCATCGACGCCCGACGTGCTGCCGCCGCTCGGGTTCGCCGCCGGCGCGGCGTGGTTCGCCACCAGGTCGGGGGTGCCGTGCGTATCGGAGGACATCCACACGTAGTCGCGGTTGGCGGCGGAGATGTGGCCGGTGCGGTCCCAGATCGTGTCGCAGCCGGCGCGGCCGGCGAAGTCGTCGTTGCCGCCGACGACGCAGTTGAGGTAGGCCGCGGCGGGAATCGACGCCAGGCTGCCGTCGATGTTCTGGTACCAGGGCTCGACCGCGAGCAGCGCGCGCGGCTGCGGCAGGCCGGCCGATTGCCAGCGCTGCGCCATGTTCACCGTCACCACGCCGCCGTACGAGTGCCCGGCCACGGCGAAACGGTTGAGCTGCGGTTGCACGCGCGTGCCGTTGGCCTGCAGCCAGCTGATGGCGCTCTTGACCGCGCTGATCGCGTTGTCGGTGTACGTCGAGGGCGGCGTCAGCACTGTCGCCTGGTAGCGTGGATAGACCACGATGTTGCCGCGCCGCACCAGGTGCTCGATCCAGGCGATGTAGGTCGGCGGGTCGAACGCATTGGCGCCGTGGTTGAGCACGATGAGCGGGGCCGCGGCCGGCTTCGGACTGGCCGGTTGGTAGACCCAGTACTCCAGGCGGCCGCTGCCGTTGTCGGTCACCGTGTAGCCGGCGTGCGGATAGCTGCTGCCGCCCGGCCCCGAGCTCGGTTGCGTGGGCGGCGACTGCGCGCCGGCGGCGCTGGCAATCAGCAGGGCGATAGCGGTGGTGACGCTCTTCGTGCTCGAACGCATGGCGATTCCCCCTGTTGCGTCATGGGCGGTTGCGGCGGCGCGAACCGCGCGTGGTGGATTGGCGTGCCGGCTGGCGCGGCCGCGGCCGCGCGATGCGGGCGCGGGTGCGCGCCGCGCTGGCGCCCTCGGCGCTGCGCGACGCGGCGGACAGCCCGCCGACCAGGTAGTCGACGAAGTCGATGCCGATCGTGTCGAGCTCGGCGGCGCCGATGCGGCCGCTGCTCTTGCGCGCCAGGCGCTGCAGGTCGGTAACCAGCACGAAGGTCTGCTGCAGCAGGAAGCGGACGCGCAGCAGGAGCACGCGCGGCGGCACGTTGGGCAGGGCGCGCTGCAGCAGGTGCGTCAGCCGGTCGATCATCTTCCAGAACGCCGGCGGCGCGAAGGTCTCAAGCGCGGCGTCCACTTCGCCTGCCAGCCGCGCCAGGAACGCGACGTAAGCAGCCTGCTGCGCGTCGTCGGCCAGCAGGCGGACGAAGGGCAGTACGATGGCCTCGACCAGCGCGCGCAGATCCGGCGCCCCGCCGGCGGCGGCGCGCTCCAGCGCGTCGAGCCGGTTGCGCGCCAACTCTGCCATGCGCCGCGCCGCGACGGCGGCAACGACCCCGTCCTTCGAGCCGAAGTGGTAGTGCGCCGCCGAGACGTTGCGCGCCCCGGCGGCGCTGTTGATGGCGCGCAGCGACACCGCCGAGATGCCCTGCGTGGCGAAGAGCTGCTCGGCGGCGTCGAGCAGCGCCTCGCGCGTCCGGGCGCTGTCGGTGCGCAGGCGATCGCGACTCATGCGGCCGCGGTAGGTGGGGGTGGTGATTTAAGTCAATTGCTTTATGCCGGCGGCTCGATCGGACCTGGAGCGCATGCGGCGGTGCTGCGCACCGCCGGCCGACACGAGCTTGGCCGGCTACCCATGTCGAGTTTGGGGTCGGCGCGCGTGCCAGGCGCGAGCCCGCGCCTCTGCCTACGGGCAACCGGCCGAGGCGTTGGTGACGGCGGGGACGATCTCGTCGATGGTGACGCGCCCGTCGCCGTTGCGGTCGGCGGCCGGGCAGGTCTCGACCTGGCTGCTGCCGAGGGCGATGTTCACGGCCGCCACCAGCTCGTTGATCGCCACCGCGCCGTCGCCGTTGCAGTCGCCGGCGCAGCGGATCGGCGTCGCGCTCGGTGTCGGGATCGGGGTGTCGGTCGGCGTCGGACTCGGAGACGGCGTCGGGGTGTCGGTGGGGACCGGGGTCGGGGTCGCGCTGGGTGTGTCGGTGACCGTCGGCGTCGGGGTGGCGGTGTGCGTCGACGTCGGGATCGGCGTCGCGGTGCGGGTGACGGTGGCGGTCGGCGTCTCGGTGGCGGTGCGGGTGGCGGTGGCGGTCGCGGTCTCGGTGGGCAGCGGCGCGTTGGGGTCGACGATCAGCAGTCCGTTCACCACCAGGGTGTGGGTGAGCAGATCGCCGTCACGATCGCCGGCGAGCAGGCGATCGACCTGCAGCACGCTGCCGCCGGGCGGCGCGTCGGCGGCGACCGGCAGCGAGCACTGGACGAGCGGCCCCTCGCGCAGCTGGTTGACCTGGCCGGGCGGCGAGATGAGCACGAAGCGGAAGCGCCGTTTGCCGGCGGGGACGAATGGATCGAAGGCCAGCGTCACCGAGAGCTGGTGCGTGGTCAGCGACGGGTCGGTGCGACAGCGGGTGGCGATCTGGAAGATCTCGAAGACCGGGATGTCGATGAGCAGATCGAACGACAGATCGTAGACCTGCGCCTCGCGATCGGCGAGCTCGAAGCGGATGTCGGCGGTACCGCCCGGGCGCACCGCGCCGCCGATGGCGGCGACGCGGATCGGTGAGGTCGGCGTCTCGGTCGCCGTGCCGGTGGCGGTGGCGGTCGGCGTCACCGTCGGCGTCGCGGTGTCGACCGGCGTCGCCGTCTCGGTGGCGGTCCCGGTATCGACCGGCGTGGCCGTCTCGGTCGGCGTGTCGGTGATGGTGCCGGTGGCGGTGGCGGTGCCGGTGGGGCTCGGGGTGAGGGTTTCGGTCCGCGTCGGCGTCAGCGAGGCGGTGAAGGTGCGGGTCGGCGACGGCGTCGGGCTGATCGGCAGCCGCAGGCTGAACTGCGTCTGGATGGTGCCGAAGGGGGCGGTCACCTGTGCGGTGACGACGATGCGCTCGCCCTCGCGCGCCTGCACGTAGCGCAGGCAGGTGAGCGCCGAGCCGGGCTGTGGGTTCACCGGCAGGCCGGTCTCGGCCTCGTAGCTGCTGATGTCGCAGCCCGGCAGGGCGTTGGTCAGGCCGGTCTGGTTGATGGTGATCCCGGGTTGCGCCGGGGTGAGCGAGAAGGTCACCACGACGTCGTCGCCGACCGGGTTGCCGGACGAATCCGACACCAGGGCGGTGACCAGCGTGGTGAAGGTGCCGTCGTTGTTGTCGCCGCGGCGGTCGGCAAACAGCGCCAGGCTGATGAAGGACGCGGCCGGCGTGCGCGTCGGCGTCGCCGTGCCGGTCTCGGTCGGCGTGCCGGTGCGGGTGCGCGTCGCGGTCGGGGTGCGGGTCTGCGTCTGGGTGCGCGTCGGCGTGTCCACCGGCGTGGCGGTATCGCGCGGCGTCGGCGTGCGGCTGGCGGTCGGCGTGCGCGTGCCGGTGGGGGTGCCGGTGCGCGTCGGCGTCCGCGTCGCGGTATCGGCCGGTGTCGGCGAGAGGGTCGGCGTGTTGGTGCGGGTGCCGGTGGCGGTACCGGTGCGGGTCGGTGACGCGGTGCGCGTCGGCGTGTCGGTCGGCGTCCCGGTGTTGGAGGCGGTGCGGGTGGCGGTGGCGCTGCGGGTCGGCAGCGGCGTCTCGGTGCGGGTCGGCGTGCCGGTGGCGGTCTCGGTGGCGGTGGCGGTGCGGGTCGGCGTTGCGGAGCGCGTGTGGGTCGGCGTGCGCGACTGCGTCGGCGTGCGGGTCGGCGTGCCGGTGACCGAGGGGGTGAAGGTACGCGTGCCGGTGCGCGTCACGCTCGGCGTGCGGGTCGCCGTGCCGGGCGGCAGCGGCGTCTCGGTGATCGTCTCGGTGGCCGTCACCGTCGCGCTGGCGGTGTCCTCGGGCGTCGCGGTGTCCTCCTGCGCGGCGGCGCCAGCGGCGACGGCGAGCAGCAGGCCGGCGAGGAGATGGGCGAGGAATCGGCGCATGCGGGGCGGGGCGGAGCTTCTACCGTATCCGCTTCGGAAAGATGAAGCGAAGCGGTTCTTTGTGACAAGGGCAGATGGCAGCTCTCAGCTAACAGCCATCAGCCAACAGCCAACAGCCATCAGATGGTTTCCGGCTGAAGGCTGACAGCTGATGACTGAAAGCTCGTCGCTCTCCCTACCGCATCACGTCACGCGCGAACTGCTCCATCGCTGGGAAGAGCTCGCTGCTCAACTTGCCGCGCGGCACGAAGCCGGGAGCGAAGGTGAACAGGCGGTCGACGCCGGCGTCGGCGAAGGCGCGCACGCTGTCGCGGTCGAGCCGCACGCCGGGGGCCGGGCCGACGGTGATCTCGAACGGCTCGCCGCCGCGGCCGGCGGCGGCGCGGCGCTCGCGCAGCGTGGCGACGATGGCGGCGGCGCTCTGCGGCGTGTGCGCGACGCCGATCCAGCCGTCGCCGATCTCGGCGGCGCGCTTGAGCGCGGCCGGCGACTCGCCGCCGAGGATGATCGGCGGGTGCGGCTGCTGCACCGGCTTGGGGCCGAAGCCGAGTGGCGGGAACTGATGGAAGCGGCCGGCGAAGCTCGGTGCCTCCTCGCGCCACAGCGTCTTCATCATGCGGATCGCTTCGCGCGTGCGCGCGGCGCGATGCTCGAACGGCATGCCCACCGCCTCGAACTCGTCCTGCAGCCAGCCGATGCCGACGCCGAACAGGAAGCGGCCGTTCGACAGCACGTCGAGCGAGGCGACCGCCTTGGCGACCGCGATGGCGTTGCGCAGCGGCACGACGAACACGCCGGTGCCCAGCCTGATGGTGCTGGTCTTCGCCGCCGCGAAGGCGAGCGCGACGAACGGATCGTGCAACGCGACGCCGGCGCCGCCGGGAAACTTGCCGTCCGACGAGTACGGATACGGCGAGCGCATCTCCAGCGGCACCGCCAGATGCTCGGGAATCCACAGCGACTCGAAGCCGAGCGCCTCGGCACGCGTCGCCACCTCGGCGAGCACCTCGGGCTTGGCGGTCGAGCCGCATCCCACGGCCTGCAGGGCGAATTTCATGCGGCCGGATGTAGCCGAACGGTGCCGGAATAGGGAGAGGAGCGCGCTGCTGTTCTGACGTGCTGATGTTTTGCGAACGCTGGGTACAGGCACCCCGGATGCGTCCGCACGCCCGCACGTCAGCACGTCATCACCTCCGACGTCCTTGCCGCGACGGTGAGCGACCGATACGGTCCGCGGTCGACGAGAGGAGCGCACATGACCAACCAGCGATTCATCGTGGAGGCGGGCGTGCCGGGCGAGGACCTGTGGCGTGTGCCGGCGGCCGTGCGGCGCCTGGAGGCGCTCGGCTACTCGGCGGCGATCTCGCCGGAGATCAATCGCGACGCCTTTCTGCCGCTGGTGATCGCCGCCGAGCACACGACGCGGCTCGGGCTCGGCACCTCGGTGGCGATCGCGTTTCCGCGCGCGCCGATGATCGTCGCGCAGCTCGCCTGGGATCTGCAGCGCTTCACCAAGGGGCGCTTCTTCCTCGGCCTCGGCAGCCAGGTGCGCAAGCACAACGAGGAGCGCTTCTCGGTAAAGTGGACGGCGCCGGTGGCGCGCATGCGCGAGTACATCCAGACGGTGCGCGCCATCTGGGACTCGTGGCAGCACAACAGCAAGCCAGCCTTCGTCGGCGAGCACTACCGCTACACATACACGGCGCCGTTCTTCCACGCCGGGCCGATCGAGCATCCCGAGATCCCCATCGCCATCTCGGCGGTCAACCCGGCGATGTGCCGGCTCGCCGGCGAGCTGTGCGAGGGGGTGCGGCTGCACAACTTCTGCACCCGCCGCTATCTGGAGCAGACGATTCTGCCGAACATCGCCGCCGGCGCCGCCAAAGCGGGGCGCGACGCGAGCCAGGTCGAGCTGTCGGGCGGCGGCTTCATTGCCACCGGGCCGGACGACGCGGCGGTCGCCAAGGCGGTGGACGGCATCCGCCGCCAGGTGTCGTTCTACGGCTCGACGCCGTCGTACTTCGGCGTGCTGGAGGCACACGGTTGGGGCGAGCTCGGCGACAAGCTCAACAAGCTCACCCGCGCCGGCAAGTGGCAGGAGATGGCGTCGGCGGTGACCGACGAGGTGGTGCACGCCTTCGCCGCCGTCGGCCGCTACGACCAGATCGTCCCGGTCATCCGCGCGCGCTTCCAGGGCATCGGCCGCATCGCCTTCCCGCCGCCGCGCGAGGACGGCCGCGACGAGGGCCTGGTGCGCGAAATTCTGCAGGACCTCACGGCCTAACCCAAGACGAAGAATTCACCACAGAGGCACAGAGCCAAGGAGAAGGAGCAGAAACTGAAGGGATGTCTCCTTCAGCCTCTGTGCCTCTGTGTCTCTGTGGTGAATTCTTGAGGGAATCCCATGACGCTTGCGTTTGATGTCTTCTGGTCGTTTCGCAGTCCCTATTCGTACCTGGCCACCAAGCGGCTGGTGCGTATTCAGGCCGAGTACGATGTCGAGGTGCGGGTGCGGTTGGTGCTGCCGATCGCGGTGCGCATCCCGGGCTTCTTCCAGAAGGTGAATCCGCTGTGGCCGCCGTACCTGATGCGCGACACGTATCGCATCGCGCAGTTCGAGGGCCTGGACTACGGCTGGCCGCAGCCCGACCCCATCGTGCAGGACCCGTCGACCCGTGAGGTGGCGGCGGAGCAGCCGTACATCTACCGGCTCACCCGGCTCGGCGTCGCCGCCGTCGAGCGCGGCCGTGGCCTGCCGTTCATCGACGAAGTCTCGCAGCTCATCTGGAACGGCAAGACGGTTGGCTGGCACGAGGGCGCGCACCTGGCCGAGGCAGCGGCGCGCGCCGGGCTCGATCTCGCCGCGCTGGACCAGGCGATCGCCGCCGACCCCGCCCACTACGACGCGATCATCGAGCGCAACCAGCAGGACCTCGAGGCCGCCGGCCACTGGGGCGTCCCGACAATGGTCTTCGAGGGCGAGGCCTTCTTCGGCCAGGACCGCATCGAGTTGCTGCTCTGGCGCCTGGGTCAGCACGGATTGACGAAGCGATGAGCGACGAGCGATGAGCGACGCGGCGGCGGCGCGGACACGCGCGGTCCTGTTCGACGCCGTCGGCACGCTCATCCGTCTGCGCGAGCCGGTGGGTGCGACCTACGCGCGCCTGGCGGGTTGCGGTGACGCCGAGGCGTTGCAGGGTGCCTTTGCTCGTCACCTGCGCCAACGGTCGCCGATGATCTTCCCCGAGCTGGCCGCCGCCGACGTCGCCACTGCCGAGCAGGCCTGGTGGCGTGCGCTAGTAGGCGACGTCTTTGCCGGCGCCGGTGTCGAGCTGCCGCACGGCGCCTTCGAGCGGCTGTGGGATCACTACGCCGGTGCCGCCGCCTGGCAGCCGGCGCGCGGCGCGCACGAGTTGCTCGCGCGCCTGCGCGACGACGGCCTGCGCACCGGCATGGTGTCGAACTTCGACCATCGCCTGCCGGCGGTCCTCGCCGCGCTCGACCTCGCCCGCCGGCTCGACGTGGTCGTACTGCCCGCCGATGCCGGGGCCGCCAAGCCCGATGCGCGCATCTTCGCGCTGGCGCTGCAGCGTCTCGGCGTGGCGGCCGGCGAGGCGGTCTATGTCGGTGACGATGCGCACGACGACATCGCCGGCGCGACGGCGGCCGGGCTGCGCGCGCTCGACGTCGGCGGCGTCGCCGACCTGCGCGACCTGCCGATTTGACCCGCCGCGCTGCGCCGGCGAGTAGTGAGCCCATGCGCATCTGCGGCTTGCACGTGCTCGGCCTGGTCGCGATCGTCGGCGTGGCGGCGGCCGCCGCGGCACCGCCGACGCCGTCCGACCGCGCCACCGCGACGCACTCCTTCGCTGACGTCGCGCAGTGGTCGAAGGTGTTCGACGATCCCAAGCGCGACGCCTGGCAGAAGCCGCGCGAGCTGGTCGCGGCGCTGCAGATCCCCGCCGGCGCGACGGTCGCCGATCTCGGCGCCGGCACCGGCTACTTCGAGCCGCATCTGGCTGCCGCGGTCGGGCCGGCCGGCTCGGTGCTGGCGGTCGAAACCGAGCCGACGCTGGTCGCGCACCTGCGCCAGCGCGCCGAGCAGGAGCAGCTCGCCACCGTCACGCCGGTGCTCGCCTCCTTCGACAATCCGCGCCTGCCGGCCGGCGGCGTCGACCTGCTGCTGATCGTCGACACCTACCACCA
>JANRJF010000156.1:0-5165 GCA_033764095.1 Deltaproteobacteria bacterium | reverse complement strand
GCGCCGCGGCGCGGGCCCAGCGGCCGCGCGCTGGCGACGGCGAGCGGCGGCGGCGCCGAGCGCGCCGCGGTCGAGGCGCTGCTGCGCCAACCGAGCGACCCGGACGGACGGTACGCGGCGCTCTACGACAACCTGCGCACGGCGGCGAATGGCCAGCCGACGCGCAGCGTCGTGTTCGCCGGCGCGACGGCGCCGGTCGGCGTCAACCGGGTGGTCGCCGGCCTGGCGGCGCACGTGCGCCGCACCGGGCATCGCGTGCTGCTCGCGCACCTCGCCGACAGCGGCGGCAGCCGCACGCTGCAGCCGGTGGCGGCGGACGGCGACGCGCGGTGGAACGAGGCGCCGCCGCTCGGGCTCGACCTCAGCAGTCACGCCGAGAGCGGCGCGATCCAGGGCTGGCTGCGCGCGCACGCCGGCGACGCCGACCTGGTCTGCATCGCCGCCGGCGCGCTCGGCGCGGTGGACGCCGCCTTGCTCGCCTGCGCCTGCGACGGCCTGGTGCTGGTCGTGCACGCCGAGCACACCGCCGCCGCGGCGCTGCGCCACGCCGTCGAGCGCGCGCACGCGGTGGGTTGCCGCCCGCTCGGGCTGGTGGTGGTCGGCAGCCGCGATCCGCTGCCCGCCTGGCTGCGCCACCTGCTGCCGGCGGCGCCGAACGGGGGGGGCGCGTGACGCCGCAGCGCCGCGTCGTGCTGTCGCTGCTGCAGCTCGCCGACCTGCTGGTGGTCGGCGTGCTGTTGATCGGCGTGCTCGCCGTCGGCGCCGGCGGGCATCGCCTCAGCGGCGAGGCCATCCTGGCGCAGCGCGTCTCGCTCGCCGACGCGCTCGCCGGCCTGTTGTACCTCGGCCTCTGGCACGTCGTGCTGCGCGGCTGCGGCCTCTATCGCTCGTACCGCATGGCGAGCGCCGCGCGCGAGCTGCGCGACCTGGTCAGCGCGGTCGGCGTCGCGGCGCTGCCGGTGGCGGCGCTGGCGCTGGCCGGGCGCATCCCCAGCCTGACGCCGGGCGTGGCGCTCGCCTTCACCGTGCTCGCCTTCGTCGGCCTGGCGCTGGAGCGCCGCCTGCTGCGCGCCATCAGCCACCGGCTGCGCGCCGCCGGCCGCAACCTGCGCAACGTCATCGTGCTGGGCAGCGGCGACGAGGCGTTGGCGCTGGCGGCGCGCCTGGCGCGTCGCCACGAGCTCGGCTACCAGGTCGCCGGCGTCATCGACTGCGGCGACGGCGCCCACAGCCTGGCGCCCGACGAGGTGCTGGCGCTGGTGACGACGATGGTCGACGCCGGCCAGATCGACGAGGTCTTCATGGCGCTGCCGCTCGACAGCTCGCAGCGCCTGATCAACCGCGTCGTCGCGGTGTGCGAGGAGCAGGGCATCCTGGTGCGCGTCGTCACCCAGGTGGCGGCGCTCACCTGGGCGCGCGCGATCATCGACGAGGTCGACGGCCAGCCGATCCTCACCCTGCACACCGGGCCGGCCGAGAGCCCCAGCCTGGTCGCCAAGCGCGTCCTCGACGTCACCGGCGCGCTGCTCGGCCTGCTCGTCTTCAGCCCGCTGCTGCTGCTGTGCGCGATCGCGATCAAGCTCGACTCGCGCGGTCCGGTGTTCTTCCGCCAACGGCGCATCGGCCTGCAGCGGCGCGGCTTCCGGGTGTTCAAGTTCCGCACCATGGTGGTCGGCGCCGAGGCGCTGCAGGCCGGACTGGAGGGGCGCAACGAGGCCGACGGGCCGGTGTTCAAGATCGCCGACGACCCGCGCGTGACGCGGGTCGGGCGCTGGCTGCGCCGCACCAGCCTCGACGAGCTGCCGCAGCTGCTCAACGTGCTGCGCGGCGAGATGAGCCTGGTCGGGCCGCGCCCACTGCCGGTGCGCGACGTCGAGCGCATCGACGTGCGCTGGCATCGCCGCCGCTTCAGCGTCAAACCCGGCATCACCTGCCTGTGGCAGGTCGAGAGCCGCGCGCCGCGCTTCGACGAATGGGTGCGGCTCGACATGCAGTACATCGACAACTGGTCGCTGGCGCTCGACCTCAAGATCCTGGCGCGCACCATTCCCGCGGTGCTCTCCGGGCAGGGGGCGCACTGATGCGCGGCCGCGTCGCGCCGGTCACCGTCGTGGTGCCGTGCTTCAACGAGGCGGAGGGGCTGCCGATGCTGCTCGCCCGCCTCGCCGCGCTGCGGCGTGGCGCCGCCGCCGACTGGCAGGTGCTGTTCGTCGACGACGGCAGCAGCGACGACACCTTCGCGCAGCTGTTGCGCGCCGCGCGCGACGCGCGCTGGGTGAGCGTGCTGCGCCACCACGAGAACCGCGGCCTCGGCGCGGCGCTGCGCACCGGCTTCGCGCACGTGCAGTCGCCGATCGTCTGCACCATCGACAGCGACTGCACCTATCCGCCCGAGCGCCTGCCGGAGCTCACCGAGCTGGTCGAGCAGGGCGCCGACATCGCCACCGCCTCGGCCTGGCATCCCGACAGCGCCGCCGCCGCCGAGGGCAGCCGCATGCGGCTGCTGCTGAGCCGCCAGGTGTCGGGCATCTACCGCGGCCTGCTCGGGCGCGACGTGCACACCTTCACCTGCCTGTTCCGCGCCTACAACCTGCGTGTGCTGCGCCGCATCCGCTTCCGCGGCGACGGCTTCTCGGCGGTGGCCGAGATCTTCCTCAAGGCGATGCTCGCCGGCTACCGCGTGCGCGAGGTGCCGATGGCGCTGGAGACGCGGCGCTTCGGCGAGTCGAAGCTGCGCGTCGGCGACGCGGTGCTGGCGCACGCCCACCTGATCACGCTCACCACCCTGGCGGTCGGCGCACGCCAGGCGCGCCAGGTGTTCGGGCGCTAGCGGCGCGCCGCCAGCGCAACGGGGGACTCATGGCAGCAGCGACTCCAACCCGCATCGGCATCGTCGGCCTCGGGCGCGCCGGCGCCATCCACTTCGACGCGCTGCGCCAGCTGCCCGGCGCCGCGCTGGCGGCGGTCTGCGATCCCGACGCCGCGGCGCGCGCCCGCGCCGCGGCGGCCGGGGTGCCCGCCTTCGCGACGCTCGACGCGATGCTCGACGCCGGCGACCTGCACGGCGTGGTCGTCGGCACGCCGCCCGACGACCATGCCGCGACGACGCTGCGCTGCCTGGAGCGCGGCCTGCACGTCCTGTGTGAGAAGCCGCTGGCGCTCACCACCTGGGACGTGCTGACCATGCTGCAGGCCGGCAACCGCGCCCACCGCCGCGTGCTGGTGGCGAGCAAGTTCCGCCACGTGCCCGAGGTGGCGCGGGCGCGCGCCGTCCTCGCCGCCGGCGAGCTCGGCGATCCGGTCTCGTTCGAGATCAGCTTCTGCAGCCCGGTCGACATGCGGGCGCGCTGGAACAGCGTCGCGGCGCACTCGGGCGGCGGCGTGATCATCGACAACGGCTGCCACGCGCTCGACATCGTCGCCTTTCTGTTCGGCGGCATCCGCCGCGTCCAGGCGACGCGCCTGCGCGCGCTGCAGCCGCTGGCGGTCGAGGACTCGGCGACGCTGCAGGTGTGGGCCGGGGAGGGGGTCATCGGCCGCGTCGATGTGAGCTGGAGCCTGGCGACGCCGCGCGACAGCTACCTGGTCGTGCACGGCTCGCGCGGCTCGCTGGAGGTCGGCTGGCAGGGGGCGCGGCTGAAGCGCGTCGGCCAGGCGTGGGAAGAGATCGGCGGCGCCTACGACAAGCTCGGCGCGCATCGCGCCATGCTGGCGCGCTTCGTCGACTCGATCGACGACCGCGGCGCGCCGTGGATCAGCCCGGCGGAGTGTCTGCAGGTGGTGGCGGCGGTCGACGCCGCCTATCGCTCGCTGCAGTCGGGCAGCAGCGAGTGGGTCGCCATCCAGGGGGCGCGCGAGCTCGACCTGGTGTCGCTGTCGGCGCCCGCCAACGGCGCCGCCGCGTCGGCGTGACGGAGACGATGGCGGACGTCCGCATCCATCCCACCGCGCTGATCGAGCCGGGCGTCGTCATCGGTCCCGGCACCTCGGTGTGGGACCACGTGCACGTGCGCGGTCCGGCGACCATCGGGCGCGACTGCATCGTCGGTGAGAAGACCTACGTCGCCTACGGCGTCGCGATCGGCGACGGGGTGAAGGTGAACGCGCACGTCTACCTCTGCACCGGGGTGACGATCGAATCGCGGGTGATGATCGCCGCCGGGGTGATTTTCACCAACGATCGCTATCCGCGCGCCTTCGATCCCGACAGCGGCGCGCTGGCCAGCTCGGCGCCGACCGCCGATACGCTGCACACCGTGGTGCGCGAGGGCGCCACCCTCGGCGCCGGCGCGCGGCTCGGCCCCGGCATCGAGATCGGCCGCTACGCCATGGTCGGCATGGGGGCCGTGGTGCTGCGCGACGTGCCGCCGTACGGCCTGGTGGTCGGCAATCCGGCGCGCCTGCGCGGCTTCGTCTGCGTCTGCGGCACGCCGCTCGACGGCGTGTCGCTCGCCGCGGCGTCGGTGAGCTGCGGGCGCTGCGGGCGCCGCTTCGAGATCAGCGAGTCGCGCGCCGGGGGCGCGCTGGGGGTGGCGGTTCGGGAGGGCGGCGCCGCCTGAATGATCGCCCTCTTCGCCCACGACGACTACGCCGCGCTGGGGATCGCCACCGCGCTGGAGCTGGAGCGCATGCCGTATCGCCGCGTCGGCGGACTGCAGGACGCCGGTGCGCTGCCGGTGGTGGCGGTCGGCGCCGACTTCAGTCGCGAGGAGAGCCTCGCCCTGGCGGCGCGCCGCGCCGTGGTGTTGCACGGCGGCCCGGCCTTCGTGCGGCACGCGCTCGGCGCCGGCGACGCGGTGCTCGCCGAGGGCGTCGTGCGGCTGCCGCTCAGCGAGCCGATCGTGCCGGCGGCGCTGTTCGCGCAGGCGCAGCCGTTCGGCATCACCGCGCTCACCCTGCCGCGCGTGCCCTATGCCCGTCTCGCCGCCGCGCCGCCGCGTGGTCGCGCGCAGGGCTGGCTGCTCGCCGAGCCGGACGACCGCGAGGCGCCGGCGGCGCTGGCGCTGGGCGACTGCCTGTGGCTCGCCTGCGATCTCGGCACCGCCTTCGCCCACCTGCTCACCGAGGACTATGCGCCGGCACCGCGCGGCGGCGCGCCGGGCTGGCTGCGCCGCGCCGCCGAGTCGCTCTACTACTGGGCGCCGGAGGCGCTGCGCGCCGGCGCC
>JANRJF010000155.1:0-6047 GCA_033764095.1 Deltaproteobacteria bacterium | reverse complement strand
GGGCCGCGCTACTTCGATTGGGAACACCGCCGCCAGCACCGCTTTCGCCGCCGCCAGCCGCTCTTCACTCACGGCCAGCTCGACCTGTGATTCCGGCGCCGCGGCGTTGTCCTCTGACTCGGCGCGCGCCGTGTCGCGCAGCGCGAACTGCAGGCGCCAGCGATGGTCGGTGCCGAGCGAGCGGCACCAGACTTCGAGCGTGCCGATCTCGGTGAGCGAGGCGCCGACGTGCACCGGCAGCTCGGTGGCGGCGAGCTTCTTGCCGAAGCGCAGCACGGTGCGGATCGGCGGCAGCTCGGTGAGCGTGTCGCGCGGCGCGCGCACGATGGCGCCGGCCTGGTCGCCGAGCCGCGTGCTTGAGGCGAAGAGCGGGAAGCTGGCCGGGCGGTTGGCGAGCAGGGTGAAGGTCTGGCTGGTGATCTCGATCGTCTCGCCCTCGTGCATGCCGCGCTGCACCAGGCAGACCGCGTCGACCGCATCGGCGGGCAGGTCGGCGGCCGGCGCCAGGCCGAGGAAGTAGGCGCGCGGGCTGCCGCCGCCGATGCGCACGCCGAGGCCACGGCGCACCAGGCCGTAGTACGCGGCGCCGCGCGAGACGGCGAGATCGAGGCTGGCGCTGTCGAGCACCGCCGGGGCGCGACCGCCGTTCCACGCCGCGAGCAGCGCCACCAGGCGATCGCGGATCAGCGTCGGACTGAGCGCGCCGCCGTTGAACAGCACCGCGTCGGGTGCTGCGCCGGCGGCGTGCTGGGCGAGGAAGGCGGCGAGATGGCGCGACACCTCGGCCTCGGCGGCGAACGGCAGCCCCCACTCCTGCAGGCCGGCGCGCGGCGTCCTGCGCGGGCGCGCGTCGGCCTCGACGAGGGGGAAGAAGCCGTCGAGCACCAGTCGCTCGACCTCGTCGCGCGTCAGCCTCGCGGCGAGCCCGCCGCCGACCACCGCGCGGCCGCGGCCGGCCAGGCGGATCGGCGCCTCGGCCGGCGGGGCGTCGCCGAGCAGGTCTTCCTTCGCGGCGCGGCACAGCGTGGTCAGCGCGTGCCAGCGCTGGCTGTCGAGCTTCTCGCCGAGGCGCGGCTCGAGCAGGCGGGCGAGCGCGACGTCGATATTGTCGCCGCCGAGCAGGATGTGCTCGCCGACCGCCAGGCGCTCGAGCCCGAGGCGTTCCCCGTCGGGCTCGATCTTGATCAGGCTGAAGTCGGTGGTGCCGCCGCCGACATCGACCACCAGCGCGAGCCGGTGCGGGCGCAGGCGCGTCTCCCACTCGGCGGCGTGCGCGCCGATCCAGGCGTAGAATGCCGCCTGCGGCTCTTCGAGCAGCGTGACGCGCGGCAGGCCGGCGCGCTGGGCGGCGTCGACGGTCAGCTCGCGCGCCACCTCGTCGAACGAGGCCGGCACGGTGAGCATGATGTCCTGCGCCTCCAGCGGCGCGTCGGGATGGCGGGCATTCCACGCCTCACGCAGGTGCTGGAGGTAGCGCGCCGAGGCGTCGACCGGCGACAGCTTGGGCACGTCGTCCGGCGCCGCCCACGGCAGGATGGCGGCGCCGCGATCGACGCCGCCGTGGCAGAGCCACGACTTGGCCGACGAGACCAGCCGCCCCGGTACGCGCGCGCCCTGCGCGCGGGCGAACTCGCCGACCGCGTAGCCGCGCTGCGCATCCCACGGCAGCGCCAGCGCGCCGGCCGCGATGTCGTGCTCGCCGCCGACGTAGAGGAACGACGGCAGCGTCGGCCGCTCCGCCACCTGGCCCTCGCCGACGAGCTGCGCGATGGCGAACGACTCGATTGCCCGCCCCGCTTGGGTGTCGACGTACGCCACCGCCGAGTTGGTGGTGCCGAGGTCGATGCCGACGATGAAGCGCGCAGCCATGGGGGGATTCAACGCAGAGGCGCCGAGACACAGAGAGCGCGGAGAAGAATCAACTGCCTTTCTCTGCGCTCTCTGTGTCTCCGCGTCTCTGCGTTGAGTCTTCTACTCAGGCCGCACATTGAATTCGAGCTTCCAGCGCTGCCCATCATCGCGGCTGACGCACCACAGCTCGAGCACGCCGAGCTCGTTGACCCGGGCTTCGAGGTGCACGGGGACGGTGGCGCCTTCGTGGCCGCTCCACTCCAGTGCGGTGTGCAGCGGCGGCAGCTCGCCGAGCTCGTCGTCGCTCCAGGCATCGAGCAGGGCGCCGGGGTGATCGTCGCGCCGCGTCGTCGAGCTGAGGAAGCGGAACTCGGTCGGCTCGCCGACCACCAGGCCGAGCTCCTGCTGCGGCAGCTCGACGGCGCTGCCCTCTTCGAGGCCGTGCGGAACGACGCACAGCGCCTTGATCGGCGGGCGCATGCCCGGCACCGCCGGCATCGCGCTCTCGATGCCGATGTAGAACGTGCGGCCGACGCCGCCGCGGATGCGCACGCCGCGGCCGTGCCGTGCCAGGCCGTAGTACGCCGCGCCGCGCGCCACGGCGTGCTCGGGATCGGCCCCGGCGAGGGTGCGCACGCCGGCGGGGAACCAGCCGCCGAGCACGTCGACGAGGCGGGTGCGCAGCGCGTCGGCGCGCATGACGCCGCCGTTGAACAGCACGGCGGTCGGCGCGCCGGCGCTGCCGTTGCGCTCCAGGAAGGCAGCGAGGTGGCGGGTGACCGCCGCGTCGGCGGCGTAGGGCAGGCCGAGCTCCAGCAGGCCGGTGCGGCGCGGCGCCTGCGGGCGGTCGGTGCGCGCGCACTGCGGGAAGAAGCCGTCGAGCAGCGCCGCCGCGGCGTCGTCCTGCCGCACCTCGGTGCGCAGTGCTCCGCCGACGACCTTGCGGCCGCGCCCGAGGATGGCGACTGCGACGCTGGTTTCGGCGGCGGCGCCGAGCAGGCGCTCCTTGGCGTCGCGACAGCTCGCCACCAGCCCGCGGAACTGCCAGGCGTCGAGCGTGGTGCCCGCGGCGGCGAGCCGCTCGCGCACGCGGTAGGCGAGCGCGAGGTCCATGTTGTCGCCGCCGAGCAGGATGTGGTCGCCGACCGCCAGGCGTTCGAGCGCCAGGCTGCCGCCGTCGTCGCGCACCGCGATGAGGCTGAAGTCGGAGGTGCCGCCGCCGACGTCGCACACCAGCAGCAGGTCGCCGACCGTCACCTCCCGCCGCCAGTCCTCGCCGGCGGCGTCGATCCAGGCGTAGAGCGCCGCCTGCGGCTCCTCCAGCAGCGTCACCTCGGGCAGGCCGGCGGCAACCGCGGCGCGCACCGTGAGCTCCCGCGCCGCCGGGTCGAACGACGCCGGCACGGTCAGCAGGACGTCCTGCTTGGCGATGCGGTCCTTCGGAAACGCCGCGTCCCAGGCGGCGGCGAGGTGTGCCAGATAGGCGGCGGAGGCATCCACCGGCGAGCGCTTCGGCACGTCGTCCGCGGCGCCCCACGGCAGGATGGGCTTCTCGCGCTCGGCGCCGGCGTGCGACAGCCAGGACTTGGCGGAGGCGATGACGCGATCGGGAACCTCGCTGCCGCGCTGCTGCGCGAAGCGGCCGACCACGGCGTCGCCGCCGTCGCCCCACGGCAGGCGCCGCGCCGCGTCGGGCAACTCGCCGGCCGCCGGCAGGTAGAGAAACGACGGCAGCAGCGCGCGCGGCTCGACCGTGCCCGGGCCGATCAGTTGCGGGATCGGCAGCACGGCGATCGGCGCCGAGCCGTCCAGCGGCGCATAGGCGAGCACCGAGTTGGTGGTGCCGAGGTCGATGCCGATGACGTAACGCATGAGCGATGAGCGATGAGCGATGAGCGATGAGTCGCCGACTGCGACCACTCATCGCTCATCGCTCGTCGCTTCTTCCTTCCTCTAACTGATCTCGACCTCGGCCGGCGCGAGGATCGCCGCATCGACGCCGGCGGTGCGCGGCAGGGCGACGCTGCTGGCGCGCCAGCCGCCATGCTGCAGGACGCCGCGGAAGGGCGGCTGGCCGTGTACGTTGCCGGTCAGCCGCACCGCGCCGGCGTCGAATCCGGGCGCCACCTCGACGCTGGCGCCGTCCTCCTCGGCGTAGATGCGGTCGATCTGCATGCGCTCGTGCAGCGCCTTGCGGCAGCCGGCGTGGATGGCGCGCACCGCGGCGCCGACCTGCGCGTCGTCGTACGGCGCGATGTCCTCTTCCAGGAAGTCGACCAGGCGCCCTTCCTGCTGCAGCAGCGCGAGCAGGCGCAGGGCGCCGTCGGCGCCGGGGTCGGCGCCGGCCGTCGCGGCGCCGACGGCCTTCTGCGCGCTTGGCGCCCCGCCCTGCAGGCCGACGATGAGGGCGAGGATGGCGCCGAAGAGCAACGGCGCGCCGGTGAAGAACCAGATGAAGTGCGGGCGCTGGCGCATCGCCTCGCCGACCGAGTGGATGGTGCGCGACACCCAGTCCGGATCGGGCGGCTCGGGCGCCGAGCCGGTCAGCTCCTGCACCACCAGGGCGTGGCAGAGCACGTTGCCGGCGGCGAGCAGAATGGCAGCCAGCAAGATGACGACAATGAGCAGCGTGCGACCGCTGGAGTTGGACATGAGCGCCGATGCCTCCTGGACGGGATGGGTCGGTGGGCGAACCTCGCGTGTATAGCGAAGCCGCGCCGGCGGTGAAACCGGGCCGGAAGCGCTCACGCGGAGGCGCGGAGAGACGAAGAGGCGGGTTGGCCCGCAAGTCAGTTCGGACCCCCATCCTGACCTTCCCCCGCGATGCGGGGGAAGGGATCGGATCCAAGTAGGCTATGTGCGACAGGGCTTCCTCTCTTTTCCTTCCCCCGCATCGCGGGGGAAGGCCAGGATGGGGGTCCGAAGTTATAGAATCCGCCGTGCCCGCGTGTGAGTGCAGCTCCTTGCCCGGCCGGCACCGGTGGCCGATAAGCCGGCGAGCATGCGCATCGGCATCGACCTCGGCGGCACCAAGATCGAAGGCGTGGCGTTGGCCGACGACGGCCGCGAGCTGCGTCGGGAGCGGGTGCCGACCGAGCAGCAACGCGGCTATGCGCACATCGTCGAGGCGGTCGGCCGCCTGGTCGAGCGCATGCGCGAGGTGGCGCCTGAGTGCGCCGCGATCGGGCTGGGTACCCCCGGCGCCGTGTCGAGCCGCAGCGGCCGGATGAAGAACTCCAACACCCTGTGCCTGAACGGCGAGGATCTGCCCGGCGATCTGGCGCGGCGCATCGGCCTACCGGTGCGGGTGGAGAACGACGCCAACTGCTTCGCCTTGGCCGAGGCGCGGCGCGGCGCGGCGCAGGGCGGCCGGTTGGTGTTCGGCGTCATCCTCGGCACCGGCGTCGGCGGCGGCGTGGTGCTGGACGGCGAGCTCTGGTCGGGGCCGCAGCACATCGCCGGCGAGTGGGGGCATCACGTCATCGATCCCGCCGGCCCCGCGTGTTACTGCGGCCAGCGCGGCTGTGTCGAAGCGCTGATCGCCGGCCCGGCGGTCGAGCGGGGCTACCGGGCGCTCGGCGGCGCCGCGTCGAGCATGGACGCGATCGTCGCCGCCGCGCGCGCCGGCGAGCCGCTGGCGCGCCGCGTGTTCGACGACTTTCTCGCCCACTTCGGCCGCGCCGTCGCCAACCTGGTCAACATCCTCGACCCGGACGTCATCGTGCTCGGTGGCGGGCTGTCGAACATCGACGAGCTGTACACCAACGGACGTGCGGCGGTGGCGCAGCGCGTGTTCAACGACGAGTTGCGCACGCCGATTCGCCGCAACCAGCTCGGCGACTCGGCCGGCGTGCTCGGCGCCGCCTACCTGTGAACGGCGCCGCGCCCGGACCGCCGGTCGCCGCGCCGCCGTTCGTCAGGCGACCTGAACGAGCGGCGACGGGCGACTCGGCCGGTGGCGCGGCTACTGGACGATCTTCGTCGAGGGCAGGCAGACGACGTCCGACTTGAACACGTCGTACGTCTCTTCTTCCTCGCCGCCGGAGACGATCTCGTTGCGGATGACGACCGTCTTGCCCTTGAAGGTCGGCTGCGTGCCGCCCTTCTTGTCGTCCTTGATCTTGTAACAGACGAGGTGGTCGGCGGCGAACTTGAGCGTCAGCGCCGTCGCGGTGGGCGACGGGCCCATGGTCGGG
>JANRJF010000154.1:0-25893 GCA_033764095.1 Deltaproteobacteria bacterium | reverse complement strand
GTCGTCCGTTCTCGACGGCTCCTCCGCCTCCTGCCCGGCCGATCCCTTTGAACCGTCCTCGACGGAGTGCCGCGCTTCGGCCGGCGTATGCGACGTGGCCGAATCCTGCACCGGCTCGGGAGCCAGCTGCCCGAGCGATGCGGTGGAACCGAACACCACGCCGTGCCGTCCCGCGGTCGACCTCTGCGACGCGACCGAGAACTGCGATGGTTCGGCAGTGACCTGCCCGGCCGACGGCGTGCAGCCCAGCGGCACGATCTGCAATGCCGGCTCGGGCGACGTCTGCGATCCCGACGAAGTCTGCGACGGCAGCACCACCGCCTGCCCGGCCGACACGGTCGCCAGCGGCGGTACGCTGTGCCGCGCCGGCTCCGGGGATGTCTGCGATCCGGATGAAACCTGCACCGGCGTCGCCGACCAGCCCTGCCCGGCGGATATCGTCGCCCCGAACACCACGGTCTGCGATGTGGGCTCGGGCGACATCTGCGACCCCGACGACTTCTGCCCCGGCGTGCCGGCGGGAAGCTGCGCGACCAACGTCGCGCCGCCGACCACGGTCTGCCGCACCGGTTCGGGCGACCTCTGTGACCCGGACGAGACCTGCACCGGTGTCGACGGTCAGACCTGTCCTCCCGATGTCGTCCAGCCCGCCAGCACGGTCTGCAATCCGGGCTCGGGTGATGCGTGCGATCCGGACGAGTTCTGTCCGGGCGTCGCCGCCGGAACCTGCGCGGCCGATGTCTATGCGTCTGCGATCACCGTCTGCCGCGCAGCGGCCGGCGAGTGCGATGCGGTCGAGAACTGCCCCGGCGTTGCCGACGGGACCTGCCCGTCCGACAGCAAGGAGCCGAACTCGACGATCTGCCGCGGCTCGGCCGGCATCTGCGACGTGGTCGAGCACTGCACGGGCTCGAGCGACACCTGCCCGGCGGACGGCTTCCTGCCCAATACCACCACCTGCCGCGCCGACGCCGGTTCGTGCGACGTGGCCGAGACCTGCACCGGGTCGAGTGCCGACTGCCCGGCCGATGCGCTGGAGGCCGATGGCACTGCCTGCGGCGACGGCACCTACTGCAACGGCGACGAGACCTGCCAGAGCGGCACCTGCTCGCCGGGCACCAACCCGTGTGCAATGGGTGAGAACTGCGACGAGGGCACGCAGCTGTGCTTCCTCGGCAACTGCCCGAGCGCGGCCGCACCGGCCTGCGTGACGGCCGGCAAGACCAAGCTGATCATCAAGAACAAGGCCGACGACTCGAAGGACAAGCTGGTCTGGAAGTGGACCAAGGGCGGTGCGACCACCCTCGCCGACTTCGCCGATCCGACGGCGACGGCGGACTACGCCCTCTGCTTCTACGCCGGGACCACCTCGGCGCTCATCGGCGAGGCCGCGGTTCCGGGCGGCAGCGGCTGGAGCACGGTCGGCACCAAGGGCTACAAGTACAAGGAGCTGACCGGCGCCAACGACGGTATCACCAAGCTGCTCGTCAAGAGCGGCTCGACCGGCAAGTCGAAAGCCCTGGTGAAGGGCAAGGGCGCCAACCTGCCCGACTTCGCCATGCCGTTCGATCTCAGCGCGCCGGGCGTCGTCGTGCAGCTCCGCAACAACGGCACCGGCAAGTGCCTGACCTCGGCGTTCGTCACTGCCAACGCCAAGAAGAACGACGCCGCCATGCTCAAGGCCAAGACGCCTTGAGCCCGGCGTGAGAGCAAACGAACGGAAGCCACACAGCCATCCGCTGGCCTTGGTGAGGGGACATCATGAGTGACAAGAAGAACACGCTGCCTTCATTGCGGAAGACTCCGCTGGATTTCCTCAGCCGCGACGAGGCGCGTCAGGCGGTGAAGCCGGTGGCCGCGCTCGACACCGCCGAAGCGGCGGACGCCCTGCGCAGCGAGCCGAACAGCGAGAAGATGCTCCTCGCGCAGCACATGTCGCATGCCTCGCACGGTTCGCACGGCAGCCATGGTTCGCACGGCAGCCACGGCTCGCACGGCAGCCATGGCTCGCACGGCAGCCATGGCTCGCACGGCAGCCACGGCTCGCACGGCAGCCACGGCTCGCACGGCAGCCACGGCTCGCACGGGTCGTGGTGAGATCGCTGGTGCAGATCGCCCGCGTAACAGTGAGTTGAACGGAGGCGTTGCCATGATGGCTCGAGTCGAACGGACGATGAACCTGGCGGTCCTCGTGGCAGCGTTGGCGCTCGTCGGGGCTGGCGCTCCGGCGGCTGCTCTCACCCTCACCGGTGGACCGGTCTACTCGCTACCCGGCGGCGGCAGCTGCAGTGTGAGCGGCACGCCCTCGATCACCAGCCCGAATGGCGCGACGGTCACCTGCACCGGAGTGAATCTCGCTGCCCACACCAACGTGTATTTCGGGATCAAGAACAACACCAATCCAAACGGCAACACGATGACCGGCGCCGCGCCCTCGGGCAGCGCGGTCTTCTCGCTGAGCTCCAACACCGCCAGCTCGATCACCTACGGCAGCACCACCAGCTTCACCTCGTCGAGCGGCAGCGTGTCGCCGGCGACACAGACGGTGACCAACCGGCTGATCCTCACCCTGAGCAGCGGCAGCGGCACGGTGGTCAGCACCGGCGGCAATCCCGCCAACAACAGCAACGGCGCCATCGATCGGTTGTTCAAGCTGACCAGCGGCAGCAGCTTCACCTTCACGGTCGACGTCGACGCGAGCTCCTCGTCGTTCGCGATCGGCCAGGCCAACCCGGCGGTCTACGATCCCTCGCACGCGACGGCGGGCGGCGGTGGCGACCGCATGCAGGTCGATCTGGGCTTCTATTACTCTGACTGCGGCGACGGCGTCCTCGACAGCCCGGAGACGTGCGATCAGGGCGCCGGCGTCAACGGCACCGCCGGCTCGTGCTGTGACTCGAGCTGCCAGCTCAAGGCCAACGGCACCGGCTGCACGGACGACGGCAACGTCTGCACGACCGACGCATGCAACGGCTCCAGCCCCCTCTGCCAGCACCCGGCCGGCAACGCGGGCTTCACCTGCCGTAGCTCCGCCGGCGTCTGCGACGTCGCCGAAACCTGCACCGGACTGAGCTCGACCTGTCCCGGCGACGCCAAGAGCACCGCGCTCTGCCGCGGCTCGGTCGGCGAGTGTGACGTCGATGACTTCTGCAACGGCGTCAGCAATACGTGCCCGGCCGACGCCAAGAGCACGGCGCTGTGCCGCGCCTCGGCCGGCGTCTGCGACGTCGCCGAGAGCTGCAACGGCGTCGGCGACTTCTGCCCAGCAGACGCGAAGAGCAGCGCGGTGTGCCGCAGCGCCGCCGGCGCCTGCGACATCGCCGAGGTCTGCGACGGGGTCGGCGACGACTGCGGTTCGGACGCGCTGCGTGCGAGCGGCTTCGTCTGCAACGCCGGCTCTGGCGATGCCTGTGACCCTGACGAAACCTGCGACGGCAGCAGCGTAACCTGCCCGGCCGATACCATCACCGCCGGCGGCACCACCTGCCGCAGCGGTTCGGGCGACAGCTGCGATCCGGATGAGACCTGTACCGGTGTCGCCGATCAGCCCTGCCCGTCGGATGTCGTGCAGTCGTCCTCGACGGTCTGCCGCACGGGCTCGGGTGACACATGCGACCCGGATGAGCTCTGCCCCGGAGTGGCGGGTCAGACCTGTCCGTCGGACGTCGTCTCGGCCGCCTCGACGGTCTGCCGCGCCGGCTCGGGCGACAGCTGTGACCCGGCCGAGGTGTGCAGCGGCACTGCCGGCGACGCCTGTCCGCCGGATACCTTCGAACCGAACACGACGGTCTGCCGCAGTGGCTCGGGCGATCTCTGCGATCCGGATGAGCTCTGTCCCGGCTCGGCGGGCGCTGCCTGCCCGTCGGACACCGTTGCGCCGGCCACCACGACCTGCCGTGCCGCCGCCGGTATCTGCGACGCGGCGGAGAACTGCTCCGGCACCGCCGGGGTGGCGTGCGGGTCGGACGTCAAGCAGTCGAGCAGCACGCCCTGCCGCAACGCGGTCGACGCCTGCGACGTGACCGAGCTGTGCGACGGATCGACCGACACCTGCCCGGTCGATGCATTGCAGCCAGACAACACGCCGTGCCCCGACGGCCTGTTCTGCAACGGTGTCGAGACCTGCCAGAGCGGTGTCTGCACCGACCAAGCCGACCCGTGCATCGTCGCGTCGATCTGCAATGAGACCGCCGACGTCTGTCAGACCGACGCCTGTCCGCCGACGCCGCAGACCTGCCGCACGGCGGTGAAGTCGCTCCTGATCATCAAGAACAAGGACGACAACACCAAGGACAAGATGATCTGGAAGTTCATCAAGGGGCAACCGACGACCAAGGCCGACTTCGCCGACCCGACCGTCGGCGCCGACTACGCGCTCTGCATCTACGCCGGCAGCACCTCGGCCCTGGTGGCCGAGACCGCCATCCCGGCCGGCAGCAATTGGAGCGAGACCGGCAAGGGCTACAAGTACAGCGACTCGACCTTCGCCTCTGACGGCGTGCAGAAGGTGATCCTCAGCGGCACCGGCGTCAGCGGCAAGACCAAGGCTTTGGTCAAGGCACGCGGCGCGAACATGGTCGACCCGATCGACAGCATCGGGCTGCAGTCGCCGGTCACGGCGCAGCTGATCAACTACCAGAACGGGATCTGCTGGCAGGGTACCTATGCCGCAGGGAAGAGCACCACGTCGCTCTACAAGGGTAAGCAGTAGAGCCCGTGCGATCGATCCAACGTCAAGCTTTGGGTAATCACAATGGACCCGTGCGGGGCGCTGTGCTAACTGCAGCGCCGCCCCGGGAAGAAGGAGAGTGAGCATGCTGTCGCGACGTGACATGGTTCAAAAGCTGGCGGCCGGCACGGTGGTGGTCGTCGCCGGTGCAAGCGCCGCCAAGGCGGCTATCAGCTCGGCGACGACGGAGACGTCGACGGCCGCGGCGGCGAACGCCGAGACCGCTGCGGCGCTGCCGCCGCAGAACAGCCTGAGCGCGCAGCACCTCGTCGACACGGCGAACGTGGAAGCTCCGGCCGCGCCGTGGGAACTGATCGAGCCGCTCTCCATGGATTCCGAAGTGGTGCGCGGCTGGCGCGTCGCCGACCTCACCGGCGCGACGAACGGCTCCTGTGTGCTGACCCTGCGCAACGAGCGTGGGCGCACCCAGCGCGTGCATATCTGCCGCAACGAGGGCAAGCCGAACGGCATCGTCTTCACCAAGCAGTTCGACCTCTTGGTGATGAACGGCGGTGAGGGCGATCTGCCGACCGAAGAGGGTCTGGCGCAGGCGGTGGCCGAGGTTGCCCATGTGCTGGCGGCCAACGAGGGCGACCGCAGGCAGCAGGGCGTCATCGGCGCGCTGATGGCGCACAACGAGCGCGTGCGTCTGTTCAGCGGCAACGAGGATCGCCGCCTGAGGTGAGTGTGACGGTCTCGACGGGCCAGCGCGACATCCAACTCGGAGTCGCGCTGGGCCCGGATCACATCGCGTTCGAGATCGACGAGCGTACCGTCAGTCCGGACGCCGTCTACGGAGCAGCGTATCTCTTCCTCGACCGCTGCTTCGTGTATCTCTCGCGCGCCGAATCCGGAGCGCTCCGCGCTCGCTTGACGGCGCGTACCGCGGCCACGCCGCAGCAGCTCGAGGTGCTGGCCAGCGAGTTCACTGAAGCGCTGGTCGCGCACGCGACGCGTCTCAAACTCGCCGAGGCGACCATGCGGCTGCGTGAGTACTACGTCGCCGCCGCGCTGCGCGCCGCGGCGGCGCCCCCCTCGGTCGACGACCTCCTGGCTGAGCTGGAGTCCGAGGATCTGCTCGAGGACCCGCTCGAGATCATGGTGCCGTGGGAGCAGAAGCACGGCACCAAGCAGGACGAGAGCGGATCGAAGTGAGGTCGGCGCGCTCTGACGTCGCCCGACGCTTCACCCGGTTCGAGATCTCCTCCGCACATCGGCCAGTGCCAGCAGACGGAGCCGTCGCGTGACGGTGCGCACGCAGACGGTCGCGTCTCCCGACCTGGCGGCCGACGGGTTGGCCTTCTTCCGCTGGGGGCGCATCGGCGACACGTTGCTGGTGACCAACGACGCCGGCGACTGGCTGCGGCTCTCCGAGGCCGAGCTCGCCGATCTGCTCGCCGGCCGGGTCGTCGCCGGCCATGCGCGCTTCGACGACCTGCAGCGCAAGGGCTTCCTGCGCGAGGGCCTCGACCTCGACGCGCTGATCGCGCGCGTGGCGCAGCGCAACCGGCACCTGCGACGCGACGCGGTCCTGCACGTCGTCTCGCTGCGGGCGCGGCGCGATGGCGACATGGTCGAGATGAACCCGGCGACCATCGAGCAGGTGATCCACTTTGCCCTCGAGGGCCTGCCCCAGACGGTGGCCTTCGAGTTCGAGGCCGATGACGGCGAGCCGCTGCGCGCGTTCGAGCTGCTGCGCCACGCGATCGAGCTCGCCCGCGTGCGCAACCAGCGCGCCGCGGGCAAGACGCTGCGCTTCTCGGTCCTGACCAATTTCGCTGCGCTCGACGAGACGCGCGCCGACTGGCTGCTCGCCAACGACGTACAGATCGTGACGTCGCTCGACGGGCCGGCCGCGTTGCACGATGCGCACCGCGCCTGGAAGCCCGGCAGCCGGCACGCCGACGTCGTCGGCTGGATCGACGCGCTGCATCGCCGTTACGCCGAGCGAGGTCGGGATCCGAGTCAGTGGCGGGTGGATGCGCGCCTGACGGTCTCGCGCCAGACCTTGTCGCAGGGGCGCGCGCTGGTGGACGAGTACCTGGCGCACGGACTGCGCACGCTGCACCTGCGGCCGCTCGACGGCGTCCGCGTCGACCCGCGGACGTGGGCGGCGATCGGCTACGAGCTCGACGACTACCTGGCGTTCTATCGGCAGACGCTGGATTACCTGATCGAGCGCAACCGCGGCGGCGCCGACATCCGCGAGCGCAAGGCGGCGGTGATGCTGACCCGCATGCTGACCAGCGCCGACGCCGGTGTGGCCGACATGCAGTCGCCGCACGGCGCCGGCACTGCCGAAATCGCCTATGACGTCGACGGGCGCGTGTTTCCGAGCGGCGAGGCGCGCCTGGTGGACGCGGCCGGCGATCCGTTCTTCGTCCTCGGTCACGTCAGCGAGCTGACGCCGGAAGCGATCGCCAGGCACCCCACCGTGCGCGCCATCGCCGCCGCCTCGCTGCTCGACGCGCAGCCGATGTGCGCGGAGTGTTGGAACAAGCCGTTCTGCGGCATCAGTCCGGTGCGCACCTTCGCGACGCACGGCGAGCTCGCCGGCCAGCGCCCCGACGGCGCCGAGCATCGCGAGCACCTGGCGATCGCCACCCATCTGTTCGAGCTGCTTGCCGGCGCCGATGCGGAGCTCAACGCGATCCTGTCGCGTTGGGCGGTCGCCGATCCGCGGCTCGCCGCGTCCCTGCGCACCGCCGCCGTCGCCCCCTGACGCGGGCGCACCGCCTCACGGCAGCGCCGGACGTTCGAGCAGCAGGATCCACTGGTTGGTCGTCGTCCGCCCGATCGGATGATGATGCACCACGCGCAGGCCGCGCCGCCGCGCCAGCGGCACGACCGCCTCGCTGCCGACGTTGCGGAAGTGCTGATGCCCGGCGCGCGGCGCGCGGTCGGCCGCGGCGACCTGTGCGGCGCTGCGCAGCATGGCGAACGGCGTGGTCTCGACCAGCAGCATCTGACCGCCGGGACGCAGCAACTCCGCCATCCGTCCGATCGCCTCATCCATGTCGAAGACGTGGTTCAGCGCCCTGAGGCAGAGGATGTGATCATAACTCGCCGCCGTGCCGCGGAAGGCCTCGATGTCGCCGAGCGAGTAGCGTCCGTCGGGCAGCGCCTCGCGGACGCGCCGCAGGCTCACCGCGTCGGGGTCGAGGCCGTGGTAGTCGACCGTCCCGCTGCGCAGCAGCGGGGCGAGTTCGTCGCGATACAGCTGCTCGCCGCAGCCGACGTCGAGGACACGGCCGCGCAGGCGGCGCAGGTGCGCGACGATCCACGCCTCCTCGCGCGCGTACGGCGGCTCGTCCACCAACTGGAAGCGATGGCCGCAGGCGGCGTGCTGGACGCAGGCGTCGCAGCGCGGGTCCGGAAGAACGCGCCGCATGCCCTCGACGTAGTCGTCGAGCACGCCGGCCGGCGCGCGGTCGACAAACACGTGACTCAGCTCGTCCTTGAGCCGGTTCACCGCCGGCAGGTCGAAATCGCCGGTGTCGGTGGCGTGGAGACGCAGCTGCGCGCCGTCGACCAGCCACAGGGCGCGCGCCGGCGACACCGCGCCCGCCCGCGCGTGCGCGGTGCAACGCGCTACGTCCTGCTCGTACGGAACCGCCGTCTGCGTGGCGATAAAGTTGAACGAGTTGGCGCGCGGCCCGTCGTCCGGGCTCCGCGGCAGGGCGAGCTCGTCCAGCGTGCCGAGACAGCAGGCCGGCGGGCGGCGGTGGACGAAGCTCGGCAGCGGCGGCGCGATGGCCAGGTCGACCAGCTCCGCCGCGTCGGATGGCAGACCCTCCCAGGCCAGAAGTGGGCGCTGCGCGTCGGTGTTCCACTCGCGCAGCGACGCCACCGCCTGTCGAGCGCCAAGGTCGTGCGCCAAGGCCGCGCGCTGCTCGCCGTCGATCGCGACGGTGAGCTGCACCGTGGTGGGCAGCAGCGGTGCGAGTTGCTCCAGTTCGTCCACCACGCGTGCGAGCGGGCGGCCGCGCGTCGACAGCGCCACGTCGACGTCGCACGTCTCCGCCGCCGTGTCGCTCCAGGCGCGCACGCCCTCGAGTACCTGCGCGAACGCCCCGGCGACCGCGCTGGCGCGATCGTGCGCCTCGCCGACGCCGAACAGCTGCACGCGCAGGTAGGCGAGATCGGCCCGACGCAGCTTGTCGCGCACCGGCGCGTAGAGCAGCGGCCGTCCGGTGGTGACGAGGCCGGCGGCGCAACCGGCGGCGCGGATGCCGGCCAGCAGGCGCAGCACGTCGGGACGCAGGAACGGTTCGCCGCCGACCAGGATCGCCAGCCGTCCTTCGCGATCGGGAACGCCGGCCAAGCCGCCGAGCAGGTCGGCGAGTGCAATCCCGTCCGGTACGCCGTGGCCGGCATAGGGGCAGGTGCCGCAGCCGTACACACAGGCGCCGCCGGTCCACAGCAGCAGCGAGTCGGCGCGCGGTCTCATGTCGTCGGCCGGTCGGCGTCGGCCGGCCCGCGTCGCGGCGCGCCAGCGCGCCGGCCGCGTCGCCACGTCAACGCGGTCAGGCGCCTCCCGCTCGGTCGACGCGCGGCGGGAACGGAACCAGCTCGTCCACCCCGAAGCGCGACGCGTAGCGGTGCGACACGCCAGGGCAGCGGCGCACTGCGCTGCAGTCGCGGCATCCGGGGGCGTAGGCGGAGAGCTCGGCCTCGATGTGCCGCATCGCGTAGACGCGATCGCCGCCGGCGTCGTCGAGATAGTGCGACTCGCCGAACGCGGAGCGGCCGAGGTTCGTCGCGTCCGGGTCGCCCAGCACGCAGTTGGGAAACGACTCGAAGCACAGCCGCACGCCGAGCGCGCCGCCGAGCGCATCCAGCCGGCGGACGCTGTCGCCGACGTCGCGATAGCGCATCGCGGCGATGCCGTCCCAGGCGCCGCCGACGCCGACCGTCGACGGAAAGACGAACTTCACGGTGATGCCGGTGCCGAAGCGCGTCGTGACGTCGCGCAGGTAGGCTTCGAGGTGCGGTAGGTTGAGGCGCGTCAGCACGCAGTTGAGCATGACGCTGACACCGGCCTCGCGGAGCCGCTCGATGCCGGCGACGGTCTCGTGATGCGCCGTCTCGCTCGCGCCGAAGATCGCCGCGCTGGTCGCCGGCAGGTGTGAATGCAGCGAGACGATGGCTCGCTGCAGGCCGGTGGCGACCGATCGTCGGGCGAAGTCCGGCTTGGAAAAGGAACGGCCGTGCGTGTTGATGTCCCAGACGATGCCGTACGTCGCGAGGCGCTCGACGATCGACCAGAAGCCGGGGTGGATGGTCGCTTCGCCGCCGGTGACGACGACGCGCCGGAAGCCGGCCGCACGCAGGAACTCGGCGCGGCGCAGCAGCTCCTCGACGGGGTGGAAGAACAACCCGCCCTCGCCGGTGTTGCTGCACATCGGACAGTTGTTGTTGCACTGCTCGCCGAAGCGGAAGAGCGCGCAGCTGCGCGCGGTGACCGGCACGTCTTCCGCGCGCAGCTTCTTGAACAGCTGCGGCGGCGCTTGGGGCGCGGTCGAGACGGCGGCTGTCATGATGAGCACACGGCAGGCGGGGCGGCGCGCGCCGCTCCGCGGCGGTTGTCCCTCAGGAGTTGCCCGCCTCGCCGCTACCCGGCTCCGGTGCCGGTCGGTCGCTGCCGTCGAGTGGCGGCCGCCCGAGGCGGCGATCGAGCTCTTCCGCGACGATCTCGCGCACGTGCTCGGATACCAGCCCGACGATCAGGTCGACGATGCGCTTCTCGCCGCCGTGATCGTCGCCGCCGCCCTCGCGCGCTCGCCGATCGTCCAGCTGGCGCATCACCTGCTCGCCCACCAGCGTGACGATGGTGTCGATGACGCGCTTCTCGTCGAATCCGCCCCCCCGCCGCTCGTCGCAGTGCTGATCGCGGTGACGGTCATGATGGTGATCGTGGGAGTGGTGATCGTGGTGATGATGGTCGTGGTGGCAGCGATCGCCGTGCCGCTCGCGCCCGCCGCCGCCAGGCTCGTGCCGCTCGCGCCCGCGGCGCAGCATGCGTTCGAGCGCCTCGAGCCGTTCGAGAATCTCGTGTCGATCGTCGTACCCCATGAGGCCTCCCCAAGCGCCGACCGCCGCTGCGGGCCGCTCGCGTCGCGCCTGCCACTTTCAGGCGCGACGGCGAGAAACGCAAGCCAAAACCAGCCGTTGGCGCGTGTCCCCGGGAAGGACCACGAGGCGCAGGCCTACCCAAGGGGCGAGGCCGCAGGGGTCGACCTTGCCGCCGGCGGCACCAGGGTGCTGCGCACGTACAGCGAGACCTCTGGCACGTTGGGTACCGTCAGGCGTACGAAGCCGGCCGCGGCCGGATCCTCCTGCAGTTTTGGCCAGTACTGGTCCGGCAGCATGAAGCTGTGCTTGCCGGGCTCGAAGCTCACGATCAGGTCGATGCCGCGCTCGTCGAGGTAGCGCGCCAGCGGCCTATCGACCTGCCACGCCTTGAGCTCCTGGAAGCCATCGCCGAGCAGGTCGCCGAGGCCGTCGGTCAACGTCAGGACCCGAACCGGCGGTGTCAGGCGCAGGCCGCGGATGAACGCCACCGTGTCGTGGACCGGGCGGGTGACGGTGACGCGCCCGACGACGCTCGCGCCGGGCCGTGCGGGCGCCAGCGGGAGGACGAACGGCCTGGGCATCGCCGCCAGGCAGAGCAACGCGGCGAGCAACCCGGCACGCGGCGAGGCCAGCAGGCCGGCGGGGAGCCGCTCCGCCGCCGCCAGCGCGACCGCGACCCCGAGCAGCACGGCGGGCACCAGCAGATAGTGCGCGACCGGATAGATGGCGACGGCCGCGGCGATCGGGCCGGCGGCGATGACGGCGTACATTGCCAGCGTCCGACCGTGCCGCAGGCGCAGCGCGCGGCGCGTCGTCGCCAGCAGGCCGAGCCCCAGCGCCGCCGCGGCGAGGTTCTCGGCCTGCGCCAGGCGCGGCGCGTTGGCCGGCACCAGCAGCGGGTAGTGAACGAAGGTGGTGGCGGCGAGGAACCACACCGTGCGCACGGCGTTGATGGCGACGTGCAGCAGGACCGCAGCCGGGTTGGCCAGCAGCGCCGCGTGCAGACTGCCGGCAGGGCCGAAGGCGCCGTGCCAGGCGGTGCGGTAATCGACCGCGTCGTGCCAGCGCGCCCAGTTCCAGGCGAAGTGCTCGCGGAAGGCGATCAGCAGGCGCGGCTCGCCTCCGCCGGAGCCGTACACCGGCATGCCCACGGCGGCTGCCGCGCCGCCGATCAACAGCAGCACGGTGAGCGGCCAGGCGCGCTCGCGCGGCGCGGCGCGTGCCTGCCACAGCGCCCACGCCGCAAGCGCCAGCGCGGCCGGATAGAGCTCGGGCCGCGCGTATCCCGCCAGCCCGCTGGCGGCGGCGGCGAGGCTGAGCCGCCGCGGGCCGCTCGGCAACCGGGCGGCGACCGTCAAGCCGACCAGCAGCACCAGCAACGCGAAGGCGCTCATCTTGCCTTCCAGCGGCAGGTTGAAGTCGGAAATCAGGTAGGCGAGCGCCGCGCCGACCGCCACCGCGGCGCGCCGCGTCAGCACCAGCACGTAGGCGTACAGCGCCAGCGTCACCGCCAACGACAGGGCGACGACGTTCGCGGCGTTGACCGCCAGCGGATCGCCGAACGCGGCGCGCAGCGGCTTGAGCCACCAGGCGTAGAGCGGACCCCAGGTCGGGTCCTGGCGCGCCAGGTCGGCCGCTGGCAGCGCGGCGAGCCGCATGTAGAACGGATCCATCGACAGCAGCGCATCGAGGATCGTCGGCAGGCCGGCGAGGAAGAGCGCGTTGGCGGCGAGTACGGTCAGCAGGCCGAGCACCGCGGCGCGGCGATCGACCGCCGGCAACGGCCCGCCGATCAGTGGCTGGCGGCGGCGCTGGCGTCGCCACCCGGCGATGCCGCGCGCAGCAGGCCGACCAGTTGCTCGACCACCGCCTTGGCGCCGCCCGCGTCGCTCGCCGCGTTGACGTCGAAGTCGACGCCGACCTGCGAACGGCTGCCGCGCGCGCCCACGGCGAAGCGCACCGCGACGTGTGCGCCGCCCGGACCGCGCGCCACCAGCTCGCCGGTGCCGTCGTCCGGCCAGCGCAGCGCGTCGAGCCGCCACTGGGCGCGGGCGAAACGACTCTGCAGGCGCGCGGCGATGCCGGCGACGCGCTGGCGACCGCGCCCCAGCACGGCGTTGCGCAGCGCGCGCTCCACCGCGTCGTCGGCGCGGCTGACCGCCGGGGCGTCGGGAGTCGCGCCGAGCTGCGCGTGCAGCCAGTCGAGCAGCGCCGCGAGCGCCTCCGGCGCGACGGCGAGATCGGCATCCGCGTCGACGTCGTACGCGGCGCTGGACAGCACCGGCAGCCGGCCGCGGCCCGGGGCGGTGAATGCCAGGCGCAGCCCGCCGCCGGCTGCGTGGCCGAGCACGATCTCGACGCGCCGGCGCCGATCCTCGGTGACCTCGTGGCGCAGCTGCCAGCCGTCGGGCAGCGCCCCGGCGCCGAGCGCGGCGCGCAGCGGCGCCAGCCACGGCTCAACCAGCAGGACGAAATTGCGCTGCTGCGGATCGCGCGCCAGCAGTTCGCTGCGGCTGATGGGATGGAACTCGTCGGGGCCGTGCAGCGCCAGATAGCCGCGGAAGATGCCGGTGCAGCGCGGGCGGAAGACACACTCGCCACAGCTCGGCAGGTGCGTGCGCAGCGAGGTCTGCCACTCGTACTTGTTCATCGCGTCCTCGAGACCATCGCTGTCCGAGGACTTGGTGACGGTTTCCTGTCCGCCGTGATGCACCCGCGAGGCCCACTCGGGGATCACGCAGTAGGGCAGGTTGCCGACGTTGATGTCGAAGTCGGGGTTGCGGCGCTCGAAGCCGTCGAGCATCTCGGCGTAGTACGGCGCCATATCCGAGTAGCGCGGCATGATGTCGCGCAGGTACGACTCCTCGCGCTCGCCGGTGCTCTCCGGGCGGACGATGTCGACGTGCAGCTGGCGGACGCCGTAGAAATCGAGCAACTCCGGGTAGTGCGGCAGCGAGCGATAACTGCGCTCGTTGACGCACATGTTGGTGGTGACCAGCTGGCCGCGCCGCTGCAGCTCGCCGAGGCCGTGGACGATCCGCTGAAACGACTCGGCGCGACCGGTGACGGCGACGTGCGCCTCGTCGGTGGCGCCCTGAATGGAGATGCGCCACTCGAAATTGCCCAGCGCCACCACCGAGTCGATGAAGCCGGGATGCGGAAACATGACGCCGTTGGTGAAGATGACGATGGTCTCGAAGCCGAGCTCGACCGCCTTCTTCAAGGCGTCGAGGAACCGCTTGTGGATGGTCGGCTCGCCGCCGAGGAAGGTGAGGTGCGTCGCGCCGGCAGCGCGCGCCTGCTCCAGCGCCTCGACGATCGGCTCGAGCGGCACCGGACGGGCGATCTTCATCGCCGTCATCTGGCCGCTGGAGCAGAACACGCAGCGGTTGTTGCAGAGGTGCCCGAGCTGGATCTCGAAGCGGTGCCCGGAGCCAGAGGTGGTGACGTTGGTCGCCGCGCGCCGGTCCTCCGCGCTGATGTGGGACTCGCCCCCCATGTCCGTAGGGGACAGTAGAACAGGCCTCTTCCCTATCGCAAGAAGATTGAAGACTTAGCCAGGCCCACGCAGGCGAGAATCGGCGCGCCGCCGGCGGCGTGGTCATCGGTGACCATCTGTGGCTTTCTCTGCCGATGGATCGCGTACGCTTGGGGCAGAGCCCGGTCGAGGTGGTCCCGCTCGGGGTGGGGTGCTGGGCCTGGGGCGACAAGCGCTACTGGCGCTACGAGGTGGACCTGGGGCCGCAGGACGTGGTGGACGGCTTCGCAGCGGCGCTCGCCGCAGGCCTGGATTTCTTCGATACCGCCGAGGCCTACGGCGCCGGCAAGAGCGAGCAGCTGCTCGGCTGGTTGGTGCGTCAGGCGCCGCGCCCGACGGTGGTGGCGACCAAGTATGCGCCGCTGGTCGGACGCGGCGGCCCGGCGGCGATCCCCCGAGCCCTGGAGGCGAGCCTCAAGCGCATGCGGCTGCCGCATGTCGACCTTTACCAACTGCATTGGGCGGATCGCGACGAGGCGCCGATCGGCCCGACCATGGCCGCCTTCGCCGCGACGGTGCACGCCGGTCAGGCGCGCGCCGTCGGGGTGAGTAACTTCCGCGCCGGCGAGCTGCGCGCCGCCCACGCGGCGCTGGCCGCGCACGGCGTGCCGCTGGCCACCAACCAGGTGCGCTATTCGCTGCTCGACCGGACGCCGGAGACCGACGGCGTGCTGGACGCCTGTCGCGAGCTCGGCGTGACCCTGCTGGCGTACAGCCCGCTGGAGCAGGGCGTGCTGGGCGGGCGCTACTCGCCAGACGTGCGCCCAGCCGGCCTGCGCGGCGACGCCGAGTGGTTCGCCCCCGAGCGCCTCGCCGCGGCGAAGCCGGTCCTGGAGCTGCTCGGCTCGCTTGCCGCCGCACACGAGGTCGAGATGGCGGCGATCGCGCTGGCGTGGTTGCTGGCCAAACCCGGCGTCATCCCGCTGCCCGGCGCGACGCGCGGCGCGCAGGTGACCGCGAATGCGCGCGCGCTCAGCGTCACGTTGTCCGATGGCGAGATCGCCGCGCTCGATGCGGTGAAGGCGGATTGACTACCAGAGGCACCCAGGACACCAGGCACTGCGGATCAGTGTCGATCTTCCGCAGTCGTGGTGTCCTGGGTGCCTTGGTGGTCAATCCGCCTACGCGAGGTGCACGTCGGTCGGCGTCGAGTCGAGCCCGCGCGCGGCGCGGTCGGCGAGATGCGCCTGTTCCAGGGCCGCGAGGTCGGCGAACAGCGCCGCGCCGGCGTCGGTCCACGACGCGTGCGCGCGCAGCATGTTCATCCCCTCGTGGTTCTTGAGGTCGATCTCGGACAGGCGGCGGGCAAAGTCCGGTTTGTCCGAGCCGGGGTGGCCCGCATCGCGCATGCGGCGATAGAGCGCCGCGACCGGGAGAAAGGCGTGCACCGCCAGCAGGATCCCCCACAGCGGGCGCGGATCGGGGCGGACCGGGCTCTTGTAGTAGGGATGGAAGGCGTTGTGCAGGAAATCGGTGTCGCCGGCAGCGAGGTTGAGCTTGTTGTGCTGGAACTCGTGGATCAGCGCCTCGCTCATCGTCATCAGATTGGGATGCAGGGTCAGGTACACGGTCCCCACCGCTTCGCGATACGAGGCCGATAGATGCTTCACCTCGTCGTAGCCGACCGGGATCACCTGCTGCAGCAGCGTCGCCATCTCCTCGGCCTCGCCAGGGAGGTAGCGGCTGACGAGGCCGAAGGCGTCGTCGAGCATCGCGACCCAGCGCTCCGCGTCGCGTCCGCCGAGGTCGACGTGGTTGCCGGCCTTGTCCGGATGGGCCTCGAACGCGGCGATGGGATTGGCATCGACGGTGGCGAGGTGCGCGCCGCCGGCGAGGCGCCAGAAGCGACGCTCGTAGGTCACGCCGCAGCTGTCGTCGCCCAGCGCGTCGGACATCGCGCCGAGCTCGATCGGGAGGCGCTCGAGCTCGCCGTCGCGCCCGACGGCGGTGACGTGGCTGGCGGCGAAGCGCCAGCCGATGGCGCCGGGCGGCGGCAGCAACGCGCCGCCGATGGCGGTCGAGGCGAGCGGCGGCGCGCCGTGTGCGCACAGGATCGACGCGTCTGCCGGGATCAGTCCGCGCAGCGCCATCTCGAACAACAGCGTCGCCAGCATGACGCCGCCGGCGTCGTCGATGCGCTCGCGAAAGCCGGGCAGATCGTCGCGCAACGGCAGGCAGTGCAACGGCGTGCCGACCGCCGGCACGGCGAAGCAGCTCAACATGGCGCGCGACTCGGCGCCGGCGAGCTGCCGGCCCACCAGCTGCGCGACCTGCTGATAGGTGGGCCGCACCGCGGCGTCCAGCCACGGCTCGATCGCCAGGAAACGATGCCCGCAGTCGATCAGGTATCGGCCGTACGCGCGCGCGACGGTGCGCGACTCGTCGCGCGGGTCGCGTGGGAGAACGAGCCCGCTCATCGTATCCTGATCTGACTGAGCCACGGATTACACGGATTGATCTCGAACACGGATGTCACGGATCAGAGAAACCAAGAGAGAAAACAATAAAATGGAGTCGAGCCCGATCGTGAAATTCGTGCTCCAGATTCAATCCGTGTAATCCGTGAAAAAGCGCGCTCGCGACAAGACGCACGACTCACTGCACGATGAAATGGTCCAGCGTCCGATTCGTCGTCCACAGGCGGAACATCTCCATGTCGCGCTCGTCCGCCGACTCCAGCTTGTGCATGAGGTAGTCGAAGATCGACTTGTGCTTCTTGCACCACATCGAGTCGCGCATGTGGCCGTGCAGGCTGCCCTGCGTCTTGTAGTTGTACTCGACCTGTTGGCCGCACCACGGCTTGTAGACGCAGCTGACGCAGTCGGGGTGCCCGTCGTTCAGCCCCGCCATCACCAGCGCGCGGGTCGCGGCGTTGGTCATCAGGTGGTGGTAGTCGTCGTCCACGGTGCCGATCTTGAACATGTCGTCGCCCATCGCGGCGACGAAGCGGCCTTCGTCCGAGGAGTAGATGCTGCCGTCGGGCGCGTAGCCGAGCTGGCCGATGCACGCGCCGCCGGGAATGCGCAGGTCGAGGTAGTTGGGCTCCTCGTCGGCGAGGATCTTGTTGAGCATGATCGCGGCGTGGCGCTCCATCACCTGTACGCCCTGGCGGTTGAGCTCGATGATGTAGTCCACCGCGTTGGCGTAGAATTCGAGGAACTCGTCCATCGAATAGCCGAGCGTCTTGACGCTGCGCGCGGCGAAGCCGAACGGGTCGAGCTTGCGCAGGAAGATGGCGCGGCAGCCGGCCTCGACGAATTGGTCGACGATGTCCTTCCAGCGGCTCAGGCTGGGGCGCGTGATCGTCGGCAGCGCCTCGACGCGATACTGGTTCACGTCGAGCCCCATGTCCTTGTAGCGCTGGTTGATCTTCTGCATCCACGCCAGGAGGTTGGCGTGGCTGTCGCCGCCCTTGAAGATGCGGATCTTGTTGTGCAGATCGGCCGGCCCGTCGAGGCTGGTGCACAGCTGCACGTGCTGATCGAGCAGGAAGTCGAGCTTGGCGTCGTCCATCAGCGAGAGGTTGGTGACCAGCGCGAACGACAGCACCTTGCGCGCGGTGACGTTCTTCTGCCGCGCGTACTCGACGATGTGCTTGAGCGTTTCCCAGTTGGCGGTCGGCTCGCCGCCCTGGAACTCGATGGTCATCGCCCACGCCGTCGTCTGGAAGGCGAGGTCGACCGCCTTCTCGGCGGTCTCGATCGACATATCGGTGTCCATGCGGTCCATGCCGACGATCGAGCTGTGGCAGTACTGACAGCCGTGGTTGCAGCGGTGCGTGAGCACCATCGCGTGCAGCGTCGGTCCGTTGAACAGGTACTGCTTCTTGCCGCGCCAGCGGTGCGCCTGCGCGGCGAGATCGACCTGGCCGGCGACGAAGTTGGCGCGCCTGAGCTTCTCGTACAGCGGCTCGCCGGCCTGCGGACGGCCCTCGACGAAATCGCGGAACTCCTCGCGCGTCAGCAGCAGCCAGTCGCCGAGGTCGTTGCTGATGAGCACCTTCGCGCCGATCTGCCGCTGATTGAACGGCACGGCGAACTCCGGCTTCCACCGCTCGGGATTGAGGTCGGAGAAGTCGACCTGGCGGCCGTGGGGCAGGCGCGCCGCGGCCTGCGGCGTCGGGGTGGATTCCATCGACTCAAGCATGCGGGCTCTTCCTGCGGATGGCGGTGTTGGCGAGCGCGAAGTTGCAGAACTCGGCGACCACGTCGCCGTCCACCTCGCGATCGATGTCGCGGATCTCGACCACGTAATGCTCGCCCTGCGGGTGCACCGCGAACGCGGCGAAGTCGCCGAAGGTCGCGGCGGCGTCGGTGATCGCGTCGGCGGCGTAGAGGGCGCGGTGCAGCGTCACCGTCGCGCTGGTCGGGCGGGCGGCGCTCACGACGCGGCGTCCTTCTTCTTCGCCTCCCACGGTTCGGCGATGCCGAGCGGATCGTCGAGGAAGCCGTCCTCGCCCGGCTGGTCGAGGTCGACCAGGGCCGGATCGCGGTCGCCGCTCGGCATGCCGCCGGCGCCCGCGATCGCCAGTGTGGTGATGTCCTCGATGATCTTCTGGTTCGCCTTGGCGACGCGCAGGCGCAGCGCCTGCGCCAGCAGCTCGTTGCTGAACTCGCCGGCCATGGCGCGCAGCGCCGTCTCGTCGAGCTTCTGCTTGCCGCGCAGGTGCACGACGTAGCGGCTGTCGACGCGGTCGAGCAGCACGTACGCCCGGTCGAGGAAGACGTAGGCGGCGGCGTAGAGGACGTCGCGCGGGTAGAGGCCCATGTCGAGCGACAGGGTCATGGTCGACGTCGCGGCGTCGAGCGTGTCGATCTGTGTCTGGCTCATAGTCTTCCCGTCGTATGTGGAGTAGCGCGGCCCTCCGTGGCCGCTAAGCGATGGACGGCTCAGGCGGCGCTGGGGGCGCGGGCGGCGGCGGTCGCGTACTCGGGGACCAGCTCGCCGTCGCCGTAGCGATCGAGGTAGTCGCGGCGCAGGCCGAGACAGATGCCGTGCTGGTGGACGCAGCCCGCGCACTTGGCGGTGTAGGCGCTGGGCGAGATCTTCGACTCCCACAGCGCGAAGCTCGCGCGCGGCGAGACGACCAGCACGCGGTCCTCGCGCAGGTCGGCCATGTGCTCGGCGTGGCCGGGCAGCAGGCAGAGCGGAATGTGACGCGACAGGACGGTCACGCCGAGCTGCTTGCCGCGCTCGAAGGCGGCGAAGATGCCGTCGCGCATGGTCGACACCGGCAGCAGCGACTCGAGATTGTCCTTGTTGCGGTCGGACAGCGAGACCAACCACAGATTGAAGCGGCGCACGCCCATGCCCGCCCAGTATTCCACGCTGTCGGCGAGATGCATCCAGGTATCGTGCTTGACGATGAGGTCGCCGATCGGCTGCTGCTTGAGCGCCACCAGGTTCTGCACCCCCTGGTTGACCAGCGCGAAGGCGTCCGGCCGGCCCATGATCCTGGCGTACAGCGCGTCGGTGTGGGCCATCAGCGACAGGTTGAAGTCGGTGACGCCGGCGTCGACCGCTTCCCGGGCGTACTCCTTGTACGAGTACATCAGGCCGTTGGAGGGCAGCTTGATCGAGCGGTAGCCGCGGTCGCGGCACCAGCGCACCAGCGGCAGCAACCCCTTGCGGATGGTCGGCTCGCCGCCGCCGAACGCGACCTTGGTGGCGCCGCGCGCGCGCGCGTCGCTCAGGATCGCCATCACCGACGCGAGCGGCATGTTCTCCTCGCGCATCTGGTCGGTGACCGAGCAGAAGTCGCACTGCACGTTGCAGGCGTACCCGATCATCACGTCGACCAGGACGTCGGCGTAGTCGAACCACTGTGTGCCGAGCTTGACGGTGCTCATTTCAATTCAAAGACGGCATTCACCACAGAGGCACAGAGGCACGGAGATCGGAGGAGCGAATCGGCTCACCTCTCTTTATATTACTTTTTCTCTGCCCTCAGTGACTCTGTGACTCTGTGGTGAATCTTAGGCGTGTGCGACGACCGGACGGGCGCGTTCGACACGCATGTCGGGCTTGTCCTCGGCGAACACCTGGAAGCCTTCGCACACCGTCGTCCACGGGCAGGTGTGGCAGACCTCGCGCTTCTCGCGCTTGGCGCCGAGCCACTCGTAGAGGTTGACCTGCTCAGGGAAGCGCGGGTCGGCGGCGAACACCATGGTGCGGCCGAGCTTCTGCAGATCGGCGGCGACGTACGACTCGTAGCCGGGGAAGGCGCACAGCTGCGCGTTGATGACGTGGATCTGGATGCGCGCGGCACAGCGGTCGATCACCGCCATCACCGCACGCGCCGCCTCGTCGAGCGGCGGCACGACCTCGTCCCAGGCGCGCCCGAACGGGGTGGTGAACTGGAAGTTGATCTTGTCGAAGCCCTTGGCGATCGCCAGCTCGGTGAGCGGCAGCAGGTGGTCGACGTTGGCTTTGACGATGGTGACGTTGAGGCCGGTGGCGACACCGGCCGGCCGCAGCGCCATCACCTGCTCGATGCCCGCCATCGTCTGGGCGAAGCTGCCCGGCGAGTCGGTCGCCGCCTCGTGCACCTCGGCGCTGGCGCCGTGCAGCGAGATCAGCAGGTGGTTGACGCCGGCGTCGAACAGCCGCTGGGTGAGCGCCGGGTCGCGCAGCAGGCGGCCGTTGCTGGTCAGGTTGATCGCCGTGTAGCCGAGCTCGCGCGCCAGGCTGAGCGCGTCGGCGAGCTGCGGATGGGTGGTCGGCTCGCCGCCGTCGATGTCGAGCAGCGTCGTCCCCTCGGCGCGATGCTGGCGCAGGATGCCCTCGATCTTGTCCCACCCGAGCGCCGCCGAGATGCGGTCGCCGGTGGCGCAGAAGACGCACCGGTTGGCGCACTTGTAGGTGATGTTCATGATCAGCTTGCGCGCCGCGCGCGCGTTGATCTTCATGTCGAAGGCGGCGCGCGCCTTGGCGACGTAGCCGGGTGGGCACTGCGGCGGCTCGTAGCAGGGCTTGTGCTGGAACAGCGCCCCGTCCTTCAGGTCGATGCCCTCGGGCGGAATCAGACGCAGCTCGACCAGCTGATCGTGCAGCGCGGTGCCCTTGATCGGGGTGGCGAACTGCATGGACGGCACGACGCCGAAGCGGTCGTGCAGCTCGAAGGCCATGTCGAGCGTCGCGGTGACGTGCGCCGGCGTCTCCCACGGGAAGCCAATGATGTAGTGGCTCATCAGCGGCACGCCGAGCTCCTGGCACCAGGCGGCGACGCGCTTGATCGCGTCGAGCTTCTGTCCCTTGCCGATCAGCCCGTCGAGGTCTTCCTGGGTCGCGCTCTCGGCCGAGATGCTGAGCATGCGGACCCGGCCTCGCATCAGCTCCAGCGCGTCGCGGCTGAGGTGATCGGCGCGCATGCCGTTGGGGAAGTCGTAGACGAAATCGAGCTCGTTGAAGGTGCGCAGCAGCGCCTCGAAGTCGGGGCGCACGTTGACCATCTCGTCGAGCACGATCAGGTGGTCGGCGTGGAAGACGCTGCGCAGCAGATACGCCCAGTGCCTGAGACGCGTGAGCGGGATCGGCTGGTAGAGCTTGCGGCCGTTGCGTCGCCAGCCCGGGTTGCTGGTGCAGAAGATGCACTTGTGCGGGCAGCCCATGCTGCTGACGAACGAACGCGTGCCGGGGCCGATGTTGAAGGTGTTCTGCCAGCGGCCGTCGCCGAAGCAGCGATGCAGAAAGCCGTCGAAGTGGCCGACGTCGATGCCGTCGAGAAAGTAGAATGGCTCGAGCGGGTCGCCGCCGCGCGCGCCGGCGTCGGTGATCACCGCGCGTGTCCCGCGCAGCGTCGCCAGGTGGTCGGGATCGGCGCACAGGCGTTCGGCCGGGTACTTGAGGATGGCGTCGAGCTCGGGATAGCGCGCCAGCACCTGCTCGGCGTCGTAGTTCATGTAGTGCTGGCCGCCGACGTAGCCGTCGACCAGCAACAGCGCGGCGCGCGGGTATTGGGCGCGTAGCGCGGCGATCAGCTGATGCGTCTCGGGGTGCGCCGCCTCGATGCGGACGAACACCGAGTTGCCGAGCAGCACGACGTCGTACGCCTCGTCGGGCAGATCGGCGATGAACTCGTCGTGCTCGACGCCGAGCGTGTGGCCGCCCTCGCCGCGCGGGTGGCGGCCGGAGTTGGGGCGGGCGAAGGCGTCGTAGACGTCGACCTGCGCGCCGGCGCGTCCCGCCAAGCCGGCACAGGCGAGCAGCCCGTGGTTGGCGAAGTACGGGTAGTCGATGAAGTCCTCATCGAGCACCAGCGGCGGATTGATGAACAGCAGGCGCGGCATCGGTTACAGCGCGCGCTCCAGCGCCGTCTGGCGCTTCTCCAGCGACGGCTGCTCGGTCTTCGAGCGCCGGCCGCGGCGCGCCTGCAGGCGCTCGAGCAGCTCGGGCGGTGGCTCGTGGCCGAGCACCTTGACGATCACCTCGGTCGGATCCTCGAAAATCGGCGACAGCTCGCGCTCGTCGTAGGTCTTCGCCATCGAGAACATGCCGGCGCAGATCGGATCCCAGCGGCAGACGTCGCAGGCGCTGCCCTTGCCGTGCAGGAACTCCTTCTGGTGGATGAAGCCCTTGTAGTCGAGGAAGCGGATGCAGCGCTCCTCTTCCTTGATCGTCTTGCGCGCCTCGGTCGACGCCCAGGCGAAGCGGCGCATGTAGCAGAGCGGCACGCGCTCGGCGCGGAAGCTGCGCCCGGTGGCGACCAGGTACTCCATGGCGCGCTCCAGCGAGACCTGGAACTCGTAGTGCTTCGGGATGCAGTCCGGGTTCTCTTCGGCGCGGTTGCCGTCCGGATCCATGTTGTTCCAGACGAAGTGCCGGATGAACGGGAAGCGCTCGCAGATCCACTGCACCGTCTCGTCGAGGTGGTCGCAGTTGTAGACGTTGATCACCGTGTTGATGTCGCAGGTGATGCCCATCTCCGGCACGTTCTCCAGACACTGGATGAGCACGTCCCACGCCCCTTTGTACTGCGTGATGTAGTCGTGCACCTCGCGCCGGTAGCTGTGCAGCGAGACGTGGATGTGGGTCAGGCCGGCATCGACGCAGCGGCGGAAGAAGTCCTTGTCGGCCAGCTTCTGGCCGTTGGTGATCATGCGGCTGAACAGCTGGCGCTCGCGCGCGTACTGCAGGGCGGGAAAGAGCAGCTCGGAGATGCTCGGCTCGCCGCCGGTGAGAATGACGCCGTCGTAGCCCATCTCGACCAGGCGATCGATGTTGGCGCGCATCGCCGTGTCGTCGAGATGCACGCCGGAGGGCGGGTTACTGCAGAACTGGCACTTCTGGTAGCAGTTCCGCGTCAGCTGCAGGTAGCCGAGATTGGCCATCGCTCTCGCGTCGCTCCTCAGGCCGGCGGGGCGGCGGCCTTGCGCGCCGCGTCGCGCTCGGCTGCCTCGCGGCGGCGCTGCTCGCGCGCCTCCTTGACCTGTTCGGCGATCATCATCAGCGGTTCGACCGCCGCCGGCTGCGGCGGCGCGAAGCCGGGCAGGCTCTCCGCCACCGGCTGCAGCGGCGTGCCGTCGCGCAGGCGCTTCGGCAGCTCGGGGAAGACGCGCGCCATCTGTTCGACCGCCGATGCGGCCCAGGCGCCGTCGCGCAGCGGCGTCAGCTGTCTGAAGCCCTGGTCGCGCAGGAAGTTGATGTGCGCGCCCTCGCAGCGGTCGGTGACGGCGCAGTCGCGGCAGCGCACCGACTTGCCCCAGTAGCCGCGGATGACGTGCTCGCGCGCCAGCTCCCGGATGTTGAGCCGGCCGGTGTCGCGGTCGAACAGGTGTGCGTGCAGCACGCGCGGCGCCTCGGCGATCTCGACGTTCGGGGTCGTGCACGGCGGCAGGCCGCTCACCCGCACCGGCAGCGCCAGCGCGGTGAAGAACGCCTGTGGATTGCGCACGTCGTTGTCGATCGCGTCCTTGAGGAACTCCCAGCTCGGCTGGTGGAGGCGCAGCTGGGCGAGATGGCGCTGCAGGCGGTCGCGATGGGCGAGCAGCCACGGCGCGGTGCGCTGGTTGAGCTGGACCTCCAGCGCGACGCCGGCCGGCAGCGCCGCGTCGCCGAGCAGCACGTCCAGATGGTCCGGTTCGCGCGCCACGATGAGCAGCGGATTGCGCACGATGTCGCGGTCGAGCATGCGGCCGACGCGCGCCGGGGTGACCTGGATGCCGAGCTCGGCGTGCACCGGCAACCGCTCGAGGTCGCTGAGCTCGTCGACCTCGACGCCGATCTGGCGGCAGCCGTAGGGCATCTGCGCCGGCGTCAGGCTGGCGTACGGCGCCCAGCTCGCCGCGTCGGCGGCGCCGACCGACCACACCTCCCAGCGCCGCTCGTTCTGGCGGGCGATGACGCGGTCGGCGGTGTTGCAGAACGGCTCGATGAAGCAGTACTGGCAGCGCTCCTTGTCGCGGCACTCGAGCGGCGTGCCCTCGTCGATGTACTTGCGCACCTGGAAGCGGCGGCCGTTCACCTCGTCGAGCATCTTGTGCGGATCCTGGATGAGATCCTCCAGGTCCTCGAGGAACTCGACCGGGAAGCGGTTGGTCCAGATCACCACGCCGGGATGGCGGTTGAGACGGAAGACCTTCTGCAGGCGCGGCAGGTGGTCGATCGGGTCGTAGAAGAGGTCGTTGCGGTTCTCGAAGGCGAGGCCCTGCGGGATGACGTGCAGCAGGTCGTACTCGCGCACGCCGACCGACAGGCAGAGATCGACGATGCGGTCGATGTACGGGACGTTCTGCTTGTTGATGCAGACGTCGACGTTGACGATGATGCGGTTCTCGCGGATCGCGCGCATCATTCCCTTCATCAGTTTGCGGAACGCGCCGGGGACCGCGGTGAGGCGGTCGTGCAGCTCGGCGGTGTGGCCGTGCAGGCTGAAGGTCACCTCGCCGAGCCCCGCGTCGACCGCCGCGTTGTAGAACTCGCGCTTCGACATCATCATGCCGTTGGTGACGGTCTGCACGCGGTCGTAGCCGATCTCCTTGGCGTAGCGGACGAACTCGATGAACTTCGGGTGGATCGAGGCCTCGCCGCCGGAGATGATCACCTTGTCGGCGTGCAGCTGCTCGCGGCCGCGCCGCAGCTCCTTCTTCACCTCGTCTTCCGGGATGTAGATGTTGCGCGGGGTGTCGGTGTCGAGACAGAAGACGCACCGACTGTTGCAGGCGGTCACCAGGCGCACCCAGTGCTTCTTGACGTTGGCGACGCGCTCGCGCGCCAGCATCCGCTCTCTCAGATGTTGACTGTCCATCGCGTAGACCTCGCTGGGGTGTGCCATCCGACGGCGGTGCCGGGACAGGTCGCGACGGCACAGCCGTCGCCATCGTGGTGACAGGGGGCGAAGGCGCCGAACGGATCCGAGCCGCACGGCGTGTACGGCAGGGTGCGTCCGTGCGCGTGGCGCAGCGCCGCCGACGCCGGCTCTGCCACCGCCGCGCCGCCGCTGCCGCTGCCGCACTGCGGCAGCAGCGCCAGCAGCGCGTCGCGCGCCGCGCCCTCGGGCAGCGCGCGGGCGCACTCGCCGAGCTCGTCGAGATCGCCGCCCTGCGGCGACAGG
>JANRJF010000153.1:0-2043 GCA_033764095.1 Deltaproteobacteria bacterium | reverse complement strand
ATCGCCGCCAGCGGCGGCAAGCGGAAGCCCTCCTCGACCACCAGCAGATAGGCCGTCGCCGCGATGAGGGCGTAGCGCAGCAGAATGAAGGCGCGGAAGGTGCGGTCCTGCACGGTTCCCTGGTCGGACATCGCGGGCAGCCGAACGCAATCGGTGTGCCACCATCTTCCCCGATACCGACCGTGGCGCGGTGGCGCGCGCACGATCGCGGAGCGTGACTTCGTCCGCGGCGGTGTACGAGCACCGCTAAGGAGAAACCCTGAGCATGGCCTGGCGGGATCGGGCAACGCCGGCGGCACCCCCCCTTGCCTTCCCACCTCCGCGCGTGGTGCGCGGGCGGCCGTTCCCGCGGGCGGGAATCACCCCTGAGGCGGCTTCGGTTTCCCGCCCGCATCGGCTTGGCGCAGGCTCTGCTTATCCCCCGTGGGCGCAGGCACGGCCCGGCGCGAACAGAGGGGGAACAGAATGGCAGAGACCACCGGCGGCGCGATCATCGCCGCGATGCTGCAGCGCGAGGGTGTCGAGGCGTTCTTCGGTATCGTGGACGGGACGTACACGCAGTTGTTCGCCCACTGCGTCGAGCTCGGGATGAGGATGGTGTCGCCGCGCCACGAGGCGGTGGCGGCGCACATGGCGGGAGCCTACGCGCGCCTGACCGGCGGGCTGGGCGTCTGCATCGCGAGCAACGGCCCCGGCGTGGCCAACATGCTGGCGGGCGTCGCGGTCGAGAACGGCGAGGGCAACCGCGTGCTCCTGCTCACCAGCTCGCGCCGCACCGGCATCACCCACCCCGACCGCGGCGGCACCTACCAGTGTTTCGACCAGATCGGCGTCATCGGCGCGATGTCGAAGTGGTCGCAGACGGTGCCTTCGATCGAGCGCCTGCCCGAACTGCTGCGCCAGGCGCTGCGGGTCTCCTTCACCGGCCGGCCCGGGGTGGTGCACCTCGACATCCCGGAGAACCTCATCAACAGCCGCTGTGCCGAGGTGCCGCTGCTCGAGCCGCACCAGTACCGCTGCCTCGAGCCGCTGGTGCCGCCGCCGACCACGGTGGATCGCGCCGTCGAGATGCTCGACGCCGCCCGCCTGCCGATGCTGCACGTCGGCGGCGGCGTCATCCACGCCGGCGCCTTCGCCGAGCTGGCGCAGGTCGCGGAGCTGCTGCACGCGCCGGTGACGACGTCGTGGAGCGCGCGCGGCGCGCTCGCCGAGACCTCGCCGCTGGCGTGGCCGATGGTCCACATCGAGGCCTGCAATCGCCTGCGCAACCAGGCGGATCTGGTCCTCTGTCTCGGCAGCGAGGTGGGCGAGACCGACTGGTGGGGCAAGGCGCCCTACTGGGCGCCGCCGCGCTCGCAGAAGTGGATCCAGGTCGACATCGACGAGACCCGGCTCGGCCGCAATCGCCCGGTCGACCTCGGCGTGGTCGCCGACGCGAAGGAGTTCCTCGCCGCGCTGGCGCAGCGTCTGCGGCAGGCGCCGCGCGCGCTCGACGCCCGTCGCGCCGCGGTCGCCGAGTTCGCCGCCGTCCGGCGGGCGCACCGCGCCGAGCTGGACGCGGCGCTGGAGAACCGCGGCGCGCCGATGATCACCGGGCACGTCCCGGCGGTCTGCCGCGCGGTCTTCGACGACGACGCGGTGGTGGTGTTCGACGGCGGCAACGCGGCGGTGTGGGGCCAGTCGTTCACCGAGCTGCGCCGGCCCAACACGCAACTGTCGACGGCGCACTTCGGCCATCTCGGCGCCGGCGTCGGCCAGGCGCTGGGCGCGGCCGTTGCCCGTCCGGACAAGCAGGTCTACTGCATCATCGGCGACGGCGCGATGGGCTTCAACATGCAGGAGGTCGAGACCGCCATCCGCCACCGCTTGCCGGTGGTCTTCCTCGTCTGCTGCGACCGCCAGTGGGGCATGGTGAAGATCAACCAGATGTTCGCGCTGGAGCCGTTCAAGGACATGTTCGAGCACGCGCTCGGGCCGGACCGCAGCCGCACGATCAACGCCGACCTCGGCGAGATCGCCTGGGACCGCCTGGCCGAGTCGATG
>JANRJF010000152.1:0-3006 GCA_033764095.1 Deltaproteobacteria bacterium | reverse complement strand
CCTGGCGGCGGCGGAGGCGCAGTGCGCGCATGCCGAGGCGGCGCTGGCCGACGTGCTGGCGCGCGCCGGCGTGCGCGACGAGGGCGAGCTGGTGACGCGCCGCGCCCAGGCGGCCCGCCGCGCCGAGCTGCTGCGGCTGGTCGACGAGCGCGCCCAGTTGCTCGCCGAGCGCGCCGATTGGGACGGCGCCGAGGCGACACTGGCGCGCGGCGAGGTGGACGTCTGGCGGGCGCGCCAGGAGGCCGCGCCCGCCGAGCTGGCGGCGCTGGAGACGCAGCTCGCCGCCGCCGAGGCGGCGCATCAGGCGGCGGCGCAGGCATGCGCGGCGCTGGAGTGCTCCGACGAGTTGCCGGGGCTGGAGGCGGAATGGGCGGGGCTGACCGCCGAGCTCGACGACGCGGTGCGCGAGTGGCGCCTGCTCGCCGCCGCCGACGGGCTGATCGACGCGGCGCGCCAGGAGTTCGAGCGCACCCGCCAGCCGGCGGTGCTGCGCGAGGCCTCACAGGCGCTCGCGCTGGTCACCGGCGGGCGCTATCAGCGCGTCGTGCAGGACGAGCGCGGCGAGGGACTGCTGGTGGTCGAGCGCGACGGACAGGTGAAGCCGGCCGGCGGCGCGCTGAGCCGCGGCACCACCGAGCAGCTCTACCTCGCCGTCCGCCTCGGCCTCGCCAGCGCGCTCGCCGAGCGCGGCACGCCGCTGCCGCTGGTGATGGACGACGTGCTGGTCAACTTCGACCCCGAGCGCGCCCGCGCCATGGCGGCGGTGCTGGGCGAGTTCTCCCGCCGCAACCAGATCCTCTTCTTCACCTGCCATCCCGGCATGCGCGACCTGCTGGTCGACCAGGGCCAGGCCGCGCGCGTCATCGAGCTGTGAGTGGAACAGCTGTCAGCTCTCAGCGATCAGCGTTCAGCTCAACGTCTATCGCCGGCCCGGGGAGTTGAAGGCCGAGAGTTGGAAGCTGACAGCTGACAGCCGTCTCTATGCAGCCCGGCACCGACACGCTGCTCGGCAAGGCGCGGCGCGCGCTGGCCGCCGCCGACGCGGCGTTGGAGGGCGGCGCGCCGGACGCCGCCGCCGGGCGCGCCTTCTACGCCATACTCTACGCCGCCAAGGCGCGGTTGAACGAGCGCGGGCTGCGGCTGCGCACGCACGCGCGCATCGCCACCGCCTACGCGAGCCTGCCGGCGCTGCACGACGCGCCGGCCGAGGCGCTGGCCGGCGCGCTGGCGTTGCGCGCCATGCTGGCGGCGGAGCCCGACGCGTTCGACTACGCCGACGCCGCGCGTCTGGTCGCACAGGCGCGCGCCTTCGTCGCCGCCGTCGCCGGCTGAGCGACGCTTGTCAGGCTCGGGTGCGGCCGATACGGTGCCGCGCCGACCAACCCCAACCGACACGCACAACGGAGAACCGACGATGAGATTGCACGGACGCACCGCGGTGGTCACCGGCGCTGGGCGCGGGCTCGGCGAGGCGATCGCCCTGCGCTTCGCCGACGAGGGCGCGGCGGTGATGTTGAACGACATGGACGCGGAGACCGCCGCGCGCACGGTGGCGGCGATCGAGAAGTCGGGCGGCCGCGCCGCGGCGGTGATCGGCAGCGTGATGGACGAAGCGGTGGTGCGCGAGCTCATCGAGCAGGCGGTGGCCCGCTTCGGTGCCGTCGACATCCTGGTGAACAACGCCGGCATCACGCGCGACAAGCTGCTCAAGGACATGAGCGTCGAGGACTTCGACGCGGTGGTGAACCTGAACCTGCGCGCGACGTTCATGTGCTGCAAGCACGCCACGCCGCTGATGGTGTCGAAAGGCTGGGGACGCGTCATCAACATGAGCTCGCGCGCCCACTACGGCAACAAGGGCCAGGTGAACTACTCGGCCTCGAAGGCCGGGGTCATCGGCCTCACCCGCTCGCTGTCGATGGAGCTCGGCAAGTTCGGCGTCACCGCCAACTGCATCGCGCCGGGCATCATCGCCACCCCGGGCGTCACCTCGCTGCCGCACTACGAGAACCTGGTGCAGCGCGTCGCGCCGACGTTGCCGATCCCGCGCCTCGGCAAGCCCGAGGACGTCGCCGGCGTCGCCGCCTTCCTCGCCAGCGACGATGCGGAGTACATCACCGGCGAGACGATCCACGTCTCCGGCGGCCGCTACGGGTGAGGCGGCAGGTCGTCGCGGTGATCTGAGAACCCTTCAACGCAGAGGCGCGGAGGCGCAGAGGACACCGAGCGAAAGCCAGGGGCCGAACCCATCGCCCATGCGGTTGAGGATTCCGCCCAACCTGGTCGGTTTCTCCGCGTCCTCGGCGGTCTCTGCGTCTCTGCGTTGAAGGGTCTTCTTGAGAGCGCGCGAGCGACCAGCCTGCTGCCTACATGTAGCGGCCGCCGTTCGGGCTCAGCACCTGGCCGGTGACGAAGCTCGCTTCGGTGGAGACCAGAAAGGCGACGGCGGCGGCGATGTCGTCGGGGTGGCCGATGCGGCGCACCGGGGCGCCCTCGACGGCGCGGGCGCGGATCTCGGGCGAGACCATTGCCTCCTTCACCATCGGCGTGTCGATCAGTCCCGGCGCGACGGCGTTGGCAGTGATGCCGGCGGGTCCGAGCTCCTGCGCGATCGCCTTGGTGAAGGCGATGATGCCGCCCTTGGCGGCAGCGTAGTGCGAGAGGCCGGGTCCGCCGCCGGACAGGCCGGCGACCGAGCTGATGTTGACGACGCGCCCCCAGCCGGCGGCGACCATGTCGGGCAGCGCCGCGCGCGTGCAGTGGAAGGTGCCGGTGAGGTGCACGCCGAGCATGCGATCCCACTGTCCGATGCTCATGCCGGCGAGCATGGCGAACTCGCCGATGCCGGCGACGTTGACGACGATGGTGATCGGGCCGAGCGCGGCGCGCGCCGTGGCGAACGCCGCCTCCACCGCATCGCCGAGCGCGACGTCGGCGACCAGCGCCGCGGCGCGCCCGCCGGCGGCGCGGATCTCGTCGGCCGTGCGCTCGGCGCCGTCGCGCGCC
>JANRJF010000151.1:0-2325 GCA_033764095.1 Deltaproteobacteria bacterium | reverse complement strand
CTGATCGCGCAGAGCGCCGCGCCGGTGCGCACCACCGGCGGCATGCTGGTCATGCCGCATCACACGCTCGCCGACTGTCCGCCGCTCGATCTGCTGCTCGTCCCGGGCGGCTGGGGCACGCGCGCCGAAGTGGACAACCGCACGTTGATCGACTGGATCGCGGCGCGTGGCGCGGCGATCGAGACCCTGACCTCGGTGTGCACCGGCTCCTTCCTGCTCGCCCAGGCCGGCCTGCTCGACGGGCGCCGCGTCACCACCCATTGGCGCTCGCTCGAGCGCATGCGCGACACCTACCCGCAGGTACGCGTCGTCTTCGACCGCCATTGGGTGGACGACGGTCGCGTCGTCACCTCGGCCGGCATCTCCGCCGGCATCGACATGGCGCTGCGCCTGGTGGCGCGCTTCCATGGCGACGCCATCGCGCGCGCGACCGCGCGACACATGGAGTACCCGTATCCGGCGTCCGACGAACGGCGCATCTGAGCGCGGAGCGACGGCGATGACCACCCTGACGATAGCCTTCGATCCCGAGCCATCGGCGGCGACGCGCGACGCGATCGAGCGCGGCGTCAACCTGCACAACGTCGCCGCGACCGGACAGTCGGACTGGTATCCGGTCGCCTTCACGCTCAAGGACGAGCACGGCGAGGTGCGCGGCGGGCTGCTCGGCGAAGTGTGGGCCGGCTGGATGCACGTCAGCTTCCTCTCGGTCGATCGCCCGTTGCGCCGCCAGGGCTGGGCGGCCAAGCTGCTCGCCGCCGCCGAGGACTATGCCCGCGCCCGCGGCGCGCACGATGTGCACCTGGAGACCTTCAGCTTCCAGGCGCGGCCATTCTACGAGAAGCAGGGCTACGAGGTCTTCGCGACGCTCGACGGCTTCCCGCCCGGGCACGCGAAGTTCTTCCTGCGCAAACGGCTGACGGCAGGTTGCTGAGCGCCTCTGTGCAGCCCTTTCTCCACCACTACGACACGACGGCACAACGACTTCGTGGTGTCGTCGTGTCGTCGTGTCGTGGTGTTTAGGAGCGGTCCTCCTTCACGATCCGCGAGCGCCGGCGCGCGTTGCGGAACTGGCGGCGCGCCAAGTGCCACACGGTGCGGCGGTCGTACTTCGGCCATTCCAGCAGCGCTTCCATGATGGTGATCGCCTTGCGGCCGTCGCCGCGCCAGTCGCTCATCACCGACGGCTTGTAGATCTTCGGACCGCGGTAGATCGCGCTGCGGTCGAGCACCTCGTTGGGGCCGAGGTACTCGAACGTCACCGGCACGCCGAGCCGCTCGGCGAGCCCGCGTTCGGCGGCGGCATCGGCGGGCGCGCCGCCGGCCGGCAGCTCGACCAGCAGGTGCAGGCCGCGGCGCCGCAGCAGGATGAAGAAGATGCGCGTGCCGAGTCGATCGGCGAATTCGTAGGCGGCGTCGAGCACCGCGTACGGCGTCGTGCGGCCGCTGCCGTAGACGATCGCATCGGTGGCGCGCCCGAACACCTCCGCCACCGGGCCACCGTGGCCGCAGTCGCAGCTCTCCGGTACGAGGCGCGCCAGGTCGCCGGTGACGTAGCGTACCAGCGGCATGACCTCGTGCTGCAGGCTGGTGATGGTCACCACGCCGGGCGCGCCGGGCGCCACCGGCGCGTGCGTCTCGGGATCGAGCAGCTCGAAGGCGAGCAGCTCGTCGCACAGGTGCAGGCGGCCGCGCGGACAGCCGACGCCCATCAGCATGGTTTCGTTCGAGCCGTAGATCTCGACGACGCGCGCGTCCCAGTCGGTCTCGATGGCGCGGCGCAGCGCCGGCGGCAGCACCGCGCCGCCGCAGAACACGACCTTGACCGTCCTGAACACCTCGCGCGGGTCGAGCCCCTGATGGCGCGCGACGTCGTGCAGCAGCACCGGCTCGAGCGGCAGGCTGGAGACGGCGGTAACGCCGAGCCGGCGGATGAAGTCGACGGCGCGGTCGAACGGCACGTCCCAGCTCATCGTGCCGGCGGCGATGTGGCACGCCTCGGCGCCGCGCAGCGCCTCCTCGAAGACGAACGACACCGGCGCGAAGAGCGGGAAGCGGTTGAGCAGGATGGTGTCCTGCGCCAGCTCCGGCACCATGCGCTGCACGATCGCCGCCATGGCGCGCAGCTCGGCCAGTCCGCACCAGGTCGAGATCGGCTCGCCGGTGGTGCCGCTGGTCTCGTGATAGTGCCAGGCGCGGTGCGCCGGCACCGCCAGCATGCCGAACGGCGTCGCGTCGCGCAGATGCGTCTTGAAGGTCAGCGGCAGCCGCGCCAGGTCGTCGTCCGGGTACCCCGCCAGATGCTGCGCGTAGAACGGGCTGCGC
>JANRJF010000150.1:0-10274 GCA_033764095.1 Deltaproteobacteria bacterium | reverse complement strand
CGCGGCCGCGGCCTGCGCCACCTGCGGCGCCGGCTCGGACTCGGCGGCCGGCGGCTTGGCGCGCTGCGGCTCGGCGCCGGGCGGGATGCGCTGCTCACCGGCGCGCTGGCGCGTCGCCCGTTCGGCATCGCGCGCCTCGCGCTCGATCATCGTCTGCGCGCTGCGCAGCTCCTCGGTGAGGTCGGAGGTGGCGCGGCGGAACTCCGCCAGTCCCTTGCCGAGCGCCTTGGCCACCTCGGGCAGTCGCTTCGGGCCCAGTACGACCAACGCGACCACCAGGATGACCAACAGCTCCGGCACGCCGATGCCGAACATGAGCCAGCCGTACAGCGACCCATGGGGGGTGTCAACGAGGAGAGCGGCTGTCGGCCGTCAGCTTTCAGCCAACCCCGCTTCGGTCGAGATCTCGCCCGGGCTCACGCTGCCCGGCTGAAAGACGGCTGAGAGCTGACAGCGGCAGTCTTCTGTGATTTCGTCGGCTCCCCATGCAGACCGGCATAGTCGTCGACCCGCGCTACCAGGCGCACGACACCGGCGCCGGCCATCCGGAGCGGCCGGAGCGGCTGGCGGTGCTGCAGCCGGCGCTCGCCGAACGCACCGACCTGGCGCGTGTCGCGCCGCGCCTGGCGACGCCGGAGGAGATCACCCTGGTGCACGACGCCGCCCTCTACGAGGCGGTGGAGCGCACGGCGACGCGCGCCCATTCCGCCTTCGATGCCGACACGCCGGCATCGGCGGCGTCGTTCGAGACCGCGCGCCTGGCCACCGGTGGGCTGCTGGCGCTGCTCGACGAGGTGATCGCCGGCCGCCTGCGCACCGGCTTCGCTTTCGTCCGGCCGCCCGGCCATCACGCCGAGCACGACCGCGCCATGGGCTTCTGCCTGTTCAACAACGTCGCCATCGGCGCCGCCTATCTGCGCGCCCGGCATGGGCTGGAGCGGGTGATGGTGGTCGACTGGGACGTGCACCATGGCAACGGCACCCAGCATGCGTTCAGTCGGCAGCCCGGCGTGCTCTTCGTGTCGACCCACCGCTGGCCGTTCTATCCCGGTACCGGCGCGATCGACGAGATCGGCGAACGCGATGGGCGCGGCTATACCGTCAACCTGCCGTTCCCGGGCGGCTTCGGCGACATCGAGTACGCCGAGGCGTTCGAGCGCATCGTCGTGCCGTTGGCGTTGGAGTACGAGCCGCAGTGCATCCTCATCTCGGCCGGGTTCGACCCGCACCGCCGCGATCCGCTCGGCGGCATGACGGTCACCGAGCACGGCTTCGCCGCCATGGCGCACGCCCTGGTCGATGCCGCCCGCCAGGTGTGCGACGGTCGCGTCGTCGCCGTCCTGGAGGGCGGCTACGACCTGCGCGCGCTGCGCGACTCCGCCCTCGCGGTGCTCGATCAGCTCGACGGCGCCCCGCTGGCGCCGGCGCCGCCGCACGCGCCCAGCCACGCCGCGCCGATCCTCGACGCCGTCCGCCGCCTGCACCGCGACCAGTGGCACAACCTCTGAGCCGGCTGTGCACCTCGGCGGTACAGAGCCGCGCGCATGGCCTATCGCCGGCTTTGCCCAAGAATTCAGTTCGGACCCCCACCCTCACCTTCCCCCGCAGCGCGGGGGAAGGCCAGGATGGGGGTCCGAAGTGGTTTGTTGGCCAAGCCGCCTATCGCCTATGGCCCATCGTCAGAAGCAGATCCGACGATAGGCAATCAGCGCTAGGGGGTCGGCGGATTCGAGGGAAACGCCCTCGGAGGCGTTGCATCTGACGCGGTGCGGAGTCCGCGCGCGGGCACCCGAGTGCGGCGCGCGCCGGCGGCGCGCTCAGAAGTCCTTCTGCATGAACTCCATCGCCGAGGGCTTGCGCTCCGTCGGGTTGTGCTCGACCACCTGCACGGCGGGGACGGCGCCGGGTTGCGGTTCGCTGCCTTCCTGGAAGCACTCCAGGTAGGGGGCGCTGCCGGCGCCGGGCGCGGCGCGGGTGCCAGTAGCGGGATCGATGTTCACGCAGCGCAGGCCGTCGGGTACTGGGAAGCGGCCTTCCTCGACCCCGGCCATGGCGTCTTCCATGAAGTCCTTCCAGATCGGCGCGGCGACCTTGCCGCCGGTCGACTTGGGGCCGAGCGGGCGCTTGTTGTCGAAGCCGATCCACACCGCGGCGAGCAGCTGCGGCGTGTAGCCGACGAACCAGGCGTCCTCCAGGTCGTTGGTGGTGCCGGTCTTGCCGGCGGTGGGCTGCGCCAGCCCGCGCGCCGCCGTGCCGGTGCCGCGCCGCACGACGTCCTGCAGCATGCTGGTCATCTGGTAGGCGGTGGTCGGCGGCAGCACCTGCACCAGCTGCGGCTCGTTGTGCTCCAGCACCTGGCCCTGCGCGTCGGCGACCTCGGTGATGAACAGCGGCTGCGGGCGCAGGCCGTTGTTGGCGAAGGTCGAGTAGGCGACTGCCAACTCCATCGGCGTCACCTCGGTGGTGCCGAGCGCGATCGACAGATTGCGCGGGATCGGGCCGGGCAGGCCGAAGCGCGGCAGGTAGCTGGTCAGGTAGGAGAGGCCGATACGCTCGGCGAGCTTGACGGTGACGACGTTGCGCGAGTGGGTCAGCGCTTCGCGCAGCGAGGTCGGTCCGTAGTACTTCTTCTCGAAATTCTGCGGCGACCAGATGCGCCCGTTGTCCTTGTAGGAGATCGGCTCGTCGACGATCACCGAGGCGGGGGTGAAGTGGCGGTCGAGCGCCGCGGCATAGACCAGCGGCTTGAACGCCGAGCCGGGCTGGCGGCGCGCCTGGATGACGCGGTTGAAATGGCTGCGCTCGAAGTCGTAGCCGCCGGCCATGGCGCGCACCGCGCCGGTGGTCGGCTCGATCGCGACCAGTGCGCCCTCCAGCAGCGGGCTGGGGTCGTAGGCGAAGCGCAGGTGGTCCTTGTCCTCGTCGTCCTCGCTCTCCAGGGCGCGGACGCGGATCAGGTCCATCAACTTCAGGTCGGGCGCCTTGCCGGTCAGCGTCTTCGGCATCACCAGGTCGCCGGCGAACGGACCGACCTGCACGCGCGCGCCGCTGCCGCGCACGTTGGTGACCAGCGCCTCGTAGCTGAAGCCGACCTCCGGCCGCGCCATGCCCTTGTACGTCTGCGTCTGCATGCGCAGGTAGGCGTTGCGCTCCTCGTGCGACATCTGCCGGTAGGCCTCGTGGAAGCCGCCGCGCGAGGCGCTGAGCGCATCGATGCCGCGCCGCAGCGCCGCTTCGGCGAGCTGCTGGCGCTGCAGGTCGACGGTGGTGGTGACGCGCAAGCCGAGCTCGTAGAGCACGGTGCGGCCGTACTGCTCCTCCAGGATGCGGCGCACGTGCTCGACAAAGTACGGCGCCGCCTGGAAGCTGCCCTTGCGGCTGGCCAGCGCGATGGGCTCGATGCGCGCCGCGTCGCGCGCGTCGCGGTCGAGGAAGCCGACCTCGTACATGCGGGTCAGCACGTAGCGCTGCCGCGCCTTGGCCTCCGGCCAGTGGCTGTACGGCGAGTAGCGGCTCGGGGCCTGCGGCAACCCGGCGAGCAGTGCCGCCTCGGCGACGGTCAGCTCGCCGATGTCCTTGCCGAAGTACTCGTCGGCGGCTGCCGCGACGCCGTAGGCGCCGCTGCCCAGGTAGATGTGGTTCAGGTACAGCGCCAGGATGTCGTCCTTCGACAGCTCCTGTTCGAGGCGCAGCGAGAGGATCATCTCCTTCAGCTTGCGCTCGTAGCTCTTCTCCGGCGTCAGCAGCACCGTCTTGACCACCTGCTGGGTGATGGTGCTGCCGCCCTGCACCTTGCCGCCGTGCATGACGTTGTTGGCCAGCGCGCGCACGATGCCGGTCGCGTCGACGCCGGTGTGGCGGTAGAAGGCGTCGTCCTCGGCGGCGATGAACGCCTGCCGCACGTGCACCGGGATGCGGTCGAGCGGCACCAGGTAGCGCTTCTGATTGTAGAACTCGCCGATCAGCGCGCCGTCGGCGGCGAAGATCTTGGTGGTGGTGGGCGGCTGGTAGTCGACCGCCGCCTGGATCGGCGGCAGTGAGCGCATGAACTCGCTGTAGATGTAGGCGCCGACCGCCACCGCGACGACCCCGGCGACCGCGACGGTGCCGAGCAGAAGGCGGCGCGCGGCGAGAAAGGGGCGACGCCGAGTGCGCCGTTGAGCCATGCTGTCGGGACGATAGCGGGGGTCGATTCGAAGTCAAGGCAAGGCGCGGCGCGCCGCACGCCGCACGGCGGATGCCGGGCGTGTCCGCGCGCGCTCGCGACCGGCGCGCGCCTTCGATGCCGCCCAGCTGCAGATCGGGCAGCGGGTGAAGTCGTGTCCGCGCGCCGGGCAGTGCTGGCGGCCGAAGTAGATGATCTGCAGGTGCAGCCGGTTCCAGCGGTCGGGCGGAAAGAGGCGCTTCAGGTCGCGTTCGGTGCGTTCGACCGTCGAGCCGTCGGACAGCCCCCAGCGCGCCGCCAGGCGGTGGATGTGGGTGTCGACCGGAAACGCCGGCTGGCCGAAGGCCTGCGACATCACCACGCTGGCGGTCTTGTGGCCGACGCCGGGCAGCGCCTCCAACGCGGCGAAGTCGGCCGGCACCGCGCCGCCGTGCCGTTCCACCAGCTGCGCCGCCAGCGCCTTGAGGTTCTTCGCCTTCGACGGCGCCAGCCCGCAGGTGCGGATCAGCGCCAGGATCTCCCCCTCGCTCAGCCGCGCCAGCCGCGCCGCCGTCGCCGCGCGCGCGAACAGCGCCGGCGTGACCAGGTTGACGCGCGCGTCGGTGCACTGCGCCGACAAGACGACCGCGACCAGCAGCGTGAACGCGTCGCGATGGTCGAGCGGAATCGGCGTCTCCGGGTACAGCGCATCGAGCTGCGCCGCGATGCGCGCCGCCTTCTCCGCCCGCGTCATCCCTTCCGCCCGTTCGAAAAGGGGCGCCCCGTACTCCCCCCGTTGAAGGAGGGACGCCCCGTATTCCCCCCTTTGGAAAAGTGGGGCGAGGGGGGATTTTCACCCCGCATCATCAAGGTGCCGCGTGCAGTTCAGCACCCGTGCCGTCCACGGCGGTCCGTCGATCACGGTCAGCGACGTATTGCGCCACGGCGCGCCCCAGTCGTCGCGGCGCAGCCCGAGTTGGCGCTCGGCGACGGCGCGGCACACCAGCCCGTGGGTGACGACGGCGAGATGCCCGTTCGCCGCCTGCGCGGCGGCGACGACGCGCGGCCAGGTGTCGTCGACGCGACGGTGGAACTCGTCCCAGGTCTCGCCATTCGGCGGCGCGTAGTCGGGTCCGAACAGATCGACGCCGAGCGACTCGTAGGGCTGTCCGCGCACGTCGCCGAAGTTGCGCTCCTGCAGGCCGGCGTCGAGCGCGATCGGCGCGCCGGTGGCGGCGGCGAGCGCTTCGGCAGTCATGCGCGCGCGCGCCAGATCGCTCGACAGGATCGCCGCCAGCCCGTCCGCCGCCAGCCGCCGCGCCAGCCGCTCGGCCTGCGCGATGCCGCGTGGACTGAGCGGGATCTCCGGCGTCTGCAGGATGCGCGCTGCGTTCGACGCGGTCTCGCCGTGGCGGATGAGCAGGATCGCCATTGGCGCGGACCCTATGTGGCGTGCGGCGCGCTGCGCAAGACGCCGGGAAGGGCTGCGCGACGAGCGATGAGCGATGAGTACGCGTCCGACCTCGTCGCTCCTCGCTCATCGCTCCTTCCATCGTCGGTGCGGACGTGAGTAGGGTGCGTCCATGTCGTCGCTGCTCATCAACGGCGCCCAGCTCGTCTACGAGGATGTCGGGGTCGGCGAGCGGCCGCTGGTGTTGTCGCACGGGCTGACCGGCTTCCGCGACGACTTCCGCGACCAGATGGCGGCGCTCACCGCGCTCGGCCGTACGATCATCTACGACCACCGCGGGCACGGCGACTCCGGCCATACCGGCGACGCGGCGAGCTACTCGTTCGCGCAATTGACTGACGACCTCGTCGCGCTGCTCGACGCGCGCGCCGTGGCGCGCTGCGACCTGCTCGGCCACTCGATGGGTGGCATGGTGGCGCTGCGTTTCGCGCTCGCCCACCCGCACCGCGTTGCCTCGCTGCTGTTGATGGACACCGCCGCGCGCGTCCCCGACCGTATGCCGCGCGCCGCCTATGCCGCTGCCGGCAGCATCGCGCTCAGCGACGGCATGGAGACGCTGGCCACGCTGCTGCGCGCCCGCGCCGCCGACGAGCCCGGACGCCCCGCGGCCGAGCGCCGCCTGGAGCAGGAGTGGGGCGAGCGCTTCTGGGAGCGCCGCCATCGCCGCCTGACGGCGATGGATCCGCTCGCCTTCAACGCGCTGGTGCTGGAGCTGGTCGACCACGCGCCGATCACCGACCGGCTGGGCGCCATCGAGTGTCCGACCACGGTGATCGTCGGCAGCGAGGACGCCGGCTTCCTCGCCCCGTCGGCCGAGTTGGTCGCCGCCATTCCCGGCGCCCGCCTGGTCACCATTCCCGACGCCGCGCACAGCCCGCAGATCGAGAACCCGACCGCCTGGTTCGACGCGATCCAGCAACACCTGGCGTGGGTGCGCGGGGCGGGCTCCGCCAGCTCGTCGTCGTGATCGGCGCCGCCGGGCAAGAAGAGGGTTTGAGATTCCCTTGGTGTCCTTGGTGTCTTGGTGGTCGGCTGTCTTCTTTGGCGGGAAGTTTCAGGTCAGGGGTCGATTTCTCCTGCCCTGACAACGTAACAGCCTGAAGGGCGTAACAGCCCTGGTGACGCTCAGGCCACGCGCGGCGCCAGCGGAAACGGAATGCGGCGCGGCGGCACGAACGGCTGCCACGCGTCCTCGGGCTGCGCCAGGCGGTCGGCGATGGTGAGCAGCACCACCGGGTGGTGACCGATGCCGAGGTGGCTGCTGTCGACTTCCAGGCTCTCGGTGCGCGGCGCCGGGTCGGCGCGGCAGCTGAGGCCGGCGGCGATGCCGTCGGTGCGGCTGAAGATCGCCGTCGTCGGCACCGCCAGCGGCTCGCGCAGGCGGGCGCGGATCGGCGCGTCGTCCACCACCGCGGCGCGCCGGCGCGCGTCGCGGCGCAGGAACTGCGGCACGTTGACCGCGTCGAGATCGCGAAACGGGCTGGCCAGCGTGATCACCTGCCGGACCCGCTCCGGCGCGGCGCGCGCCAGCTCGCGGGCGTAGATGCCGCCCAGGCTCCAGCCGATCAGGCTGACGCGGCGGCCGTCGTTGCGCGACTGCAGCTGGACGAGGCGGTCGAACATGGCGCCGATGAGCAAATCGCTGGGACCGCGGTTGCGCCCCAGCTTCCAGCCGTGCGCGGCGTAGCCGCGGTCGCGCAGGAAGCCGCGCAGCGCGCGCGTCGAGCTGTCACTGGCCATGAAGCCGGGCAGCACCAGGACCGGGTGTCCGTCGCCGCGCGGCGCGCGGCGCAAGAGCGGGTAGGCGGGCAGCAGCGCCGCCAGCTCGAGCAGCGCGCGCCCCTCGAGCAGCAACAGGCCGGTCGCCGGACGGGGAATGGGTAGCGAGGACATCGTACACTCCATGTAGCCTTAGACGTCGGGCTGGGGTAGGGCCCAGAAGATGCGGGCTACGCGCAGCAGGGAGTCGCGCCGGTCGTGAGCCGCACCGATCCGGCGGCCGCCGACGCCGGCGACCGCTCATTCGTCGGTCGCGGGCGGGAACTGGCGGAGCTCACCGCCGCCCTCGACGATGCCCTGGCCGGGCGCGGTCGATTGTGCGTGATCGTTGGCGACGCCGGCATCGGCAAGACCCGGCTGGCCACCGAGCTCGACGCCCGCGCCCAGGCGGCCGGCGCGCGGGTGCGCTGGGCGCGCTGTTGGGAGGGCGGTGGCGCGCCGCCGTTCTGGCCGTGGACGCTGTTGGTGCGCGGCGTCGCGCGCGGGCTCGACGACGCGGCGCTCAAGGACGCGCTGGGCGGCGGCGTGGCGCTGGTCGCGGCGCTGGCGCCCGAGCTGCGCGAGCGGGTGCGCGATCTGTCGCCACCGCCGGCCGCGGCGGCGCTCGATTCGGAGCATGCGCGCTTTCCGCTCTTCGACGCGGTCGCCGGCTTCCTGCGTCGCGCCGCCGCGACCACCCCGCTGGTGCTGGTGCTCGACGACCTGCACGCCGCCGACGAGGCGTCGCTGCTGCTGCTGCGCTTCCTCGCCCGCGACCTGCAGGAGGCGCGCCTGTTGTTGGTCGTCACCCAGCGCGAGCTGCTGCCGCAGGCCGATCCCGAGCACGCCCGTCTGCTCAGCAACCTGACGCGCGCCGGCGTGCGCCTGCCGCTCGCCGGCTGGGACGAGGCGGAGACCGAGCGCTTCGTCGTCGCCGCCTGCGGCACGCCGCCGCCGCCCGGTTTCGTCGCCCAGCTGCACCGGCTGACCGAGGGCAATCCGTTCTTCGTCGACGAGATCGTCCGCCTGCTGCGCGCCGAGGGCGGCGGCACGTTGCCGCCGGCACCGCACGTGCGCCTGCCGAGCAGCATCCGCGCCACCATCCAGGAGCGGCTGCGCCCGTTGAACCCGGCCCTGGCCGAGACGCTCGCCGCCGCGGCGGTGATCGGGCGCGAGTTCGATCTCGCCCTGCTGCGCGCCGTCGTGCCGGCCCGCGCCGGCGATCCGTTGGCGCTGCTCGCCGAGGCGGAGTCGGCCGGCGCGGTGGTGCGGCGGCCGGGCTCGTTGCCGCGCTACGCCTTCGCCCATGCGCTGATCCGCGAGGCGCTGTACGAGTCGCTGCCGCCCGGCGATCGCCTGGCCTGGCACCAGCGCATCGGCGCGGCGCTCGAGCGCCTGCACGCCGCCGACCTCGACCCGGTGCTCGACCAGATCGCGCACCACTTCGCGCACGCCGCCGCCGCCGGCAGCGCCAGCCAGGCGGTGGTCTACGACGTGCGGGTGGCACGCCGCGCCGCGACGCTGCTGGCCTACGAGGACGCGGCGCGCCACCTCGAGCGCGCCCTGCAGGCGTTGCCGCTGGCTGCGCCGCCGCCGCCAGCCGACGCGCTGGCACTGCGCCTCGAGCTCGGCGAGATGCAGGCCGCCGCCTGGTGGTTGGCGCCGGCGCGCGCCACCTTCCGCGCCGCCGCCGGCGACGCGCGCCGTCTCGGGCGCCGCGCCGAGCTGGCGCGCGCCGCGCTCGGCATCGCCGGGCTCGGCTTCGGGCTGCCGCGCGGCACGGTGGACGCCGAGATCGTCGCCGGGCTGGAGGAGGCGCTGGCCGGGCTCGAACGCCACGACCCGCTGTGGGCGCGGTGCGCCGTGCGTCTCGCCGTCGAGCTGCACTTCTCGCCCGACACGACGCGCTGCGACGAGCTCAGCCGCGCGGCGGTGGCGGCGGCGCGCGCGGTCGGCGATCCGGCGACGCTCGCCTACGTGATCAACGCCCGCCACTTCGCCGCCTGGAGCTCGGCGCCGGTCGACGAGCGCCTGGCGCTGGCCGACGAGGCGGTGCGGCTGGCGGAACAGATCGGCGACGGCGAGCTGGCGTTGCAGGGGCGCTGCTGGCGGCTGCTCGATCTCACCGAGATCGGCGACGTGCACGCCTTCGACCGCGAGTTCGACCTCTTCCAGCGTCTCGCCGAGGCGCGCCGCTGGCCGAAGTTCCTCGGCTTCGGCGCCGCGCTGCGCGGCATGCGCGCGCTGTGGGCCGGCCGCTTCGAGGACGCGCTCGCCAGCGTCGAGGCGGCGCAGGCGCTCGGCGAGCGGGTCGGCGATCGCGCCGCCTTCATGAGTGTCGGCATCCAGGTGTTCATGGCGCGCCGCGCGCAGGGCCGCCTCGCCGAGCTCGAGCCGCTGGTGCGCGTCTGGGCCGAGCAGAGCCCGGTGCCGGCGGCGCGCTGCCTGCTCGCCATCTGCCTCGCCGACCTCGGCCACACCGCCGAGGCGCGGCGCGTCTACGAGGCGCTGGCGGCCGACGACTTCGTCGCCCTGCAGCGCCGCAACGCGCTGCACCCGCTGGTGCCGTTCCTCGCCGAGCTGTGCGTCGCCTTCGGCGACACCCGCCGCGCGCCGATTCTCTATCGCTCGCTGCTGCCGTTCGCCGGCCGCAACATGGGGCTCGGGCCGCACGCCTGGTTCGGGCCGGCGGCGCATGCGCTCGGCATGCTGGCGGCGCTGCTCGAGCAGTGGGCCGACGCCGAGCGCCTGTTCGAGGGCGCGCTGGTCGAGGCGGCGCGGGCCGAGGGTCCGGCCTGGCTGGCGGCGGTCCAGTGCGATTACGCCGCGGCGCTGCTGGCGCACGGGCGGGATGCCGGCGGGCGTGCCGCGGCGCTGGCGCACGCCGCGCACGGCGGCGCG
>JANRJF010000149.1:0-9818 GCA_033764095.1 Deltaproteobacteria bacterium | reverse complement strand
CTTCAGGTCGGTGGTGAGGCGCGTCATCTCCAGCGCGCGGCTGGCGACGGCGCGCACCTCGTCGATGTTGAATGGCTTGGCGATGTAGTCGTAGGCGCCGCGCTTCATCGCCTCGATGGCGTTGTCCATCGTGTTCTGCGCGGTGACGATCACCACCGGCAGGGTGAGGCCGGCCTCGCGCGCCGCGCCGAGGACGCTGAGGCCGTCGGTGTCGGGCATGCGCAGGTCGACGAAGGCGAGGTCGAAGGGTTGCTCGCGCAGCCGCTCGAGCGCGTCGCGCCCGCCGCTCGCCTGCACGACGGTGTGGCCGGCGCCTTCCAGCGCCTTGACCAGCACCCAGCGGACGCTGTCCTCGTCGTCCGCGACCAGTATCGTTCCGCGCCCGCCGTCCATGTCCTCAGCCCTTGTCGACCGGCAGCGTGACGGTGATCACGGTGCCGACCGGATGATTGGGGTGGGCGCTGATGATGCCGCCGTGCTCGGCGACGATCTTGGCGGAGATGGCCAGCCCGAGACCGGTGCCACGCGCCTTGGTGGTGAAGAAGGGCTCGAACATCTGCCCGGCGGTCTCCGCGTCTAGGCCCTTGCCCTGGTCGGCGATCTCGATGCGCAGGAACGTTCGCGCCGGCTGCGCGCCGCGCAGGATGTGGAAGTCGGTCTCCATGCGCGTCGCGATGGTCACCGCGTCGCGCCCCGGCTCGGCGTGGCCACCGGGCGTCATCGCGTCGAGCGCGTTGCGCAACACGTTGAGCAGCACCTGGCTCAGCTGCGCGGCGTCGCCGAGCACGTCGGGCAGGCTCGGATCGAACCCGTACTGCATGCGCACCCCGACGCGCGCCAGCTCGGGTTGCATCAGCGCGACCACCTCCTGGATGACGCGGTGGATGTTGAGCGGCGCGAGCCGCGCCTTCGGCGGCGCGCCGAGCGTCAGCAGATCCTCGACCAGCGCGCTGAGCCGGTTCACCTCGCGCGTGATGACGGTGGTGTACTCGGTGAGCTCGGGCTGGTGCTCGATCTGCGCCTGCAGCAGCTGCGCGGCGCCCTTGATGCCGGCGAGCGGATTGCGCACCTCGTGCGCCAGCCCGGCGACCAGCGTGCCGAGGCGCGCCAGGCTCTCGTTGCGGCGCACCGAATCCTCCAGCGTCTTCTGATGGCCGAGGTCGTGCACCACCAGGGCGACGCCGGTGACGCGCTCGTTGGGATGGTCCCACAGCGGCAGACAGGTGATGTGCACCGGCACCATGCGCCGACCGCGGCTCAGGCGCTCGTCGCTGCGCGCCTCGCTGTGGCCGACGGCGAGCGCGCGGCGCACCATCTCGGCGATCAGCGGCGTGTCGCTGAAGACCGCCTCGCACGGCTCGCCGAGCACGCGCCCCTGCGGCAGGCCGGTGAGCTCCTCGGCGGCCGGGTTGAAGAGCACGACGCGGCAGTCGGCATCCATCACCACCACGGCGTCCTTGAACGCGGCGAGCACGTCGGCGAGCGGCGGCGCCGAGACGCGTGGCGTCGGTGCAAGGCGCTCGCGGACCGAGCGGAGAGGCGATTTCATGCGTGGGAGCGGCAAGGCGACCCCCGAACGGTTAACACACCGCGTCGGGCAGGGGAACGCAGGAGCGGCGCGCGCGGCCGGTGTGCGACCTGCGTTGACAAGGGCCCGGGGCGCCCCCTAGCGTCCGAGCCCGCATGATCAGCGTCGGCGAAGCGTTGCAGCGCGTACTCGACGGCCTGCCGCGCCTCGGCGCCGAGCAACTGCCGTTGACCGCGGTGCGCGGCCGGGTGCTGGCCGAGAGCCTGGCGGCCCCGCACGATGTCCCGCCGTTCCGCAATTCGGCGATGGACGGCTACGCGGTGCGCAGCGCCGACCTGGCGGCGGTGCGGGAGGGCGCGCCGGCGCGCCTGCGCGTGCTGGAGACGGTCGGCGCCGGCCAGGTGGCAAGCCAGGTCGTCGCGGCCGGCACCGCGATCCGCATCATGACCGGCGCACCGGTGCCGGACGGGGCGGACGCGGTGGTCAAGGTCGAGGACACCGCCGAGGCCGGTGCGGACGTGGAAATCCGTGTCAGCATTGGCTCCGGCGTCAATGTGCGGCATCCCGGCGAGGACCTGCGCGCCGGCGCGACGGTGCTCGCGGCGGGGCGTCTGCTGCGGCCGGCGGACATCGGCCTGATCGCCTCGATCGGCCAGCCGATGGTGCGCGTCGCACGTCGCCCGCGCGTCGCCATCCTCGCCACCGGCGACGAGCTGGTCGACGTCGGCACGCCGCTCGGCCCCGGCCAGATCGTCAACAGCAACGCCTACACGCTGGCGGCGGCGGTCGAGGAGGCCGGCGGCGATCCGCTCTTCGCCGGCATCGTGCGCGATCGCCCGGAGCGCATCCGCGCCGCCTTCGCCGAGGCGATGGACGCCGACCTGGTGCTGTCCACCGGCGGCGTCTCGGTCGGCAGCTTCGACTACGTCCGCACCATCCTGGCTGATCTGGGTTATCAGGAACGCTTCTGGCGGGTGGCGCAGAAGCCGGGCAAGCCGCTCACCTTCGGCCTGTGCGGCACGACGCCGGTGTTCGGCCTGCCGGGCAATCCGGTGTCGTCGCTGGTCTGCTTCTACCTCTACGTCGTGCCGGCGCTGCGCACGATGCTGGGGCTCGAGCGCGTACATCTGCCGCACGCCACCGCGACCCTGCGCGAGCCGCTCAAGACGGCGGCGGGGCTGACCGAGTTCGTGCGCTGTACGCTGGAGGGGCCGTTGGACGACCTGCGCGTGCGCTCGACCGGCACGCAGAGCTCGGGTGCGCTGCACTCGCTGTCCACCGGCGAGGGCCTGCTGGTCGCGCCGCCCGGCGCGGGTGGGCTGGCCGCCGGCGCGCGCGTCGCGGTGGTGCTGCTTGCCGCCGACGGCGGCGCCGCGGCGCCGCCGTTCTGATCGGCGGCATGACGCGCATCGGGCAGGGGTGGGACATCCACCGCTTGGTGGAGGGGCGTCCGCTGCGTCTCGCCGGCGTGACGGTGCCGTTCGCGCGCGGCCTGCTCGGTCACTCGGACGGCGACGTCGTGCTGCACGCGGTCACCGACGCGCTGCTCGGCGCGCTGGCGCTGGGCGACATCGGCCAGCACTTCCCCGACACCGACCCGACCTTTCGCGGCGCCGACAGCGGCGTGCTGCTCGGGCGCATCGTCGCGCTGGTCGCGGCGCAGGGCGCGCGCATCGGCAACGTCGACGTCAGCGTGCTCGCCGAGCAGCCGAAGCTGGCGCCGCACATGCCGGCGATGCGGGCGCGGCTCGCCGAGCTGCTGCAGCTCGACGAGACGCGCGTCGGTCTCAAGGCCAAGACGATGGAAGGGCTGGGCGCGATCGGCGCCGGCGAGGCGATCGCCGCGCTCGCCGTCGCGTTGCTCGAGGAGGCGCCGCGGCGCCACCCGCTCAGGCCGGCGGCGCGCCGGCGACCGCCGCGCTCGGGCAGGTGATCGACACCGACTCGCCGACCACCTCGTAGCCGTACGGCTGGTTGACCGCCGGATCGATCGGCTGGAAGGCGATGAAGTCGGGGTAGAGCGCCGCCAGCGATTGCGGCGGCGCGCCGTGCTTCGCGGTGTACGCCGCGACGCCGTCCATCAGCCTGGCCATCTGGATCGCGCAGGCGTCGTTCTGCATGGTCTGCAGCACCTCGGGCGGGGCCGGCGGCGCCTGGCTCGCCACGTCGCTGCGCAGCAGGATGCCGACCTCGGCGAGGCCGATGGTCAGCGCGCAGAGGCCGCCGACGATCCAGTAGAGGTAGCGGCTGTTCGCGGTCTGCGGCGCCTCTTCGATCTGCTGTTGCGGGCGTTCCTCGATCTGCGTCGCGAGCGCCCCGAACGGATCGTCGGGGGGGACGGGAGCGGGACTCGCTGCTGAGGTCATCGAATCCTCCTGCGGCCGGCTCAGAGCTTGGCGCCCTTTGCGTAGACCTTGCCGCCGCTGAAGATGAAGGTCGCACCGGTGCCGTTCTTGTGGGTGCCGCTGACGGTGTAGGTCGCGCGCCCGTTGCGCGCGACGGTGCGGGTCACGGTCAACGTCACGTTCTTCGACACGCGCGGCCCCGGCAGCTGCTTGATCGCGCCCGGGCCGGTGACCGAGACCTTGAAGGCGGCGGTGCTGTCGAGCGCTTCGACCGCCTTGCCGGCGTTGGCGACGTCGCTCAGTGCGGTGGCGTCGAAGAAGCGCTGGCGCAGCTTGCTGTATGCCGGCACCGCCATGGTGCTGAGGATGCCGACGATGGCGACGGCGACCAGCAGCTCGACGAGCGAGAAGCCGCGCGGGTCAGTGATGCGTCTGCGTCTGCGTGAGCTCGACATGGCCGACTCCCATTGCGGGGCTGGCTGCGGCGCTGCGCTTGATCAGCCACAGCCGGTTGGTGCGGTCGACGCGCTCGTAGCTCGCTTCGTCGACCGAGGAGCGAATCAGGAAGGCGCGCACCTCGGGAGCGGTGTCGCCGGTGAAGGCCTCGAGCCCGGGGATCTTGGCGTTGGGGCGTGGCCAGGCCCAGGGCGGGCCCTCGTCCGACAGGCAGACGTTGCAGCCGTCGCGCGACACCTCGATCTCGATGCGCAGCTCGCCGCCGTCGCTGGCGGCGCAGGCGAGGCCACAGGCCTCGACCACCGCCAGCTCGACTTCCGCCGCGCCGCTCTCGTCGAGCCCGCCGGCGGCGATCAGGCCGCGCGTGCCGGCGCCGAGCACCGAGCCGACCGCCAGCGCCTTCGGCGCGACCATCGTCACGACCGTCGGCTTCTGCTCCGGCTCGGCCGCCGCCTCGACGTGGCCGGCGATCAGCGTGCCGCAGCTGGGACAGCGCTCCCAGCCGTCCTGCAACGGCGCGCCGCAGCCGGCGCAGTCGTTGCGCAGGGTGTTGCCGCAGTACGGGCAGGCGTGGAAGCGCTCGTCCACCTCGGCGCCGCAGCCCGGGCAGTTGCCGACGCCCTCGTCGGACTTGATCACCGCCGCGACCTCGTCCGGCGTCGTGCGGCCGAGGCGGATCTTCTCCAGCGCCACCTGCATCAGCGTGCGGCCGCCCTGGCGGCGCATCTGGTCGCGCAGCTCGACCTCGCTCGCGCCGGTGACGATCAGGCGCTTCATCTCCAGCGTATTGCGCAGGATCTCGTAGACGCCGACGCGGCCGCGGAAGCCGCCGCGGCACTCGGCGCAGCCGCTGCCGCGCCGCACCGGATGGTCGCCGAGCGCCTTGCGGAACGGCACGTGGTTCCACTCATCCGGCGACGTCGGCGCGCCGCACTTCTCGCAGACGCGGCGCACCAGGCGTTGCGCGATGACCATCAGCAGCGTCGAGGCGATCAGCTCGCGATCGATGCCCAGCTTGGTGAGGCGGGTGATGGCGCCGACCGAGTCGTTGGTGTGCAGCGTCGACAGCACCAGGTGGCCGGTCTGCGCCGCCTGGATGGCGATCTCGGCGGTTTCCTTGTCGCGGATCTCGCCGACCAGGATGACGTCCGGATCCTGGCGCAGGATCGAGCGCAGCGCCGCGGCGAAGGTCATGCCCTGGCGCTCGTTGACCTCGGTCTGGTTGATGCCCGGCAGCCGGTACTCGATCGGGTTCTCGACCGTGACGATGTTCAGCTCCGGCGACAGGATCGCCTGCAGCATGGCGTAGAGCGTGGTGGATTTGCCGCTGCCGGTCGGGCCGGTGGTGAGGATCATGCCCTCCGACTGGCTCAGCACCTCGGACACGCGGCTCATCTCGCCGGGCTCGAAGCCGAGGTGGTCGAGCTTGGCCAGCGCGCGCGTCGCGTCGAGCAGGCGGATCACCACCTTTTCGCCGTACTGGGTGGGCAGCGTCGAGACGCGGCAGTCGATGCGCCGCCCGTCCACCGTGACGGTGACGCCGCCGTCCTGTGGGATGCGGCGCTCGGCGATGTCGAGCTTGGCCATGACCTTGAGGCGGGCGACGAGCGGGTTGCGCACCGCGGTCGAGACGCGCGTGACTTCCTCCAGCACGCCGTCGATGCGGTAGCGCAGCGTCAGGCCTTCGAGTGTCGGCTCGAGGTGGATGTCGCTGGCGCGCTGCGCAATGCCCTGCTCGATCATCAGCGCGGCCATCTTGACGATCGGGCTGTTGATCACCGTGGCGGAGCTCTCGGCGTCGTCGGCGGCGGCGGCGCCGCTGTGGGGCGCGTCGTCGGCGGCCGGCTGGGTGGCTTTCGGAAGCGCGGCGCGGACCTCGCTGAGCGGCGCGATCGCCGGCACGACGCGCAGGCCGGAGGCGAAGTGCAGCCGCTTGATCGCCTCGTAGTCGAGGGGATTGGCCATCGCCACCAGCAGGCGCCCGTTGTCGATCGCGGCGGGCACGACGAGATGCTGGCGCAGCAGGGCGGGGTCGATCGGGCGGGGCAGCGCCGGCCGCGCCGACAGGTCGACGCGCGGCAGCCGCAGGTGCTGTTGGAACAGCTCGGTCACCGCGTCTTCGCCGACGAAGCCGCCGTCACACAGCGCCTCGATGGCGGCGACGCCGTGCTGGCGCATGTACTCGTCGATCGCCTGGCGCGACCACGCTTCGATTTGCCCGTGCTTGGCGAGGAAGCGCAGCAGGGCCTCGTCGGCCGCGCGGTCGGCGGCCGCTGCCGTGCGCTCGGAACCTTTCGACATGGCGCTCGTCATCCGCCCCCCGGTTCAGCATGAGACATGCCAGGGCCTGTTGCGGGGAGAGCGCCGGGAGCGCCCCGGGCGCTCTCCGCCCCGCCGCGCCGCGCCGCTTGCGCCCTTCGTCGGAGTCGGGGAAAGCGCCAATCGGTTGGCGCCCGCGACGGCGGAGCGCGGAATGCGATCTGCTACGCCAAGCGGCGAGGCGGTTTCGCGCTAGAAATCGTCGGCGCCGTCGCTGCCCGCGTCGTCGCCGAGGTCGCCCAGGTCGCCGAGGTCGTCGCCGCCGTCGAGGTCGCCGAACTCCTCGCTCTCGCTGCGTCGGGTGGCGAAGCGCGACGGCAGGCGCGCATCGGAGCGCGTCCCGCAGGTCGGGCAGATCGGCTCGGCGGTCTCGCTGACGCGCAGGGTGAGCACCGAGAAACGTTTGCGGCACTTGCCGCAGTGGTACTCGTAGATCGGCATCGTGATGGGCGCCGCTACTTGCCCGATTTGACGGTGAAGCCGCGGTCGTTGTGCACCAGTACCTGGCGCTTGCCGCCGATCACCGTGTCGAGCGTCACCTCGCGCTGCCACAGTTGGTGGACGAAGGCGAGGGTGCGCTCGGCGTACTCGGGGTGCAGGTCGCGGCCGTCGTGCACGTGCTCCAGCGCCAGGGTGCGCTTGCCGCCGACGTCGCCGTCGACGACGCGGATCACCGGCACGCCGTTCATCCCGACGCTGGCGACCAGGGTGTCGCGGATGTCGCGCCAGCCGTCGGCGTCGGCGACCTCGGTGATGACGTACTCGTTGCCCTTGCGCTGGTACTGGAAGAGGTCGAGATCGCGGATCAGTTCCTCGGTCAGGTGGCGGCGCAGGAAGGCGGTGTCGCGGTCCGATTCGCGCACCACGAAGATCGCCGCGTCGCCCTCCGCGCCGCCGCCGGCGCGGCGATGCAGGTCCTCCCAGACGCGCAGGCCGAGATGGTACGGGTTGATGCTGCCCTCGTGCGGGCGGACCACCTGGTTGTGGCGCACGATGAACTCCAGCTGCAGGTCGGTGTCGAGCTCAAGGCTGTCGAGGATGCGCTTGTGCCAGTACGACGCCCAGCCCTCGTTCATGATCTTCGTTTCGATCTGCGGGATGAAGTACTGCGACTGCTCGTGGACGATGGTGAGCAGGTCGCGCTCCCACTCGGCCAGGTAGCGGTTGTGGTCGCGGATGAAGAGCAGCAGATCCTCCTCCGGCTCGAGCGGCGAGCGGCGCAGGTCGGGTTCCTCGTGCTCCTGGGGCCGGTGGATGCGGTGGAACGGATCGACCCTCGGCTTGGCCGCCTCGATCGCCGCCTCGCGCGCCGCCGCGTCGCTCAGCTTCTTCACCGCCAGGTTGCGGCGGCACTGCAGCGACAGCGCGTGCGCGGCGTCGAGGATCGCCTCGACGCGGTCGAGGCCGATGCTCGGATCCTCCTGGTAGGCGCGCACGCGCTGCGCGTGCGCCTTGTAGGTGGGGATGGTGTACTCGGCGCGGGTGCTGCGGAAGGTGAAGTTGTTCTTGAAGAAGTCGTTGTGCCCGTAGACGTGCGCGATGGTGAGGATCTGCAGCAGCAGCGAGTTGTCGCGCATCAGGTAGGCGAGCGCCGGGTTGGAGTTGATCACCATCTCGTACGGCAGGCCGGAGACGCCGTGGTCGTAGAGCGTCTTCAGCTTCTCGAACGACTTGCCGTACGACCAGTGCGGATAGTGCGACGGCATGCCCGAGTACGCCATGTACGCGAGCATCTGGTTGTGGTCGCAGAGCTCGAACTCCTGTGGGTAGCAGTCGAGCCCCTCCGCCTCGACGCGCGCGCGGATGCGCTCGTCCCAGCCCTCCAGGTCGCTGACGTCCCAGACGCGCGGCATGCGAGGCTCAGGCCGAGGCCGACTCGGCCACGCGCTCCTTGGCGAGCAGCGCCTTGAAGCTCGGCCAGACGTCTTCCTTGCGCTCGATCAGCACGGTCTGGAAGTTCTCGGCGTCGAGGCGGCGGAAGACGTTGAGCATCGAGCTCTCGTAGGCGCGCGAGCCCATCGGCTTGATCTCGCCGTAACCGAACAGGTTGCACACCTCGGTCAGCTCCTTCGCCGTGCGCAGCGCGTTGGCATTGTCGGTGTCGAAGTTGTCGCCGTCCGAGCAGTGGAAGGCGTAGATGTTCCACAGCGTCGGGTGGTAGCGCTCGACGATGATGTCGAGCGCCTTCTGGTAGCTCGACGAGATCAGCGTGCCGCCCGACTCGCCCTTGTGGAAGAACTCCTCCTCGGTGACTTCCTTGGCCTCGGTGTGGTGGGCGATGAAGACCAGCTCGACGTTGCGGTACTTGGAGCGGATGAACTGGTAGAGCAGGAAGAAGAAGCAGCGCGCCAGGTACTTCTTCATCGTGTCCATCGAGCCGGAGGTGTCCATCAGGCACATCACCACGGCGTTCGACTCCTCGCGCACGTCGGTGACCAGGTGCTTGTAGATGAGGTCGTCGTCGTGGAACGGGAAGCGCCGTTCGTCGGCGCCGTCGCCGCGCTCCTTGGTCGCCATCATGCGCTTGACGCGGGCGCGCATGGTGCGCCGCTTGTCGAGGCGCTGGCGGATTCCCACTTGCCGGTAGCCCTTGCGCTTGGCGGTCTTCTCGGAGGGGATCTCGCGCATCCGCTTGCGCTCGAGATCGGGCAGCTCGAGGTCCTCGAACATCAGCTCGATGAGCTCGTCGAGCCGCACGTCGGTCTCGTAGTAGTCGACGCCGGGCTGGTCGCCGGCGCGATCCGGCTGTCCCTGGGCGTCGCCCTGCTGGCGGCCGACCACCTGGCCTGGCTGCGACTGGCCGTTGCCCTGGCCGACGCCGGGCGAGGCGTTGCCGTAGATGAAGCGGTACTCCTTGATGCCGCGGATCGGGACCTTGATGATGCGGTCGCGATCCTTCCCGATGATCGACTCCTCGGCGATGATGTCGGCGATGTTGTCGCGGATCGCCTGGCGCACCTTGTTGCGATGGCGGGCGCGGTCGCCGGCGGCGCGGTCGCTGCGCTCGGCGTCCGAATGGCGAAACGGGCGGAAGACGCTGTCGATCGGCGGCATCGGGCTCTCTCGGCTGCAGCCGGCTCAGGCAAGCCCACGCTTCCCTGAGCCGGCCCGCGCCGTCAATCCTTCCAGAGGTTGTTGGCGGCGTACTTGAGGACGACGTCGACGCAGCT
>JANRJF010000148.1:0-23507 GCA_033764095.1 Deltaproteobacteria bacterium | reverse complement strand
TCGATGTCGATCGAAGCGTGACACGATGGGGGCGCCGAGCAGTAGCGCGGCCCTCCGTGGCCGCTCTTGCTTGGCGAATCGGCTTAGAGGCGGCCACGGAGGGCCGCGCTACCGTCCGTATGCTGGGTAGCTTCGGCGCCCGGCCCCAACACGCTGGTCGACGGGCGCTCGAGCGCCGGTCGGCGTTTGCCTTTCCTCGTCTGGTCGGTAGGATCCGGCGCCCGCGACGATCGGTGGGCGGGAGGAGCGCGTGATGAGCATTCGCAGGCTCGGACAGGTCTCGCTGGCGATTGCCGGGATCATGCTGCCGCACGCGGTGGCGGCCCAGGCCGACGGATTGGTCACGGTCGGACCGCTGATCGCCGGCGCGCCGGTGCTCAGCATGGTTGGACTGGGCATGCTCGTACTCGCCCTGGTCATCGGCGCGCTGGCTATGCTGCGGCGCGCGCACCCGCTGACGATGGTGGTGTTGGCGCCCATCGTCGTGGCGGGCGTCTCCGCGGTCGGCTACGCGGCGGCGGTGAACCTGATCGTCAGCGGCGACGAATGCGGGCAGATCACGCAGAAGAGCTTCTCACCGCTCGACATCGTGCTGCTCGAGAGCCAGTGCCCGAATTCCATTCGCATCGTCGACCTGGAGATCAATTGCGGCGACGTCGCACACGGTGAGCCGGCGCAGCCGCCCGCGGTTCCGCTCTGCGAGGTCGGACTCGTCGTCGGGCCGGGCGAGATGTGCCAGTTGCCGAGCTGTCCCTGCTGAGGGAACGCAACCCGCCCGACATCGGGCGCGCGTGAGCGGCAGAGGGCGTGCCGAGTCGGACGCCCCGATTCGGCCGGACCCTGGCGCCGGGGGCATCGCGATGACGCAGCGCGAGAAATTGGCGGTGGCGTTCTTCGCCGCGCTGGCGCTGTTCTTTCTCATCCTGCTGTGGCTTGGCATCCAGAACGGCTCGCTGTGGATCCCGTCGCGCGGCTTTGCCGTCTACGTGCAGCGCGCGGACAACCCGTTGGGCTTCTGGCTGACGGCCGGGCTCTACGCCGGGCTGGCGGGGCTGGCGGCGTACCCGCTCTGGTTGTTGCTGCCGGCGCGCACCGCCGGCCGCCGCGGTGCGGTGAGGGCGAGTCTCGGCGACCGCGTGACGATCACCAGTGACGGCCGCAGCGGCACCGTGCGGGTGAAGCTGGCGCGCGGGCACCACGACTTCTGGTGGGAGCTCGGCGGCGGCGACTGCCTGGCGATCGTCAGCGTGCCCGCGGCCGACGAGTGGGCGCGGCTGCCGGAGCTCGCCGACTACCCGCGCGACCTCTTCCTCGATGCGCTGGCGCGCGAAGTCCGCCAGCTGCAGTGTCCGCAGGCGCGTTACGAGCTCGAGCCGCGCGCCATCGTGTTCAAGCAGCGGTGATCCGGCGAAGCGGCGGGCAACCGTTCGCTCTCGGCGCGGCGGCGGTTGTGAGACGAACAGCGCCTCGGTCGGGATGCGATCCTCGCCGGGGCGGATCGGCAGCCGCGGTTGCAGGATCTTGCGGCGCTGGGGTGTGAGCTGGGCGAGCAGCTGCTGCGAGTACCCGTAGCCGTAGCGCGTGCGCGCCCAGCTGACGCCGTAGCGGTTAGGTCCCTTCCGCGCCGCAGGAGTGGCGCACGCAGTCGATCCATGCCGAACCACGCCGCCGAGTACCCGCAACGACCAGAACGGCTCCGGCCGGCGCCCGGCTTGCCTGGGCGCGCGGCGTGCCGCATCGTCGCGCGATGGCGGAACGGCGGCGCGGACGCGCGCAACGACGGCTGCGCGATCGCGCCCAGCAGCGGCTGGCGCAGGAGATCGAGCAGCTGGCACAGCTGGAGGACGGGGGGTCGCCCGAACGGCCGATCCCGGTCGATTCGGTCGCCGTCATCGAGCTGCGCGCGACCGCCAACCCGTGTCCGCTGTGTGGCGGGCCGCTCAAGCTGGAGGCGCACACCGCCGAGGCGATCGACGGCGTGCGGCTGCGCGTCGCCGCCGTCGCCTGCACGCTGTGCGGCAGCCAGCGCGCCGTCTACTTCCGGCTCGACGAGCCGCTGGTGCACTGAGCCCCGGCGGCGAAACTTCGGCCGGCGGCTTGCTTCGGCCGCGCGCGCGGTCGCATATCGCTCGAATGGCTGCCGCGCCGCTGTCCGCCCCCGAGCCGCCTGCGGCGCCCGCGCGGCTGCGCCATGACGAGCGGGTCGGGCTCGGCCTGGCGCTGGCCTACGGGCTGCCAAACATCGCCGGCGCGGCGATGCTGGTGCCGATCCTCATCCACATGCCGAAGTTCTACGCCGACGTGGTGCTGGTGCCGCTCGGCTACCTGGCGATCGCCATCGCGGTGGCGCGCGCGCTCGACGCATTGAGCGATCCGTTCGTCGGCTGGCTGTCGGACCGCACCCACACGCGCTGGGGGCGCCGCCGCCCCTACATGGCGCTCGGCGCGCCGCTCTGCGCGCTCGCCTTCTGGGCGCTCTTCACCCCGCCGGAGGCGCTGTCGACACGCGAGGCGGCGCTGTGGTTCGGCGTCACCTTCGTCCTCTACTTCGTCTTCCACACCGTCTACGCGCTGCCGCACTACGCGCTCGGCCCCGAGCTGACGCTCGACTACCACGAGCGCTCGCGCCTGTTCGGCGTGCGCGAGGGATTCGCCATCCTCGGTACCATCGTCGCCGCCGTCGCCCCTGGGGTGATGGCGAGCTACGCGCTCGGCCCACGCGAGATCTTCGCCAGCATGGGCTGGTTCACCGCCGTGGTGCTGGTGCTGACCTACTGGGTGCTGGTCGCCACCGTGCGCGAACGACCCGACTTCAGCTCCCGTGAGTCGAATCCCTTCGTGCCCGGGGTGCGGCGCGCGCTGCGCAACCCGCAGTTCCGCATCCTGCTGCAGTCGTACGTCGTCGGCAGCGTCGCCGGCGCCATCCCCGGCACGCTGATGCCGTTCTTCAACTCCTACGTCATCCGCCCGGCCAACGAGGAGCGCTGGCTGGCGATATTCCTCGGCACCTACTTCATCGCCGGCTTCCTCACCCTGCCGCTGTGGGTGAAGCTGGCGCGCCACATCGGCAAGCGCTCCGCCTGGCTGGCCAGCTTCGCGCTCGGCATCACCGGCGGCGCCGGGATGTTCTGGCTCGGCGAAGGCGACACCGTGCCACTGATGCTGCTGCTGGCCTGGGCCGGAGCCGGCTTCGGTGCCGGCCTCTTCCTCGCCCCGGCGATTCAGGCCGACGTGATCGACTACGACGAGCTGCACACCGGCAAGCGGCGCGAGGCGCAGTACAGCGCCTTCTGGGGCATGCTGCCGAAGTTCGTCGCCATCCCCAGTGCGGCGATCCCGATCGCCATCCTCGGCACGCTCGGCTACGTGCCCAACACCACGCAGAACCCACAGGTGGTGCTCGCCATCCGGGCAATCTTCGCGCTGACCCCGGCGCTGTGCTCGACGCTGGCCTACCTGTTCGCCCGCCGCTTCGCGATCGACGCCGAGGCGCACGGCCAGATCCTGCAAGGCATCGAGCGCCACCGCGAGGGCAAGTCGGCAATCGACCCCTTGACCGGCAAGCTGCTGGCGCCACCCAATCAACGCGCCGTCGACGAGCGCACCGGGTGGTTCCTCGACCACTTCTCGCCCGGCGAGTTGCGCCGCATACTGCGGCGCGGCGCCAGCGGCGCAGTCGGCGACGTCTGGCGCGCCGCGGCGGCCGCGCTGGCGGTGTGCGTCGGCTGCATCCTGATCGTCACGACGCAGGTGAAGAGCTTCGAGGCCGATCCCGGCGCGTTGCCGGTGCTGGCCATCGTCGGCGCCGGGTTCAGCTTCGCCGTCTTCGTCTTCCACCTGCTGCGCCTCAACGCCGCGCGCGACCTGCCGCGGCACAAGATCCCACCGGAGGTGGTGCGCGCGCATCTCGACGCAAGCTAGTCGGCGAGGCCACGAGGACTCGCACGGAGGCGCGGAGACAGAGCCGATCCCGTCTGACGCCGCGTCGCCCGGTTTCGCTGCGACGCCCGGAAGCCTGAGAGGACGACATGATCTTCGAGCAGATCGCCACCGGTGGTTGCCGGTCCTATCTCGTCGGCTGCGCCGACACCTGCGCCGCGGCGCTGATCGATCCCGAGATCAGCCAGATCGACCGCTACCTGGCGCTGGCGGCGCGCGACGGGCTGCGCATCCACCACGTCATCGACACGCACACGCACGCCGACCACTTCTCGGCAGCAAAGCAGCTGGCGCAGCAGCTGCGCGCCGCCTCGGTCATGTACCGCGACAGCCCGGCGCCGTTCGTCGACATGCGGGTCGGCGACGGCGAGATGATCGCCATCGGCCGCCTGCGTCTGCAGGTGATGCACACGCCGGGACACACCGCCGACTCGATGTGCCTGCGGGTCGAGGACCGCGTCTTCACCGGCGACACCCTGCTGATCGGCGCCACCGGCCGCACCGACCTGCCGAGCGGCGATCCGGAGGCGCTGTACGACAGCCTGTTCGGCCGCCTGCTGCAGCTCGATCCGGCGCTCAACGTGTACCCGGCGCACGAGTACAAGGAGCGCGACCATTCGACCATCGGCGCCGAGCTGGCCGCCAACCCGCGCCTGCAGAAGCGCCAGCGCGCCGAGTTCGTCGACATGATGCGCCACCTCGACCTGGGCATGCCGACGCACATCACCGAGGCGCTGCGTACCAACGTCAGCGGCGGCAAGACCGTCGCCCAGCTGCTCGCCGAGGCGAGCGCGTCGGTGCCGTTCCTGGCGCTCGCCGAGCTGCACCAGCGCCTCAGCAGCGATCAGGGCAGCGACGCGTTCATCGTGCTCGACGTGCGCGAGCGCGACGCCTTCGACGCCGGCCACATCCCCGGCGCACGCCTGCTGCCGCGCGGCCAGCTGGAGCTGCGGGTGAACAAGGAGTTGCCCGACCCGACCCGCCGCATCGCCGTCTACTGCGAGCTGGGCCTCATCTCGACCCTGGCGGTGGCGACCCTGCGCGAGATGGGCTTCCGCCGCGCCGTGGCACTGGACGGCGGCATCAAGGCCTGGCGCGAGAGCGGCTTCCCGGTCGACCCGCCGGCGGCGAGCTGAGCGGCGCCGCGGCGCGCGGCTACGAGATCGACAGCGGCAGCTGGCGCGCGGCGGGGGCGCCGGGGAGCGGGAAGCTCAGGGCGAAGCTGAACGTCGCGCCGTGCAGCGGGGCGCTCTCGACCGTGATGACCCCGCCCATCAACGCGACCAGGCGCTGCGCGATGCTGAGGCCGAGGCCGCTGCCGCCGTAGCGACGCGTGGTGTCGGACTCGGCCTGGGTGAAGACCTCGAAGATCAGCTTCTGCTTGTCGGCCGCGATGCCGATCCCGGTGTCGGTGACGCGAAACTCCAGGCGCGCGCTGTCTGCGTCGGCCGCCAGCACGGCGATGGCGACGGTGACGCTGCCGGCCGGCGTGAACTTGATGGCGTTGCCGATCAGGTTGCTCAGCACCTGTGCCAGGCGCAGCGGATCACCGACCACGCGCAGCGGAAGGGTCGGGTCCAGCGCCGCCCCGACGGTGAGCCCGGCCGCGTCCGCCTGCGGCCGGAAGGTGCGCAGCAGCATCTCGATCAACCCGGCGGGATCGAACTCGCGGCGCTCGATGGTCAGCTTGCCGGCCTCGATGCGATTGAAGTCCAGCACGTCGTTGACCAGGGCGAGCAGCGACGCGCCGGCGAAGCGCAGCGTACGCAGGTACTCCACCTGGTCGGGGCGCGGGCGCTCGTCGAGCAGGATGTCGGCGTAGCCGATGACCGCGTTGAGCGGCGTGCGCAGCTCATGGCTCATCACCGAGAGGAAGTCGGACTTGGCGCGCGCCGATTGGTCGGCGAGGTCGCGCGCCTCGCGCAGCGCCTGCTCGGAGCGCCTGCGCATCTCGATCTCGCCGAGCAGCGCGCGACGCTGTCCGAGAAAGCTCTGGATCAAGCGCGCGATGGTGCCGAACTCGTGGCGCGCGCCGAGGTAGCGCTGCACCGGCGCGATCTCCTGCCGATCCAGGCTCTCGGAGATGCGCTGCAGCGGGTTGCGCACCCAGACGACGACGAACACGCCGAGCAGCAACAGGTTGGCGCCGGCAAACGCCACGGCGAGCCAGTTGTACTCGACCAGCGCGCGCCGGAGCACCGGCAGGCCGAGATTGTCGCGCTGCGCCCGCAGCAGCGCGACCGGAGCGCCGGCGGCGTCGCGCAGCGCCGCAAACAGCACCACCCGGCTGGCGGCGTCATCGATGCGATTGGTCGGCACCGTACCGCCGCTGTCGGGCACCAGGGTCAGCGCGGCGCCGGACACAGCGCTCAGCTTCGCCAGGTACTTCGCATCGAGCCCGCGCGCCGCCACCAACCAGCCGCGCGGCTCGGCGCGCCGCTGCAGGTCGTCGCTCGGCTGAATCGGCGCGCAGAAGTACTCGACGACCATGTCGCCGACGCGACCGTAGAAACGCCCGAACGGGTCGCGGGCGACGGCGCGACGCAGCGCCTCGACCGCGGGCTGGCGGGTGGCGGCATCCGGACCGGGCATCGCGTAGACCAGCCGCAGGGCGGGGTCGAAGACCCAGGCCTGCTGGATGCCGAAGACGGGAAAGGCCTCGTCGATGTACTCGCGGGCCCATTCCGGGTCGGGGTCGGAGACGAAGGCGATCATCTCGTCCCAGAAGGTGTTGTCGAACACCGAGCGCTCGATCGGCGCGCGCTCCAGGGCGAGGGTGCTGTCGAGATGGCCGGCAGCTTCGGCGAGCTGCGTCTCCAGCACCCCGTTGCCGATCCGCTGCGTGGCGCGGCGCAGTGCGACCAGCGCCGCGCCGTAGAGCGCGAGCATGGCGAGGAGCAGGACCAGCAACCGGGTGTGGATCCGCATGCAAGCATCGCCCCCGCCGGGGCGCGGTGAATCTAGCAGCCACGCGATTGCCCAGACAGAGACAAAGCAGCTGGGTCCAACGCAGACCGGCTGGCTCGCCGCATCGTCGCCGGCGGTGCCGCGCCAGGGTGCAAAAGAAGCAGCCCGCGTCGGCGATTTGACAGCCGGCGGCAGGGACGGAATCGATGGCCGCGGTGACCGCCGCTCCGTCGTCCGATTCGCCTCGCCGGCCGCCACCCCGCCTGGCGGCCGGCGCGCTGCATCTCTTCGCGCTCAGCGGCTTTGCCGTCGCGCAGCCGCTCTACGACCTGCTCGGGCGCTATCCGACGTTCTTCGTCGCGCACGGCGCGGCGCCGGCGACCATCGTCGGCTTCGCGCTCGCCTTCGCCGTGCTGCCGCCGCTGCTGCCGATCGCGTTCACCACCGTCGCCCGCCTGTTCGGGCCGCGCGCCTGGTGGGCGGCGCAGCTGCTGTGCGTCAGCGGGCTGGTCGGCCTGACCGTGCTGCCGCCGCTGCACCGGGCGGTGGCGCTGCCGCCGAGCCTGGCGCTCGGCGTGGCGGCCGTCGCCGGGGGCTTGGCGGCGCGCGCCTATGCGCAGCGCCACGCCGTGCGCCAGCTGTGCAGCCTGCTCGCGGTCACCGCGGTCATCTTCCCGCTGGTCTTCCTCTTCCACTCCCCGGTCGCCTCGCTGGTGCGGCCAGCGGCGGCCGCTGCGGGGGCGACCCAACCGATCGCCCGTCCGGTTCCGGTGGTGATGGTGGTGTTCGACGAGCTGGCGCTCGGCGCCCTGCTCGACGACGCCGGCGGCATCGACGCCGGGCGCTTCCCGAGCTTCGCGGCGCTGGCGGCCGGCGCGACGTGGTATCGCAACGCGACCACGGTCGCCGACTACACGCCGGTGGCAGTGCCGGCGCTGCTCACCGGCCAGCTGCCCGACCACAACCGCATCCCGGTCAGCGCCGAGCACCCCGACACGCTCTTTTCGCTGCTCGCGCCGCACTATCGCCTCGAAGTGCTGGAGCCGGTGACGCAGCTCTGCGCCGCGCCGTCGTGCGCCCGCCCGCCCGCCGACAGCGAGCGGCTCCGCCCGGCGCTGCTGGTCGGCGACGCGCTGGTGATCTGGCTGCACATGCTGGCGCCGCCCGCCTGGCGCACGCAGCTGCCCGACATCGGCCGGCAGTGGACGTTCCGCTTCGAGCACTGGCTGAAGGACAACCTCACCGCGCCGGTGCGCGGCGACCGCGCCGGCTCCTTCGCCGCATTCGTCGAGCGCATCGCCCCGCAGCCGCAGCCGACGCTGTGGTTCGCGCACGTCCTGCTGCCGCACTACCCGTACGAATATTTCCCCTCCGGCGTGCGCTACAACGCGCCGCCGGCCGACTTCCACCGCCGGCCGCTCGACCTCGACCAGCGCCAGGCGATGCTCGCCTGGCCGGCCGACAATCGCGCCGGCGCGGCGGCGGAGCAGCAGCGCTATCTGCTGCAGCTCGGCCTGGTCGATCGCCTGCTCGGCCGCTTGCTCGAGCGCCTGCACGCCACCGGGCTCTACGACGACGCGCTGCTGATCGTCACCGCCGACCACGGCGTCAGCTTCCGGCCGGGTGAATCGCAGCGCTTCCTCACCGCCAGCAACGCCGACGACATCCTCTGGGTGCCGCTGTTCATCAAGGCGCCGGGCCAGCGCGACGGGCTGATCGACGACCGCAGCGTGCAGACCATCGACGTGCTGCCAACCGTCGCGGCGCTGCTCGGCGCGGCAATCACCTGGCGTATCGACGGCGTCGATCGGCACAACCCGGCCGCGCCGGGTGGAACCGAGAAGGTCGCGTTCACACCTGCCAGCCTCGACAATCAGCTCGACCTGACGAAGCTGACGCTGTCCGCCGAGCGACCGCTGCAAGCGGCTGGCTGGCAGGCGCAGGCGGAACTGTTTCCGCCCGGCACGCCGGTCGAGACACTGCTGGCCAACGGACCGTCGCCGCACCTGATCGGTCAGCGCGTCGAGCAGCTCGTCCGCCGGCCGACGCCGTTTCGCGCCGAGCTCTTCGACGCCGCGCTCTACGACGACGTGCGCCGGCCGCGCGGCGCGGTGCCGGCGTTCGTGCGCGGCCGCCTGATGCCGAGCGATGCCATCGACGCGCCGCCGCCACTGGCGATCGCGGTGAACGGCGTCATCGCCGCCACCACCGACAGCTTCATCGGCTCGGACGGGCGCGTACAGTTCGGCGCCCTGCTCCCGGAGTCGGCGTTCAGGGCGGGCGCCAATCGCGTCGAGGTCTTCGGCATCGCGATCGGCGGACAGATCCTGCTGCGCCTCGATCAGTGAACGGGGCTACCAGCCGAGCACGTAGGCGAAGACCGGCGGCGCGACGATCGTCGCGTCGGACTCGATGATGTACTTCGGCGTGTCGATGCCGAGCTTGCCCCAGGTGATCTTCTCGTTCGGCACCGCGCCGGAGTACGAGCCGTACGAGGTCGTCGAGTCGCTGATCTGGCAGAAGTAGGCGGCGGCGTGCTGCCGGCGTTCGTACGCGGGCGGTTGGGTCCGGCGTCGAAATTCAGCAGTCCGCCGGTGCTGGTCAGATGCAGTTCGGGACTCTGCCGCCGGAGCGGGCGCTCCACCGCGGCGACAACGCCGTCGAGCTGTTCGGCGTCCTCGCCGGCGGGATGGAGCTGGTGCGCTTCGAGCGCGCGCAGTGGAGCGCTCGCGGCACGGAAAGATTCCGGATTGACTTCCGGGGCGCTCGGTATTGACTACCACCGGCGTCGGCAAGCGAGCATGAAGGGAGCACTGCTACTCGGCTATCTGGTCGTCGCCTGCCTCGGCGCTGGGTCGGTCTGGGCGCAACCGGCCAACGACTTGTGTGACAACGCCGTGGAGATCCCCTCCGACGTCGGTAGCTTCTCGACAACCCTTGACACGACCGAGGCAACGGCGAGCGGTGACGACCCAGTCCCAATGTGCGGAGACGACTTAGCCACAAGGGGGCGGAGTGTCTGGTTCAGGTACTCGGCGCCAGGCTATGGTTGGCTGAATGTCGACACGCTGGGTAGCAACTACGACACCATCCTGACGGTGTTGCGCAGCGATGTCTGTCCCCCCGGAACGGACGATTTGGTGTGCAACGACGACGCGGAAGACGGAGTCCTGCAGTCGTCGATCAACATGAGTGTAGATGAGGGGGTGTATTACATCCTCGTCACCGCCTTCCTGGACGACGGTGGCACGATGCACCTCAACGTAACGGCGTCGTCGGCGACCCCCACGGAGACGCCATCCGACACCGAGACGCCTTCCGACACCGAGACGCCTTCCGACACCGACACCCCCACACCCAGCGAGACCGCCACGGTCACCGCCAGCACCACCTCGACGCCGTCCGCCACCGCAACGGTAACGTCCACTGCCACCGCCACGCCGACCAGCAGCGCGACTGCCACGGTCACCGCCAGCACCACCTCGACGCCGTCCGCCACCGCAACGGCAACGTCCAGCGCCACCGCCACGCCGACCAGCACGGCGACCGGCACGGCAACGCCAACGCACGCCGCGTCCGCCCCCCCGACCGCGACGCCTGGGCGAGTGCCGATCGGCGGCGCCTGCAGCGCCGCAGGGCAGTGCGTCAGCGGCGCAGTGTGCCGCGGCGGAGTCTGCGCCGCAGCTCCGGCCGCACCGGCGCCGGCGGCAAGCCTGACCGGCCTCGTCGCCGCCGTCGCGCTGCTGCTCGCCATCGCCGCGCAGGCGCTGCGGCGGCACCGTACGTGAGCGCGCGCCAAGACGCGCACCCGCCGGCGCCTTCACAAGGAAGAATCGTCAAGCCGGCGAAGCCAGCAGTTCGACGGAACCCGTGCGGCGAATCGAGCAGCGCGTCAGCGTCCGCGTCGGTTGCGCAAGAGCGGCCGCGAGGGCCGCGCGGACGAGCGGCCGCGGAGGGCCGCGCTACCAGCCGAGCACGTAGGCGAAGATCAGCGGCGCGACGATCGTCGCGTCGGACTCGATGATGTACTTCGGCGTGTCGATGCCCAGCTTGCCCCAGGTGATCTTCTCGTTCGGCACCGCGCCGGAGTACGAGCCGTACGAGGTCGTCGAGTCGCTGATCTGGCAGAAGTAGGCCCACTTGCGGATGCCTTCCATGCGCAGGTCCTGCTCCAGCATCGGCACGACGCAGATCGGGAAGTCGCCGGCGATGCCGCCGCCGATCTGGAAGAAGCCGATGCCGTCGGCGGCATGCGCCTGGTACCACTTCGACAACGCGATCATGTACTCGACACCGGCGCGCATCACCTCGACGCGCTTCACCTTGCCGGCGATGCAGTGCGCGGCGAAGATGTTGCCGAGCGTCGAGTCCTCCCAGCCGGGCACGAAGAGCGGCAGATTCTTCTCGCATGCCGCCAGCAGCCAGGAGTGCTGCGGATCGATCTGGTAGGACGGCGTCAGGCGGCCGCTGCGGATCAGCTTGTAGAAGAACTCGTGCGGCAGCCAGCGCTCGCCGGCGCGGTCGGCGGCGTGCCATTCCTGGGCGAGGTTGTGCTCCAGGTGGCGCATCGCCTCTTCCTCGGGGATGCAGGTGTCGGTGACGCGGTTGAGCTGGCGGTCGAGCAGCGCCTGCTCGTCGGCGCCGGTCAGCTCGCGGTAGTTCGGAATGCGCACATAGTGGTCGTGCGCCACCAGGTTGAAGAGATCCTCCTCCAGGTTGGCGCCGGTACAGCTGATGCCGTGCACCTTGTCCTGGCGGATCATCTCGGCCAGCGACAGGCCGAGCTCGGCGGTGCTCATCGCGCCGGCCAGCGTCACCAGCATCTTGCCGCCGGCGTCGAGGTGTGTGCGGTAGCCTTCCGCCGCGTCGACCAGGGCGGCGGCGTTGAAGTGGCGGTAGTGGTGGCTGATGAACTGGCTGATCGGTCCGCGCGACATGCGCGAGACGATGGTCGATCAGCGCGCGAACTTCAACCGGCCCGGCGCGCCGCCTACGGACGGCGGCACTTGAGGATCAGGTCGCCCTGCTTGCGGCACAGGCTGGCGATGGTGCCGATGTCGCCGTGGCGCGACACCGTGCCGTGCTGCAGCGTGACGCGCACCGGTGCCAGCGGCAGGGTGCTGCCGACCTGCTCCGCGGGGATGCGGCGGCGGGTGATCTTCAGCGTGAAGATGCGCGCGTCGTCGCGCGCCGCCTTGATGGTGGCGTGCGTGTCGCCGTTGCGGCAGCTGTACAGGCGGTCGCTGCGCCGGGCACAGCCGCTGAGCGTCACCGGCACCGCGTAGCCGGCGGCATCCTGCACGGTGAGGGTGATCGGCTCGTTCGCGGCCAGCGCCGGACCGAAGGTGCGGCTCAGGTTGTCGTCCACCACCGCAACCAGCTGCAGGTTGCCGGTGTCGCGCGCGTTGGTGCCCGCCGCCCCCAGGTAGGCGGAGCGGACGTAGACCAGCAGGCCGTCATTCTCGTTCTCCAGCAGCGCGGTGAACGGCCGGTGGACGACTTGCGTCTCCTTGCGGATGCGGACGCGCTTGCCGATCAGCGCGCCCTGCACCTCGACCTGCGCGCCGACCGCGATCTTGCGCCGCTTCGGCGCGATCAGGGTGCCGTCGAACTTGCCCTCGCTGTTGATCCGCACCGGTCCGCGCGCGCCGCCGACCATCCACAGCATGCGATCGGGGGTCAGCCCGCCGGCGTGCAGCACCGACGCCTGGGCGCCGACCCGGAGGCCGGCGGCGACGCGCAGGATGGCCACCGTGCTCGCCTCGCCGCGGATGGTCAGCTTGGCGCCGCGGCGCAGGTAGAGCGCCTCGATGTCCACCACCTGCTGGCCGGGGCCGAGGACGATCTCCTGGGTCGCGCCCGGGCGCAGGAAGATCTTCGGGAAGGACTGCGTCGAGGGCAGCAGGCCGACCATCTCCTCGGTCGTCGGCACGCCCGCCAGCGTCGCCAGGCAGCGCTGGAAGGTGGTCGCGGTCCCCTCGTCGTTGACGAACGGATTGCGCGGATCGGTGATCGGCAGCGAGTCCTGACAGACGTGCGGCGCCGGGCAGCCGGCGCTGCACATGGTGACGCCGTCGGTGCACAGCGCTTTCGGCCCGACCAGCGGCGGCGTGACGTTGATCGTCACGCTGCTGCCGAGCGGAGCGTCGTTGGCGAACTCGCGCATGATGCGGGTCGGCGGGCCGTCGCCGATGAACAGCGCCTTGCCGTCGAGCGCCAGGTCGCCGGTGATGAGGATGTCGAGCCCGGCCTTGAGGTCGACGCCACAGGCGCCGGCGCGCGGGATGGGCGAGAGCTCGGCGGCCATCGGATCGGCGTCGGGCTGGCGGATCTGCACCTCGCGGCCGATGCGCAGGCTGCGCAGGCCGAGCGTCGAGGTGCCGACCACGGCGAAGCGCTGCAGCATGTAGAACGACGAGCAGTTCGGGTTCTCGCCGTCGATGACCCCGTCGCCGTCGTTGTCGATGCCGTCCGAGCAGGAGTCGCACTCCATGCTCTCGGTGCCGACCTCGAACAGGCAGCCGAGCTGCGCATCGCAGGTGTCGTTGGTGCACTCGTCGTCGTCGTCGCAGACCAGCGGCGCGCCGCCGCGGCAGATGCCGCCGAGCACGCACTGGTCGGCGGTGGTGCACAGGTCGCCGTCGTCACAGGTGTAGCCGACCGGCCGCTCGGCGTGCGTGCAGGCGCCGGCGCCGTCGCACTGGTCGGCGGTGCACTGGTTGCTGTCGCTGGCGCAGGCGGCGCCCGCCGCATCGTAGCGGCAGGTCGCCGAGCAGCAGTCGCCATCGGCGGTGTTGCCGTCGTCGCACTGCTCGGGGAGCTCGACCTCGCCGTTGCCGCACAGCGGCGTACGCGTCGGCGTGGCGCTCGGCGTGTAGGTCGCGGTGAAGGTCCTGGTGACGGTGGCAGTCGGCGTGTGGGTCGGCGTCGCGGTGAAGGTCGCCGTATACGTCGGCGTGAAGGTGTACGTCGAGGTCGGCGTCGGCGTGCTGGTCGGCAGCGGCGGAGCGGCGCTGCTGTCGTTGCGCGACGCGGCGCTCACCACGCTGCCGGCGGCGCACCCGGGCGAGTTGGAACCGTTGGTGTCGATGCCGAACCCCGAGGCGCCGACGCCGAAACCGAGTCCGGCGAGCGAACCGTTGTAGACGAAGACCACCGCCTGCCCCGGCTGCAGGGCGAAGCCGTCGCTCGGCTCCGGCGCGCAGACGAAGGTCGAGGTGGTGACGCTGGCGGCCGAGTTGCAGAGCGGCGGGCTGCCGCTGGCGGGTACGCCGAAGGCGATGGTGTTGCGCAGATTCGACCCATCGCACGCGGTCGAGACGCCGTTGGCGATGCAGGCCGGCGGGATGCCGCCGGTGCCGCTGGTCAGCGGCACGATCGGCGCGGAGTTGCTGCCCGGACAGTCGCCGGGGACGCGGCAGACGTTCACCGCGCCGGCGCCGGTACCGATCGTCAGGCGCCCGGCGTTGCCGGGCTCGAAGGTGATCGAGGTGACGCTGCTCGGTACCAGGATGGCGGTGCGCTTGATCGAGTCGTAGTTGTGCAGCACCTGGCCCGGCGGGAACGCCCCGACGACGCTGGAGGCGACCTGGCCGGCGACCGCGCCGGAGACGCTGCAGCCGCCGCTGCCGCTGGAGGAACCGCTCAGCGTGGTGATGCGCTGGCGATCCGCACCGGCGCCGACCGGGCTGACGACGCGCACCAATTGGTACGCGGTGCCGTCGGCGGCGCGATACTCGGACTGGGTGAACTGCGCGTCGGCGGAGCGATATCCGCACAGCACGATCAGCCCGGCGAGCAGGGCCGTATGCGCCGTGCGAACGGCGCGCGGGCCCACTCCCGTTTCCCCCTTGTTACCCCCCATATGTCGGACACGAACCGGTCGGCGAGCGCCTACCCCTCAGGCGCCACGCCACCGCGCAATCTACATCCTCAAGCTCTCGATTCGGCAGGTCTCTCGTCGGAACGCATGGCCGGCGACATGGCATCGCACCAGGGCGCCTTCCAGGCCAGAGGTCACCTGCGGAGCATGTAATAGTCAAGGTTTTTCCGCCGCAAAGGGGAAATTTTGTCGGTTTGCAGCGACGTATCGGGGCTGCCGGACGCGCCGGCGGCTGGCGGTTGGCCGGGCCGGCGCCGGCGGCCGGCGGGCGGCTCAACGCGGTACGAAACGCACCCGAAAGAGCTTCGGCCAGAGCTTGCCGGTGACCAGGAAGGTGTTGTTCGCGGCGTCGTGGGCGATGCCGTTGAGGATCGCATCCTCGCCGGCGCCGCGCCGCTCGTCCGCCGTCAGCAGCCCACTCGCATCGATGTCCGCCCGCACCACGCCGCTGGTCGGGGCGATGGCGACGATGCGGTCGGTCAGCCAGACGTTGGCGTAGATGGTGTCGCCGACGCACTCGAGCTCGTTCAGGTGTTGCACCGGCTGGCCGTTCTCGGTCACGCCGAGCGTGCGCAGCGGCGCGAAGGTCGCCGGGTCGCGGAACACCAGGCGATGGCTGCCGTCGCTCTGCACCAGCTGCGTGCCGTTGAAGCACAGCCCCCAGCCCTCGCCGTCGTAGGTGGACTCGCCGCGCTTGGTGAAGCTCGCCGGATCCCAGCGCAGCGCGATGCCGTTGCGCCAGGTGAGCTGCACGAGCTCGTCGTGCACCCAGGCGAGCCCCTCGCCGAACAGCGTCGGCGGCAGCTCGGCCTTGCGCAGCACCTTGCCACTCTCCAACTCGACCTGGCGCAGGCTGGAGCGGCGCAGGAGGCCGGTGCTCTCGTAGAGCGCGCCGTCGTGCAGCAGCAGGCCCTGGGTGAAGGCCTGCGGATCGTGCGGATAGGTGGCCAGCACCTCGGTGCGCAGCAGCGCCGGCCCGCCGTCGGCGAGCGCCGGCGCAGCCAGCAGCACAACGAGGTGAATGAGAAGACGACGCACCACCGCGCCGCTTATCCGGACGCACGGACGCCGGCAACTCGGCGGCCGCGCCGCGTGGTACGGCGGCGGGCGAGCAGGCATACTGCGCGACGGCGAGGGAGGCCGGGTGGACGGGGAGCAGGGCGAGCGACCGCAAGCGTCGCGCATGGGAGCAGCGGCGCTGCTGCTGGCCGGCAGCGTGCTGCTGTCGCGCCTGTTCGGCTACGGGCGCGAGGCGCTGCTCGCCTACCAGGTGGGCGCCGGCGCGGCGACCGACGCGTACTACGCCGCCTTCCAGATTCCCGACCTGCTTAACTACCTGCTGGCCGGCGGCGCGCTGTCGATCGCCTTCCTGCCGCTCTACACGCGCAAGCTGGCGGACGGCGACCAACCCGGCGCCGACCACCTGCTCGCCACCGTGCTCGGCACGCTGACCGCCGCTGCCCTGCTCGCCACCATGCTGGCGTGGATCTTCGCCGCGCCGCTGATCGCGCTGCAGTTCCCGCGCTTCGACGCCGTCACCCAGGCCACCGCCGTGCACCTGACCCGCATCGTGCTGCCGGCGCAGGTGTTCTTCATCGCCGGCGGGATCATCAACGCCACCCTGTTCGCGCACGGCCGCTTCGGCGCCGCCGCGGTGGCGCCGCTGCTCTACAACGGCGGCATCATCGCCGGCGGCCTGCTGCTGGCGCCGCGGCCCGGCGTCGAAGCGGAGGGCTTCGCCTGGGGGGCGCTGGCCGGCGCCGTCGCCGGCCCGTTCCTCGCCCCGCTGCTGATGGCGCGCGGCCGCGTGCGGCTCGGCGTGCGCATCGCGCCCACCGACCGCACCTTCCTCGCCTACCTGCTGATCGCCGCGCCGCTGATGTTCGGCCAGACGCTGCTCACCGTCGACGAGTGGTACGAGCGCTGGTTCGGCGCCCTGCTCGGCGCCGGCGCGGTCTCGCATCTCTCCTACGCGCGCCGCCTGATGCAGGTGCCGGTGGCGGTGGTCGGCCAGGCGATCGCCGCGGCGGCGCTGCCGACGCTGTCGCGCCTGTTCGCCGAGGGCCGCCGCGACGAGCTGAACGGCGTCGTGCTGCGCACCCTGCAGGCCGGCCTGGCGCTCGCGGTCGTCGCCGCGGCGGGCTGCTTCGCGCTCGCCACGCCGCTGGTGCAGGTGGTCTACCAGCGCGGCCGCTTCACTGCCGACGACACCGTTGCGGTGGCCGGGATCCTGGCGTTGCTCTGCTTCGCGGTGCCGGCCTGGATCACGCAGCAGATCGCCGCGCGCGCCTTCTATGCGCGCGCCGACACCTGGCGCCCGATGCTGCTCGGCACGCTGGTGGCGTTCGCCGCGGTGCCGCTCTACCTGGCGCTCGGCAACGCGCTCGGCGTGCGCGGTCTGGCGCTGGCGCCGGCGATCGGCATGTCGGTCAACGCCCTCGCCACCCTGATCTGGGCGCGCTGGCTGCACGGCGCCCCGGCGCTCGGCGCGCTCGCCGCGACCACCGGGCGCGCGGCGCTGGTCGGCGCCGGCGCCGCGGCGCTGGTGCGCTGGGGGCTGCCGGCGCAGTTCGCCTCGGCCAGCGGCGCGCTGCTCGGGCTGGGAGTCGGCGCGACGGTGTACGCCGCGCTGGTCGCCATCGGCGCCTGGACGGTCGGCGACCGCGTCCTGCGCGAGGTGCTGGCGCGCATGCTGCGTCGCGTCTGGCGCTGAGCGGCGCACACGGCCCCCCGCTCAGCGCACGCGCGCCTTGAAGCGCGTCGCGTCGTTGCGCCGCACCGCGCCGGCGTCGAACTGCGTGGTCAGGCAGGCGCCGCCCTGCGGGCTGAGCAGCTGCGCGGTCACCGGCAGCGGCAGATCGCCGAGCGGCGGATCGGCCAGCGCCTCGCCGGTGCCGCGCGCAAAGGCGCGGGCACGGCCGCGCGCGTTGGCCTTGATGGTCGCGCGCTGCACGCCGGCGGTGCCGGCCCGATAGCGGTACCCCTTGCCGTGCAGGCCGCTCCAGCTGCCGCCGGCGGGCAGGGGGTTGGCGGCAATCAGGCTCGGCGTCGCGCCGGCGTACACGCACAGCGCGTAGCCGGCGCCGCTCATCGGATCGGCGAGGTCGGTCAACGTCATCGACGCGCCGCGCGCCCACTTCCAGCGCAGCTGGTCGCGCGACGACCTGGCCCCCTTGCGCAGCGTCAGCGCCGCCCTGCCGGCGCTGCGACAGTCGTTGCGCGGCAGCGGCGGACAGACCGGCGTTGCAGTCGCCGTCGGCGGCGTGGTCGGCGTCGCGGTGGCGGGCGGCGTGGCGCTGTGGGTCGGTGTCGCGATCGGCGTCGCCGTCTCGGTCGGCGTCGCGGTGTCGGTCGGCAGGCTGGTGGGCGTGTCGGTGAAGGTCGGCGTCGGGGTCGGCGTCGCCGTCGGCGGCTCGAACAGCGCCGCCAGATCGCCGCAGCTGCCGGCGCCGGCAGCGAGACGGCTCCAGTGGGCGTCGTACGCGTAGCCGTAGTTGTAGGCCTGTACGCTGACGTCGGCGAGCTGCGTCACCGGCCCGAAGCTGTTGTCCGCCTGTGCCGCGGCGGCGACGGCGCTGTACACGAGCCCGCCGTTGACGCGGTATTCGATCGCGGTGCCGGTGAAGGTGACGCAGAACTCGGTCCAGGCGTCGTAGTTCACCGCCGTCGCCAGGTTGATCCAGCCGCCGTTGCCGCCGTCGAACACCCGATAGCGCGGCGTGCCGCCCGGGTTGTTGTTCTGGTCGGGCACCGCGGCGTTGGAGAAGCCGACGATCGGGAACACGTCGCAGCCGGCGCCCGGACAGCTGTCGCCGCCGCTCGCCGGCCACAGCGTCGCCCACATGTCGCTGCGCCGCGTCAGGCTGCCGTCACTCGGGCTCGGCGCTGCCCAGCTCGCCGGCACGTACAGGCTGCCGATCCACGATACCGGCGCACTCACCCCGCCGACCTGAATCTTGCGCCCCTGGGTGTTGTAGAAGGCGCCGCCGTAGATCGGTGCACGCGTCGCCTGCCCGTCCGCCGCGGCGAGCCCGAGGCGCAACACGTCGGTACGGCCGTACAGCGTGCCGGCGTTCTCGAAGGCGGCGGGTGGATAGCGGTCGGGGAACCAGGCCGACGCGCTCGGGCTGGCGCCGGTCGGATAGGTGGGCAGCGTTTGCGCGCCCGCCGCCGAGGCGGTCAGGATCAGTGTGATCAGCGCCGCGCGCAGGTGGCGGCGACCGCTAGCAGGGCTCTCGACATGTGACATGGCAGACCGAAACCTCGCGGTCTGCGTTCAGCAGGGCCTGTGCCACGTCGTTTTCGCGTACAGTCGACTGACCGACGCCCCAGTCACCTGCCGGGTCCGTCGCCATTGTGATGCCGCCGACAAGGCCGCTGTGGCGCGCGGCGTTAAACTGACACTTGGTATGCCGCTATCTGGCATCCACTCGTGCCCTTCGCCACAACGGCACAACGCCACAACGGCATTCGTGGTGCCGTTGTGCCGTCGTGTCGTGGTGGTGGTGAGCGCCGCCTGGGTTACTGCGCCTGGCGAGACATGCGCGCCAGGCGCGCCGCGGCGAGCTTCTGGTGGAACAGCTGCGGCACCAGGCGCTTCAGCCACCACACCAGGCGCGCCTCGCGCATCGGCAGGCAGTAGAGCTCGCCGCGCTGGTTGGCGCGCAGCGCCGCGGCGGCGACCTGCTCGGCGGTGAACCTGGAATTGGCCAGCGCCGCCGCTGCCTGAGCGCGCTGCGCGGCCGGACCGCGCGCCGCCGCGACGATGTTGGTCGGGAAGAACACCGGGCAGAGCACGGTGACGCGCACGCCGTGCTGGGTGACCTCGGCGGCAAGCGTCTCGGACAGGGCGATGACACCGGCCTTGGTGACGTTGTACGGCCCCATGGTCGGCGCGCAGGCGATGCCGGCCGCCGACGCGACGTTGAGGATGCCGCCGCCGCGCTGCGCCAGCAGGCGCGGCGTGAAGACGTGACAGCCGTGGATGGCGCCCCACAGGTTGATGCCGACGATCCAGCGCCAGTCGTCGAGCGGCACCTCGCCGACCGCGCCGCTGACCGCGACGCCGGCGTTGTTGATCACCAGGTCGATGCGCCCCAGCACGCGGTCGGCGTCGGCGCCGAGCTGCTCGACCTGCGCCGCCTCGGCGACGTCGACGCGCGTGACGTGCGGCTCGGCGCCACGCGCCCGACAGATCTGCGCGGTCTCCTCGCAGCCCGCCGCGTCGATGTCGGCGAGCAGCAACCGAGCGCCAGGCAGCGCGAGTTGCACGGCGAAGGCGCGGCCGAGGCCGCTGCCCGCTCCGGTGATGACGGCGGTGGTGGGCATGGGAGAGCTGTCAGTAAATCAGCTGTCGGCCTTCAGCTGTCAGCCTTCAGCACGATTGGTCGAGGCCATCATTGTGAGTCTGCCCGCGGACACCAATCGCATAAGCGCCGTTTCGAATCATTCGTCATGGCTGAAAGCTGAAAGCTGATGGCTGGGCTTGCTGACAGCTGACAGCTGCCTCCCCCAGCTACCTCCCGTATACGATGATCGAGAGGAAACGGATCGGCAGCTGCACCAGGCGTTCGGGGCCGTGCGGCACGTCGCCGCGGAAGCTGAGCGAGTCGCCGGGCTCGAGCAGGTAGCGCTGCTTGCCGTGCCGGTACTCCAGCGTGCCGCGCAGCATGTAGAGGAACTCGGTGCCGGGGTGCTCGAAGCGCGGGAAGACCTCCGAGGCGTCGTCCATGCTGATCAGGAACGGCTCGAACTGCTTCTTCGGCCCCTTGTCGTAGGCGAGCAGATGGTAGGTGTGGCCGCGTTTGGTGCCGCGCCGCACCACTTCCATGCCCTCGCCGGCGCGCACGTGCTGCGCCGCGCCGGCTGGCGCGTCGTAATCCTGGAAGAGCTGGCCGAGCGGCACGCCGAGCGCGCGCGCCAGGCGCGAGAGCGTGTCGAGGCTGGTCGCCGTCTGACCGGTCTCGATCTTCGACAGCATGCCGCGGCTGATCGCCGCTTCCTTCGCCAGCTCGGCGATGGTCAGCCGCAGACGGGCGCGATGGGCGCGCAGCGCCGCGCCGAGATGGCGGGCGAGCGCGCGGTCGCCGCCTAACGCGGCGGCGTCCACCCCGGGATCCAGTCGGTGCCGGCGAGCGGCAGCCGCGCCATCGCCGCCGCCTCCAGCGTCAGCGCGACCAGATCCTCGCGCTCGAGATGATGCACGTCCGACTTGCCGCAGGCGCGCGCCAGCGTCGTCAGCTCCAGCAGCATCGTGTTGACGTAGTTGCGCAGCCGGCGGGCGCCGACGGCGGGCTCGAGGCGCCGCTCCAGCAGCGCGTCCTGTGTCGTGATCCCGACGGGGCATTGTCCGGTGTGGCAGTGGTGGCAGAAGCCCGCCTGGGTGCCAAGCGCGCGATAGCCGTCGGCGGCGCTGTGCTCGGCGCCGTCCTGCACGTAGATGTCGCGATTGCAGCCGAGCGCCATCAGCGCGCCCTGCCCGATCGACACCGCGTCGGCGCCCATCGCCAGCGCCTTGGCGACGTCGGCGCCGGTGCGGATGCCGCCCGAGATGACGAGCTGCACGGTGCCCTTCATGTTCATGTCCTCCAGCGCGTCGACCGCCTGGCGCAGCGCCGCGAGCGTCGGGATGCCGACGTGCTCGATGAACACCTGCTGGGTCGCCGCGGTGCCGCCCTGCATGCCGTCCACCACCACCACGTCGGCGCCGGCGTGCACCGCCAGCTTGACGTCGTGGTAGGTGCGCGTCGCGCCGATCTTGACGTAGATCGGCACGCGCCAGTCGGTGATCTCGCGCAGCTCCTCCAACTTGATCACCAGGTCGTCGGGGCCGGTCCAGTCCGGATGCCGACACGCCGAGCGCTGGTCGATGCCCTCCGGCAGCGTGCGCATCTGCGCCACCCGCGCGCCGACCTTCTGTCCGAGCAGCATGCCGCCGCCGCCCGGCTTGGCGCCCTGCCCGATCACCATCTCGATCGCGTCGGCCTTGCGCAGGTCGTCGGGATTGAAGCCGTAGCGCGAGGGCAGGCACTGGTAGACCAGGGTGCGCGACGACTCGCGCTCCTCCGCCGTCATGCCGCCGTCGCCGGTGGTGGTCGAGGTGCCGAGCTCGGTCGCCGCCGTGCCGAGCGCCTGCTTCACGTTCGCCGACAGCGAGCCGAAGCTCATGCCGGCAAAGGTGATCGGCAGCGCCAGCTCGATCGGCTGCTTCGCGAAGCGGCTGCCGAGCACGGTGCGGCTGCTGCACTTCTCGCGATAGCCTTCGAGCGGGTAGCGCGACAGCGAGGCGGCGAGGAAGACCAGATCGTCGAAGCTCGGCAGCGCGCGTTTGGCGCCGAGGCCGCGGATCTCGTACAGCCCGCGCTCCGCCGCGCCGTGGATGTAGTCGAGCGCGTGGCGATCGAAAGCGTGACTCTCTTCGAGGTGGAGCGGCGGGCGTTCGTCCATCGGCGACCTCAGTAGTGGTGCGTCGCGTCGGCGTGCCAGTGATAGAGCGTGCGGCGCGAGGCGATGCGCGTGAACTCGCTCGGCGCGCAGTCGAAGCCGCCCTGCGCCAGCAGGCGCGCCAGCACGGCATGATCGTCGGCAGTGCACGGCGTCTCGTGCGCGTCGGCGCCGAGCGAGGCGATGCGACCGCGCACGTAGAGCACCGCCTCGTAGAGCGAGTCGCCGAGTGCCTCGCCGGCGTCGCCGCACACCACCAGCGTGCCGGCCTGCGCCATGAACGCGGAGTAGGCGCCGACATTGCCGCCGACGACGATCGCCGCGCCCTTGAGCGAGATGCCGCAGCGCAGGCTGGCGTCGCCCTCGATCACCAGCAGGCCGCCGTGCGCGGTGGCACCGGCGGACTCGGAGGCGAAGCCGCGCACCCGCACGCTGCCCGACATCATGTTCTCCGCCACGCCCCAGCCGACGTTGCCGTCGACGGTGATGTCGGCGTGCTGGTTCATGCCGCCGAGGTAGTAGCCGCCGTGGCCGCGCACGCGGATGGCGACCGGATGGTTCACCCCGACCGCGATGCTGTGCGCGCCGTTCGGGTTGAGCACCTCGATCGGCTCGCCGCCGTGCCCGCGCAGGTCGCCGTGCAGGTACTGGTTGAGCTCGCGCACGCTGCGCTGCGCCAGGTCGAAGCTCACACGCGCCACGAGTGGATCTCCTCCGGCATCGGCTCGAACAGCCGCGCGCTGCCGATCGCCGGCAGGTGCGCCAGGGCGCGGAACTCGGAGGCGACGGCGACGTAGGTGTCGGTCTCCGCCGCCACCGCCGGCTTGCAGGCGAACGCATCGCGCACGATCGCCAGCTTGTCCTGGGTGCCGATCAGGAAGGTGTAGAAGCCGTCGAGCTCGTCGAAACCGCGCTGCAGCGCGGCTTCCAGCTCGTCGCCCTCGCGCAGCCGCCACTCGAGGAAGCGGCAGGCGGCCTCGGTGTCGTTGTCGGTCTGAAAGCGGATGCCGGCGTGCTCCAGCTTGCGGCGCACCATGAACGGATTGGAGATCGTCCCGTTGTGTACCAGGCAGAAGTCCTCGCCGGCGGTGAACGGATGGGCGCGATCCGGCGTCACCGCGCTCTCGGTCGCCATGCGCGTGTGTCCGACGGCGTGGCTGCCGCTGAGCGCGGTGAAGTTGTAGCGGCGCGCGATGTCGGCCGGCGCGCCGGCATCCTTGTAGATGCCCATGGCGCTGCCGACCGACAGCAGATGGACGTGCGGGTAGTCCTGCGTCAGCCAGTCGCGCAGCGCGTCGGCCTCGATGGCGGCGCTCAACAGGGCGTGGTTGCCGGT
>JANRJF010000147.1:0-11165 GCA_033764095.1 Deltaproteobacteria bacterium | reverse complement strand
GGAAGACGCTGTCGATCGGCGGCATCGGGCTCTCTCGGCTGCAGCCGGCTCAGGCAAGCCCACGCTTCCCTGAGCCGGCCCGCGCCGTCAATCCTTCCAGAGGTTGTTGGCGGCGTACTTGAGGACGACGTCGACGCAGCTGGTGCAGTAGCCGTTGTCGATCAGGTTCTGCACCATGGCGTTGTACTTCTCCGACTGCTCCTCGTCGCGCGTCCGTGCCTTGGTGATGATGCGGCTGATGTCGCGTACCGAGGTCATCAGGCGCTTCTCTATCGCCTCGCGCAGCGGTTCGTAGCTCTGGTAGCTGACGCTGATCGAGCGCCGGCTCGCCGCCCACAGGTAGGCGATGACCTCCTGGCGGAAGCCCTCGGCCGCCGAGCCGATGATCGCGATCTGCTCCTCGATCGACTTGAGGAAGGCCTCGTCCGGCTGCAGCTCCTCCTTGGTGTTGCGGTCCTTCACCTTGGTCTTGTTCACGTAGGCTTCGGCGTGGTCGAGGTAGTTCTGGAACAACGACTCGGCCTGTTCCTGGTAGGAGTAGACGAAGGCCTTGGTGATCTCCTTCTCCAGCAACTCGAGGTACTCCTTGTGCAGGATGTCCTGCAGGAACTCGAGGTACTGCTTGCGCGTGTCGTCCGGCAGGTCGGTTTCCTTGACCATGTTGATCAGCGCCTCGCGGACGTTGATCGGGTTGATGCACTTGCCGACGACGTTGTCCGACAGCGCGTTGTCGAGCGCCTTCATGATGAAGCGCGTCGAGATGCCGCTCATGCCCTCGCGCTTGGTGTCCTCGCGCAGCTCGCGCACGTCGATCTTCTTGGTGCGGCCCTTCTCGATGACCTCCTCGCCGTTGTAGAGCTTCAGCTTGGTCATCAGGTCGCACTTCGGCGTCGGCTCGAGGCGCGAGAGGATGGCGAACATCGACGCCACTTCCAGCGTGTGCGGGGCGACGTGGGCATGGAAGTCGGAGTGCTTGATGATCTTCTGGTAGATCTTCACCTCTTCGGTGAGCCGCAGGTTGTACGGCACCTTCACCACCACGATGCGGTCGAGGATCGCCTCGTTGGTGTGGTCGGCCTTGAACTTCTGCCACTCCGCCTCGTTCGAGTGGGCGACGATCACGGTGTCGACATAGACCATGCCGTGACGGCCGGGAGCCGGGATCACCTTCTCCTGCGTCGCGGTGATCATCGCGTGCAGGTACTCGATCTCGTTCTTGAACACCTCGATGAACTCGACGACGCCGCGGTTGCCGACGTTGAGCGCGCCGTTGAGATCGAGGACGCGCGGATCGCCCTCCGAGTAGCGGTCGAGCTTGGAGATGTCCTCGCTGCCGATCAGTACCGAGGTGTCCTGGTTGTTCGGGTCGACCGGCGGCACCACGCCGATGCCGACGCGGTTGCGCTTCGAGAAGGCGCGCATGACGATCGGCACTTCCTCGTAGCGCGTGCCGAACTCCTCCTTCAGCCGGTAGCGGCACACCGGGCACAGGTCGCCCTCGATGTGCACGCCGAGCATCTTCTCGAACTCGCGCCGCAGGTGGCGCGGCAGCAGATGCAGCGGCTCCTCCTGCATCGGGCAGCCGTCGATCGCGTAGACCCGGTCCAGCTCCTCCAGGCCGCGCTGCAGCCGCTCGACCAGCGAGCTCTTGCCGGAGCCGACCGGCCCCATCAGGTAGAGCACCTGGCGGCTCTCCTCGCCCTTCAGGGCGGCGGAGTGGAAGTAGCGGACGATCTGCGAGACCGTGCGCTCGATGCCGAAGAACTCGTCGGCGAAGAAGTTGTAGACGCGCACCGGCTCGTCCTTGAAGAGCCGCTTCACCTGCGCGTCGTCGGCCTCCAGGATGTCGTGCGAGCCGGCCGCCGTCAGCATGTCGTAGAGCCGGGCGTGCGCGAGCTTGGTGATGCCCGGGTCCTCGCGCACCCGCTCGAGGTACTCGAGGAAGGTGCCGCGCCAGTGGTCCGAACCGCGCGCGGCGCGGTCCTCGAGTATCAGCTTCTCGAAGATGGCCTTATCTGTTTCCATGACCCGCTCCTTTGCCGGATGGGCACCGGCTCCCAACCCAACGTGGTGGTCGGCCACCTGTGACGTTATGTGCGTGTTCGGTCAGCGTTCAGGGGCACTCCACACGATCCATAGCATCCGGCGTACACCCCGATTCGCAAGACGAACCTGCCGACGGGCGTGGAGTGAAGAGCGGAATGGCGGTGGGGGTGGGGGAGAGGGCAACGCGGCGTTCAGAAACCCAGCCGGTCACAACCACTCCATCCCGGATACCATCAGCGTAGTGCGACGCTACCACTAGAATTTGTGGCCCGTCAAGTTTTTCTCCCCAGCATCTAGTTGCTGGGCGGAGATCACGCGCCCTGACGCGGCGCGCTCGCGCTGACCGCGCGGCAGGCTGTCGGGGGCCGACGTCGAGCATCGACTGAGCGACTAAGCAACCTCCGGGCCGCAGTGCATTATCCATAGCGGCGCAGCGCGTGCGGCGGCGACGCAGTCGTTGTTGCACACGAAGCGTCCGCGCGGCTGGTCAGAATGCGGCACCGACGTCACGACATCGAGCATGCCGGCTGACACCGTCAGGAATCCTGACACCCCCGCATCGCTGCCAGACTCTCCGACCCGACGGGCGCGCCGCGCGCCGCGCGTGGCACACAACCTGCTCCCCAACTCGCCATTCGCCAAGGAGGCGATCCCGATGAGAGCGCGCGAGATGGAGCCGGTGAACACGCAGTTGCTGAAGGTCGGGCTCGAGGTATTCCCGGTGTACGGAGACGAACGCTCCGGTTGGAGCATGGATCCGATCGATCTCGCGCCCGAGGTGCCGCGCTGGCTGCGCTACGAGTCGATCGACGAGCTGTTCTTCGCGTTGCTCAATCTCAACGTGGCGCCCGAAGGGCGCGCGTAGGCGCGCTCACCACCCCGGCCACCTCGAAGCCGTCGGCTTCGAGGGCGGTGACCAGATCCTCGACGTTGCGGGCGCGGACCCGCACGTGCAAGCGCGGCGGCCGTGCCCGCGCGTCGCGGTGCAGCCAGCAGACCTGGCCATGTGCGCGCTCCACCGCCGCGCGGGCGCGCGCCTCGAGATCGCGACCGCTGCGGGCGACCAGGTCGAGCCGCACCGTCGCCTCGCGTACGCCGGACAGCGCGACGAAGGCATCGAGCACGTCGGCGATGGTGATGATGCCGACCAGCGCGCGGCCGTCGACCACCGGCAGGGCGCCGACCTTGTAGGTCCGCAGCACGCGCGCCGCTTCGTCCACCGCCGCGTCGGGGCCGATGACCACCGGCTTGGCGGTCATCACCTCGGCCACCGTGCGCTGCCGGCGTCGCGCTCCGCGCAGGTCGCGATGGGTGACGATGCCGACCACCTGCCCGTCGCGGAGCACCGGCAGTTGGCGGATGCGGTGGCGCGCCAACAGCGCCTCGGCCTCGCCGGGCGGCCGCCCCGGGTCGATGGTGATGACGCGCCGCGACATGCGCTCTCGCACCAACATGCTGGGCTCCTCGACTTCGCGCCGGCCTCGCAACCGGTGCGGCAGGGATGACGACGAAGGCCGCTTGATTCTTGCGCGTACCCGGTTCTAGCTTGGCATCCAGCACAGCGCCAGATGTCCAATCGCCCCCACCGGCTGAACGAGCCCATGCCCCGATATCGCGCGACCGTCCATGTCACCGGCATCGCCGGCGACACCGCCACCGCGGTGCGCGGCGAGTTGGAGGAGCAGTTGCGGCGCAGCGGTCTGGAGAACTGCCGGGTCGTCAGCGTCGACCCGGAGGGCCTGCCGCTGCGCCCGCCACCGCCGCCGGTGCGCGCGCTGGCGCCAAGCGACGACTCCGCCTGGCGCCGCCAGTCGAATGCCGGCGGGTTGCTGCTGGTCGCGGCCGCCGCCTGGGCGATCTGGTTCTTCTGGTGGATGCTGACCGTCACCAGTGAGTAACCGCGCCGCGCCGCTGGCCAGTTGCCAGGCCACCGCCGGCGCGCCTAGTATCCGACACCATGCGGTTGCCGATGCTGCTCGCTGTCTCCGCCGTCGCGCTCGCCCGCGTGGCCAGCGCCGACATCTACGAGTGGACGGATAGCGGCGGTGCGCGCCATTTCACCAACCACCGCGAGAGCGTCCCGGCGGCGCAGCGCGAGGCGGCGCGCGTGTTGATTGCCGACCTGCCGCGCGCCGATCCCGCTCCGGCGGTGGCCGACCCGGTCGAGCGGTCGCCGGCGCCGGCGGCCGCGCCGGCCGCCGTCGAGCGCGAGAGCCTGGAGGACGCCTACCGGGCGGGCCTCGCCGCCGGCCAGCAGATCGGCGTCGGCGGCGGGGGCGGTGGTGGCGGCGGCGCCGGCGGGGTTGCGAACGGTGGCACGGTCGAGATCTACGGGCCGCTGGCAGTGGCGACGGCGGAGTCGCGCGACAGCACCCCCTACGTCGCGCCCGGCTTCGGCTGGTACGGCGGCGGGCTCGACTATTATCCGTTCATCACCACCGGCTTCGACCGCGGCCGGTCGCGCCACCAGACGCTGCGCATGCTGCTGCAGGACCAGTTCGCCATCGACCGCGAGGGCCCGTTCGCCTACGACCGCTGGACCCAGCCCGGCGTCGGCCCGGCGCTCGCGCCGTTCCTGCCGCGCGGCCTGCCGCTGCCGACGCAGCAGTTCGGTCGCGTCGTCTACCGCTGAGCGCCCATCCACATGCGACGACGATCGCCGGGCGGGCGGCGGACCCGCACCGCTGCGCCGCGGCGCGCCGAGGCGCACGGTCGATGACCCACCCGCGCCTGCTCGACCGCGCCCGCAGCGCCCTGGTCGTCATCGACGTGCAGGAGGGTTACCGCGGCCACACCGTCGAGCACCAGCGCATGGTGCGCGGCGTCCGTACGCTGATCGACGCTGCGGTGCTGATGCAGGTGCCGATCGTCGCCACCGAGCAGTACCCGAAGGGCATCGGCCATCTGCAGCCGGAGGTCGCCGAGGGCCTGCCGGCCGGCACCCCGATCATCGAGAAGCTGTCGATGAGCTGCTGCGGCCAGCCGCGCTTCGTCGAGACGCTCAATGCGCTCGGCCGCACGCAGATCGTCGTCTGCGGCATCGAGGCGCACGCCTGCGTCAACCAGACGGTGCACGACCTGCTGGCGCGCGGCTACCAGGTGCACGTGCCGTACACCGCGCTGTCGGCGCGCTTTGCCGACGACTATCGCGTCGGCTGGGAAAAAATGATCGGCTCGGGCGCGGTGCCGGCGACGGTGGAGATGGTGTGTCTCGAGTGGGTGCGCAGCGCGGAGGCGCCAGAGTTCAAGGCACTGCACAAATTGATCAAATGAGTCTGACCGCGACCACCCAGCGCCGCGAGCTGAGCGCCCTGCTGCACAAGATCGGCGTGCTACGCTTCGGCGCCTTCACCCTCAAGGACGGGCGTCAGTCCCCCTTCTACCTCGACATGCGCATCCTGGTGTCGCACCCGGCGGCGCTGGCGCGCGTCGCGCGCGCCATGCTGCAGCGGGCCGAGACGCTGCGCTACGACCGGCTCGCCGGGCTGCCGTACGCCGGGCTGCCCATCGCCGTCGCCATGTCGCTGATCGCCGAGCGGCCGCTCATCTACGCCCGCAAGGAGACCAAGGAGTACGGTACCAAGCGCCTGATCGAGGGCGAGTTCCAGCCCGGCGAGGTGGCGTTGATGATCGACGACGTGGTGACCAGCGGCGGCGCCAAGCTGGAAGCCGCGGCGCCCTACCGCGCCGCCGGCTTGGTGGTCGAGGACGTGCTGGTGATCGTCGACCGCAGCGACGCCGCCGGCGCTGCCGCGCTCGCCGCCGCCGGCCTGCGCCTGCACAGCGTGCTGGCGGTGCGCGACCTGTTCGACGACCTGCGCGCGCTCGGCACGGTGCCGGCGGCCGACCTCGAACGCGCGCTCGCCTTCCTCGGTTGAGCGCACGGGCCGCGCCGCGATGAGCTCCCGGTTTCGCGTCCGCGGACTGCGCGTCGTCCACCAGCCGCATCCCGGTCGGCTCACCGCCATCGCGCTCACCGTGCGCGCCGGGGCGCGCTACGACGGGCGCCACCCCGGCCTCGCCCACCTCGCCGAACACATGCTCTTCCAGGGCACCGACGGGCTCGATCAGGTGGCGCTCAACCGCCGCGCCGCCGAGCTCGGCGGCGAACACAACGCCGACACCGGCTACGAGGACATCGCGCTCACCTTCGAGGTGTTCAACGAGGACTTCGACGACGCGCTCGCGTTGCTCGCCGAGCAGTACTATCGCACCGCGGTCGACCGGCCGACGCTGCGCAAGGAACAGCGCGTCGTCATGGAGGAGATCCGCGGCCGGCTCGACGATCCGGCCGATCGCGTCTACCGGCGCGCCTGGAGCCGCATGTTCCGCGGCGCGCTCGCCCATCCGGTCGCCGGCACGCTCGCCAGCGTGGCGCGCATCCAGCCCGCCGACGTGACGCGCTTCCTGCGCCGGCGCCTGTCGCACGCCAACACCGTGCTTGCCGTGGTGGGCGGGGTGCCGCTGGCGCGGGTGCGCGCTGCGGTACGCCGCCACTTCCGCCACGGCGCGCCGAGTCCGGCCGACGTGCCGGTGCCGGTGCGCTGGGGCCGCGGCGGGCCGCTGCGCGTGCACGACCAGGACAGCAGCCAGGCCTACCTCACCGTGCTGATGCCGGTGCGGCCGACGCCGCGCACGCTGCTCGCCACCGGCGTGGCGGTCGACGTGGTCGGCGCCGACCCCGACAGCCGGCTCTTCCAGGAGCTGCGCGAGCGGCTCGGGCTCAGTTACGAGGTCGGCGCGCATCTCGAATGGGGCCCCGACTGGGCGTGCGCGGTGATCAGCGCCAGCGGCGCGCGCAACCGCGCCGGCCGCCTGGCGCGCGCCGTCGAGGAGACCTGTCGGCGCGCCGCCGACGAGGGCTTCGAGGTCGACGAGCTCGATCGCGCGCGCAAGAAGCTGCGTTACCGCTACGCGATCCTGGCCGACAGCCGCCTCGACTCCGCCGTGGCGTTGGCCGAGAGCGCGCTGTGGGATTTCCCCACCCCGGCGGAGACCGAGCGCATCGTCGCGCGCCTGTCGCACCGCGAGGTCGAGGCCGCCTGGCGCGCCGCGGTGCGCGCGCGCGGCGTGCGCGCTCTGCTGACGTAGCGAGGACCCGTATCGCGGGGACGCAGAGACGCGGACACAACACCCTCTCCGCGACTCCGCGGTAAGGGCTCAGGAGCACCGCGCCAGGCGGTCGCGCCGGTCGAAGCGCAGCTTGAGCGCCAGGATCGCCAGGCTCAGCGCCAGCGTGACGCTGTTGGCGACGATCACCGGCAGGTCGCCGCGCAGCAGGCCGTAGGCGAGCCACAGCAGGATGCCGAGGCTGAAGGCGCTGAACATGCCGGCGGACAGATCCTCGGCCGACTGCGTGCGCCACACCTTGGTGAGCTGCGGGATGAACGAGGCGGTGGTCAGGGTGGCAGCCAGGAAGCCGAGCGCGTTGAGCGGGTCCATCCGGCGAGTCCTGCACAGCCCCGCCGGCGGCGCAACCGCCTGCTGCCACAGCGGCTTGCGGGTTCTGTTCCTTTCCCCGCGTCAGCCGGGGAAGGCCAGGATGGGGGCCCAAACTGAATTCGTGGGCAAGGCCATAGCGGGCAAGGCCGATCGGGATCTCCTCGGGCCCATCGCCGGGCGCTGGCGGGCTGCTCGACAGACGGGGCGCAGCGGCGTCAGACAGTCTGACAGCCATGACGCAGCGCGCTGTCTGTAACGGAAACTAGCGATCTGGCTAGGCACTGAATTAGGCAACTCGACGCGCGGACGACATGGCACACTACCTGCTGACCGCTCACATCGGATTGGTGCGGTGCGATGTCGGTCAGAGCAGGACGCGGGTACAGGGCGAGGGCAACGGTCGCCCTCGCCGTGCTGCTCGCCTGGCTGGCCATGCCGCGCTGCGGCGCGGCGCAGGAGCTCGCCAGCCTCTATTTCAGTGGCACGACCAACAACGCCGCGGTGCGGTTCCTCTCCTGGGACGAGGCGACCACGGTCGGCTTCGGGGAGCTGCGCAGCGCCAGCGCCGGCCGCGCCTCGGACCTCTACGTCTCCTGCACGTCCGGCAACGCCAGTGGCACGCAGGCGATCACCCTGCTGCGCAACGGCAGCGCCACGGCGCTGACCTGCAGCCGCGCCGCCAGCGCCACCACCTGCAGCGACACGGTGGACGCGGTCGACTTCGCCGCCGGCGATCGGCTCAGCGTGCAGATCGGCAGCGGCGTGACCAGCGCGCGCTGCAACGTCTCGCTGCGGGTGCGCAACCAGGACGATACGCCGCACGCCAGCATCCTCACGTTCAACAATCCGACCGCGGTCAACCCGAGCGACGGCGACTGGTGTGGTCCGAGCACCACCAGCGGCATGTCGTGCACGCAGGGCAGCGCGACCGCCGCCAGCTTCGTCATGCCGAGCAGCGCGACCCTGCGCCGCATCGCGGTGCGCTACTCCGCCGCGGTGTCGGCCGGGGAGATCGATCGCTTCACCGTCTACAACGTCACCACCGCCACCGACATGCTGGCGGTGGACTACGACAACGGCGACGGGACGACCGGCGTCACCTCTCTCGACTGCGCCAGCAACTGCGCGCTCGCCGCCGGCGATCTGGTTGCCGTGCGCTTCGAGGAGATCGCCGGCAATTCGACCAGCGCGCGCCGCGTCATCACGCTGGAGTTCGACGACATCGGTACGATCCTGCTCGCCGGGGGCGCGCGCTCGACCAGTGGCCCGCGCGATGGCAACTGGGGCGTCACCACCTGGGGGGCGGCCGACGGCAGCAACGCGTTCCGCGCCCCGGTGGCCGGCGTGCTGCGCAATCTGGCGGCGATGTCGACCAACACCGGCGACACCTCGACCATCTCCGCCTGCGTCACCGGCACGGCGCCGGGCTCGGCGTGCACCACCAACCTGAGCTGCGCGCTCAGCACCGGGGTGTGCAGCAACGCCGGCGGCATCTCGGTCAACGCCGGCGACTGGGTCTTTCTGCGCACCACCGCCCAGAACGGCTTCTTCGGCACCGTGCGGGCCGCCGTCGAGTTCGCGCCGGTGGCGCCGACGCCGACCGCCACCAGTAGCGCCTCCGCCATGGCGACGCTGACGCCGACGGCGACCGCCACGCGGACGCCGACCGCCACGGCGAGCGCGAGCGCCACGCCGACGCGAACGCCCACCGCGACAGCGACGGCCACGTCGACGGCAACCGCCACCGCCAGCCCGACGGCGACCGCGACACGAACGTTCACGTCGACGGCGACGCCGACCGCCACCGGCACGGCGACGTTCACCGCCACCGCGACGCGGACCTTCACCGCGACTGCCAGCGCCACCGGTACCGGTACCGCGACCGCGACCCCCAGCTCGAGCGCGACCCTCACGGCAAGCGCCACCCGCACCTTCACAGCTTCCGCCACCGCGACCGGGACGTCCACCTCGACGCCTACGGCGACGGCGACCCAGACCGGCACCGCGACGCGCACCTTCACCGCCACGCCGACCGCGACAAGTACGGCGAGCGGTACCGCGACCTCGACCGCAACCGCGACGCTCACCGCGAGCGCCACCCGGACATTCACCGCGACGGCAACGGCAACGCACACGCCGACCGCCACGGCGAGCGCCAGCGGCACGCCCACGTCGACCGCGACGACCACCGCGACCGCGACGTTGACCTCGACGACAACGCCAACTCACACCCCGGCAGCCACCTCGACCGGCACCGCGACCTCGACGGCAACGCCGACGCCTACTCAGACCGCGACGGCGACCTCGACCGCGACGGCAACCTCCACGTCCACGGCGACCGCGACGCCGACTCAGTCGGTCACCGCGACCGGCACCGCGAGCTCGACCGCGACCTTCACCGGGACGGCGACGCCGACGTTCACCGCGACGGCAACGGCAACGCACACGCCGACCGCAACAGCGACCGCCACTGCTACCGCCACGTCGACGGCGACGCCGACCACTACCCGGACGGCTACCGCCACCCCGACGTCCACCGCCACGGCGACGGCGACGCCGACTCAGTCGGTCACCGCGACTGGCACCGCGAGCTCGACCGCGACCTTCACCGGGACGGCGACGCCGACGTTCACCGCGACGGCAACGGCAACGCACACGCCGACCGCAACACCGACCGCCACTGCTACCGCCACGTCGACCGCGACGCCGACCACTACCCGGACGGCGACCGCCACCCCGACGTCCACCGCCACGGCGACCGCGACTCAGACTGCCACGGCGACCTCGAGCGCCACCGGTACCACGACCTCGACGTCTACCCAGACACCGACCTCTACGGGTACGGCGACGCAGACCGTCACCGCCACGGCAACGCCAACTCGTACTGCGACAACGACATCGGCGGCGACGCCCACCTGGACGTCGACTGCCACCGCCACGCCCACAATGACGTCCAGCGCGACACCGACATCGACGTCTACCTCGACCGCCACGCCGACCCGGACGCCGACGGTCACGGCGACGACGACATCGACCGAGACGCCCACAGACACCCCGACGGCGACGCCGACGGAGACCCCGACCGACACGCCGACGGCGACGCCGACCGCGACTCAGACCCCGACCGACACACCGACGGCGACGCCGACCGAGACCCCAACGAGCACACTGACGGCCACACCGACAGCGACGCCAACCGAGACCCCGACCAGCACACCGACCGACACGGCGACCGCGACTCAGACCCCGACCGACACGCCGACGGCGACGCCGACCGAGACCCCAACGAGCACACCGACGGCCACACCGACAGCGACGCCACCCGAGACCGCGACACAGACACCGACCGACACGCCGACGGCGACGCCGACCGAGACCGCGACGCACACACCGACGGACACGCCGACGGCGACGCCGACCGAGACCCCAACCAGCACACCGACGGCCACACCGACGGCGACGCCGACCGAGACCGCGACACACACCCCGACGGACACGCCAACGTCGACGCCGACCGAGACCGCAACCAGCACCCCGACCGACACGCCGACAGCGACGCCGACCGAGACCCCCACGCGCACACCGACGGACACGCCGACGGCGACGCCGACCGAGACCCCGACCCGCACCCCGACGGCCCCGCCGACGGCGGCCCCGACCGAGACCGCGACGCAGAC
>JANRJF010000146.1:0-50983 GCA_033764095.1 Deltaproteobacteria bacterium | reverse complement strand
ACCGTCGCCGCCGCGGCGCCGTTCCTCGTCCTCTTCGTCGCCTGGATGGGTGGGCTGATCGCGCGCGCCTGGCAGGCCGATCCACGCCGCGCGCGGCGCCGCCGGCAGCGCGCCCTGCGCGCCGCGATCGACGCGGTGCGCGTCGCCCCCGACACGGCGCGGCGCTGCGGCGCGCTGCTCGACTGGCAACGGCTGGCGGCGCAGTCGCTCGCTCTCGATCTCGCCGTGCCGACCGCGGCGCAACTGCGCCAGCTCGACGATCCGCGTTGGGCGGCGGTGTGGGCCGACAGCGAGCGCGCCCTGTACCGCGAGGACCACACGCTGGCGCCCGGTTGGTGCGATGGCGCCCTGGCGCTGCTGCAGGCGCGCGGCGACCACGCGGCGGCCGCACCGACGCCGATGGCGCGGCCGGCGCGCGCCCGCTTCCTGCGCCGCGCCGCGGCGACCGCAATGCTGCTGCTCGGGTTGGCGGCGCTGCCGGCACAGGCGGCGGAGTGGTCGGACGTGCGCGGCGACGCCAGCAGCACGGCGAGCGCGCCGAGCGACCCGACCGATTGGATCGCCCGTTACAATCTCGCGCTCGCCGCCGCCGCCGCGGGCCGCAGCGGACACGCGCTGGGCGAGACCGTCGCCGCCTTTGCGCAGGCGCCGCGGCAGCCGGCGGTGCGCGCCGCGTTCGCCGAGCGCGTCGCCACGCAACCGGGCAGCGATGCCACGCTCGCGGCGCTCGCGCACGGCGCGCAGCCGGCCAGCTGGCTCGCCGCCTGGCAATGGCAGATGGCGTTGCTCACCGGCCTGGCGATCGTCGCCGCCGGCGGCGGTTTCGGTCTGGTGCGGCGTCCGCGCGCGGCGCTCGCGGTTGCGGCGATCGGCCTGCTCGTCGCGGGCAGCGCCGGGGTTGCGCTGCGTCAGTATGGCGCGCTCGTCGATCCACGCGCCGCCGTGGTGGCGCAGGACGTCGCCCTGCGCACGCTGCCGACCGACGCGGCGCCGGTGGAGGGCGCACCGCGCGTCGCCGCCGGTACGCTGGTGCGCGCCGAGCACGATTTCCTCGGCTGGACGGCCATCCGGTGCGCCGACGGCAGCCGCGGCTGGCTGCGGCGCGGCGAGTTGGTGGAGATCTATCGCGCCTCGCGCGTCTGAGATCCCGGTCGAACTGGGGAACGTTCGGCCGGGCCAGGGCCAGGGCACCTCCGGGGTACACACCGCTTCGCGGCGGTCCCACCCAAACCGAAGAAGGAAGAGACGGAGGTGTCCTCGCCCGCCTACATTTTACCGGCGTCCGTACGCTGTGATTTGATTCGCGACACCCTGATGCCGTCGATCTTCCGCCAGCTGCGTCTCGCCACCTTCGCCTTTCTCGCGCTGCTGAGCGTCGGCCTGGTGGTCTCGGCCGCGCTCACCGTCTACGAGCAGCGCCGACTGCGCGCGGCGCGCGCGCAGATCGACCGCCTGCAGGAGTTCGAACGCGTCTACCTGGTGGTCAGCGAGCATCTGCTGACCTGGCGCCACGTCCCGCTCGCCCAGCTCGCCGGCCGGCCGGAGCTGGTTCGGCAGATCAATCGCCTCGCCACGCTCTCCGGCGCGCCGGAGACGCCGGTGATCCTGGAGATGGTGCGGTTGCGCGTCCTGCAGATCGGCGGCATCGACCCGCAGACCCGCGTGCAGCTCGACGCCGCGATGCTCTCCGAGCGCCAGCATGGCGAGAACGTGCTGCTCGGCCTGGAGAGCAAGACCGACCTGCAGCTCAAGCTCGAGCTCGCCGCGCCGCTCGCCGTGCTCGCGGTCGGCATCCTGCTGCTGCCGCTGGCGCGGCGCCGCATCATCCGCCCGCTCGACATGTTCGGCGCGCGCCTGGCGCGCCTCGCCGACGGCGACTTCCGGCCGCTGCCGCTGGAGGGCGTCGACGAGTTCCTGCTGCCGTTGCACCGCCAGCTCAACGCCGTCGCGCAGCGCTTGCAGGAGCTGGAGGCCGAACACGCCGAGCGCGAGCACTCGCTGGAGAACAAGGTGCGCAGCGCCACCGGCCGGCTGCTCGATCAGCAGCGCACGCTGGCGCGCGCCGAACGCCTCGCTGCGACCGGCGAGCTCGCCGCCTCGGTGGCGCACGAGCTGCGCAACCCGCTCGCCGGCATACAGATCACCCTCGCCAACCTGCGGGCCGACTTCGACGACCCGGAGCTGGTCGAGCGCGTCGATCTCGTCTCCAACGAGGTCGCGCGCCTCACCCGCCTGCTCAACTCGCTGCTCGACTCCGCCCGCCACACGCCGGAGGCGCCGCGTCCGATCCGGCTCGCCGAGCAGGTCGACGAGCTGTTCGCGCTCACCCGCGTGCAGCTGCCCGACGCGGTGCGGCTGACGCACGGCATCGATCGGTCGCTCACCTGCCGGCTGCCGGCCGACCGGCTGCGGCAGGCGCTGCTCAACCTGCTGCTCAACGCCGGCGCGGCGCTCGGCAGCCAGGGTGGCACCGTGCACGTCGACGCCGCGGTCGGCGACGACGGCCGCCTGCGCATCGCCGTGGAGGACGACGGCCCCGGCTTTCCGGCCGAGCTGCTGGAGGGCGGCATCCGCCCGTTCTTCAGCACCCGCGAGCACGGCACCGGCCTCGGCCTCGCCATGGTGCGGCGCTTCGCCCGCGAGCTCGGCGGCGACATCGCGCTGGAGGCGCGTGCCCCGCACGGCGCGCGCGTGCGCATCAGCCTGCCGCTCGATGCGCAGCAGCTGTAGGACTCGCGCTACTGAGCCGCGCTACCAGCACACGCAGCCGCCTGCTACGACGGGCGGCGCATGTCCGACGCGTTGCTGCTGATCGAGGACGAGACGCTGCTCGGCACCGAGCTGGCGCGGCACTTCCGGCGCGGCGGCTGGGAGGTCACCCATGCCGCCGACCTGGCGACGGCGCGGCGCGCCCTGGTCGACGACGAGCTGGCGCCGCTGGTGGTCGTCTCCGACATGCAGCTGCCGGACGGCAACGCCCTCGACCTGCTCGCCGAGGTGCGCGACCGGCGCGGCAGCGGCGAGTGGATCTTCCTGACCGGCTACGGCAGCGTCGCCGACTCGGTGCGCGCCCTGCGGCTCGGCGCCTACGACTTCCTGGAGAAGCCCTGCGACCAGAAGCGCCTCGACCTCATCGTCGCCGGCGCGGCGCGCAGCGCCCGCGCGCAGCGCCAGCTGGTCGAGCGCGCCCACCAGCAGCAGCCGAGCTACACGCCGGATGCCTTCGTCGGCCGCAGCCCGGCCGCGGCGCAGGTGCGCGCGGTGCTCACCAAGCTCTGCGGCGTGCCCTTCAGCGCCCTGGTCATCGGCGGCGAGACCGGTACCGGCAAAGGGCTGGCGACGCGCATCCTGCACTACAGCGGCGCGCGCGCCGCCGGTCCGCTGGTCGAGATCAACTGCGCCGCGCTGCCGCGCGAGCTGCTCGAGTCGGAGCTCTTCGGTCACGAGGCCGGCGCCTTCACCGGCGCCAAGAAGCGGCGCCGCGGCCTGATCGAGCAGGCGAGCGGCGGCACGCTCTTCCTCGACGAGATCGGCGAGCTCGAGCTCGACCTGCAGGCCAAGCTGCTCAAGGTGGTCGAGGATCAGCGCCTGCGGCCGCTCGGCTCCGAGCGCGAGGTCGCGGTCGACATCCAGCTCATCGCCGCCAGCAACCGCGATCTGGCCGCGCGCGCCGCCGACGGCCGCTTCCGCAGCGACCTCTACCACCGGCTGTCGGTGTTCGGGCTGACGCTGCCGGCGCTGCGCGAGCGTCCCGACGACCTCGAGGACCTCGTCCCGCGCATCATCGACGAGTACAACCGCAAGGCGGACAAGCACGTGCGGGTGGTCCCCGACAGCGCCTGGCAGGCGCTCAAGCGTTACCCGTGGCCGGGCAACGTGCGCGAGCTGCGCAACGTCGTCGAGCGCTGCGTGCTGTTCGCCGACGGCGAGATCTTTCCCGAGCAGTGGCTGCAGCTCGCCAGCCCCGGCGCACCGCCGGCAGCGGCCGCGCCGGGCCCGGGCGCCGCACCGGCACCCGCCGCGGCCAGCGCCGATCAGCTCGTCCTGCCGCTCGACGGCAGCATGTCGCTCGACGACATGGACCGCCACGTCGTCGCCACCGCCGTCGCGCGCGCCAACGGCAACCTCAGCGCCGCCGCCCGCATGCTCGGCACGACGCGACAGACCCTGCGGTACCGGGTGAAGAAGTACGGCATCGCCGCCGGCGAAGCGGAGTCCTGACTCCTTCCCCCGCGCGGCGGGGGAAGGTCGGGATGGGGGCTCGATGGGCCGTTGGCAACACTCGACGCCTCGAATCCAACGCACCAGAGGCGAGGCTCGCATGTCCGTTGCCCAGGCTCGCTACCTACGCCGCAACATGACCGACGCGGAGCGTCGATTGTGGCGGCACCTGCGAATGAGAGACCTGGGTGGCTGTCGTTTTCGGCGCCAGAGACCCGTCGGACCGTACGTCGTCGACTTTGCGTGTCTGGAGAGATCGCTCATCGTCGAGATCGACGGTGGGCAGCACAACGACGTCGTCCACTTGGCGGCCGACCAGCGCCGCACCGAGTATCTCCAGCGGCGAGGCTTTCGCGTTGTGCGCTTCTGGAACAACGAGGTGTTCGAGAACCTCGATGGCGTGTGCGAGGAGATTCGGCGGTTGCTCGAGGAGCCCCCATCCCGGCCTTCCCCCGCTGCGCGGGGGAAGGAGTCCTGACGCGGGCAGGAGATCCAGACCTACGCGCCCTGCTCGGCCTGGAACGCGACCCGCGCCGCGTCGAGCAGCTCGGCGCTGCACAACAGGTCGATGGCGGTCATCGCCAGCACCTTGGCGCCGTCGATGACGCCCTGTTGGCCGCTCGGCGAGCCGGCGTAGGTGGCGAAGTCGGCGGTGTGCAGCGCGACGTGCGCCGGGGCGATGCCGATCATCGGGTGGATCGAGGGCACCAGCTTGCTCACGTTGCCCATGTCGGTGCTGCCGCTGACCAGCTCCGACGGCGCCTCGACGACGTGGCGGCCGACGCTGGCGAGGTTGGCCTGGTAGGCGGCGGCGAGCGGCGCGTTGGTCCACATGTCGGAGTAGTCCTCGCCGACCTGGCGCAGGTGCACGGTGGCACCGCTCGCCTGGGCGCCGGCGTGGAAGCAGCCCTCGACGCGCTGGCGCAGCTTGGCGAGGCGCTTGTCGTTGGCGGCGCGGATGTAGAACAGGCCGGCGGCGCGCTCCGGCACGATGTTCGGCTTCTGGCCGCCGTCGGTGATGATGCCGTGCACGCGCTCGGAGGGACGGATGTGCTGCCGCAGCTGGGCGATCGCCTGGTAGGCGGTGACCAGGCCGTCGAGCGCGTTGATGCCGGCGAACGGCGCCGCGGCGGCGTGCGCGGCGCGGCCGCGGTACTCGGCCTCGACGGCAGTGATCGACAGCACGTTCATGCCGATCAGCTCGAGGCTGGCGGGGTGGATCATCATCGCCGCGTCGACCTCGGCGAAGGCGCCCTCGCGCGCCATCAGCACCTTGCCGCCGCCGCCCTCCTCGGCCGGCGTGCCGAGCACCACGACGCTGCCGCCGGTCTCGGCGATCACCTCGGCGAGCGCCACGCCGGCGCCGGCGCCGGCGGCGGCGATGATGTTGTGGCCGCAGGCGTGGCCGATGCCGGGCAGGGCGTCGTACTCGCACAACACCGCGATGCGCGGGCGGCCGCTGCCGGCGCGCGCGGCGAAGGCGGTCGGCACGGCGTAAGCGCCGCGCTCGACCTTCAGCCCACGGCTCTCCAGGTACTCGGTGAGCCAACCGGCGGCGCGGTGCTCATCGAAGCACAGCTCCGGATTGGCGTGGATGCGCCCGCTCAGCGCCAGCAGCGCCTCGCGCTCGGCGTCGACGCGCGCCGCGGCGCGCGCCTTCAGCGCCTCACTTGGCTGCGGTCGCGCCGGTGTGGGCATTGGCCGCGTCATCCTCGTCGTCCTGGCCGAGCTCCTTGATGCCCGCGTACAGGTCGCGGATGTCTTCGTCGGGATCGTTCTTCGCCTTTTCCAGCAGCGCCTGCGCCTCGGGCGTGTCCATGTCGCCGAGCGTACTGAACGCCTCGAAGCGGACCTCGGGATCACTGTCGTTGAGCGCCTTCATCAGCGTCGCGGGGCTGATCTCCTCGGAACGGTCGCCGAGCGCCTCGACCACCGCCAGGCGGACCTCGGCGTCGGGGTCATCCATCGCCTCGATCAGCATGCGCATCGACTCCGGCCCCTCGTCGCCGGTCAGCATCAGGATGGCGCCGATGCGCTCGTCCGGATCGGGATCGTTGAACAGCGTCTGGCGGAGCTCTTCGAGCTCGGCCGGATCCTCGTCGGCCTCGTCGTCCTCGAGATCTTCCTTGGCGCGCTCGACCATGTCCTTCTGGCGCGCCACGGCGGTCGGCACCTCGCGCTTGTTGGCCGCCACCGCGCCGCTGCCCGGCAGCTGGCGTTTCTCGTAGTCAGCGCGCAGCTCGTTGAGGCGATCTTCGACCCGCGCGCTGCGCGAGCCGCCGCTGCTGCCGCTGCCGCCGCTGTCGGCGCCCATGCTGCCGGGGCGGTTGGCGGCGCCGGCCGACTTCATCCCGGCGCCGGCGGCGCTGGTGGCCGGCTGCGCCCGGTCGACCGCGGCGCCGCTGTCCTCGTCCCCGCCGCGCAGGGAATACGCGATGACGACCAGCAGCAGCAGGCCGCCGCCGATCAGCACTCCGGTCAGGCCGCGCATCGCTGCCCTCGACTGCGGCGGGTGGATTTCAACACGGGATGGGTCTCCTTGGGATGCGCCCCGGGGACTCGCTGGTCACCGCGGGTGCCGACTGCCAGCTAGGCTGATGCGTCGCCGCCGGTCAAGGCTGATCGTGCCCGTCTGCCGCCCGCGGCGCCGTGCGCAGTCCGCTGTCGAGGTCGCCGAGCTTTCCGACAGCGACGTCACATGCGATGTCGTGTGGGCCGTTTGCGCACCGCGTCATGCGGTCGTGCGCGGCGGCGATTCCGCCACCGGCGTGACACCAGCATTCGACTGGGCGTTCGTCACCGCTGCGCGCACCTCGCGCGATAGCGTCACGCCCGTGCCGACCGGCGCGCCGAGAAGCGCTGATCGCACCGTGCGGGCCGAGATCCGACCCCCCCGCGCGCCGCGCTGGCACGACGGCTGCAATTTCATCCCGCCGAAGGCATCGCCACATGACTCGGCACCGCACCCTGCTGCTCGCCATCCTGCTGCTGCTGCTCGCGCCGGCCGCCGCGTTCGGCGAGGAGAATGTGCGGGCGAGTGTCGAGCGACATCTCATGCGCCTGGAGCGCGGCGCGGTGCGACTCGGGCCGACGGCGGACGACGCGCTGGTGCGCGTCGAGCTCGGCTTCGGCTGGCGCGACCGCGCCGCGCTCGATCAGTTCGTCCGCGCGGTGAACGATCCACACTCGCCGCAGTTCCAGCGCTACCTGACGCCGCGCGAGTTTGCGCGCCGGTTCGCGCCGCCGGCGCGCCAGGTGGCGGCGGCGGCGCGCTATCTGCGCCGGGCCGGGTTGCGCGTGGTGCGCATCGGCGCCTCGCGCCTCAGCGTGGTGGCCGAGGGCCCGGCGGCCCGCGTCGCGCGCGCGCTCGACACCGGGCTGATCGAGGTGCGCGACCAGCGCGGCGTGCACACGGTCACCGCCGCGACGCCGGTGTTGCCGGCCGAGCTCGGCGCGCAGGTGGTGGCGGTGGGCGCCGCCACCGCCCTGCAGCCGCCGGGCGGCCGCGCCGTGCGCCAGGCGTTGGCCGACGCGCCGTTCGACCCGGCGGAGATCGGCCGGCTCTACGGCTTCGATGCGTTGCACGCCGCCGGCGTGCGCGGCAGCGCGGCGCGCGCCTCGACCATCGCCATCGCCACCGCCTTCGACTTCGATCCCGCCGACCTCACCGCGTTCTGGCGCGCGCACGGCATCGCGCGCGAGCTCGACTCGGTCGAGACGATCGCGGTCGAGGGCACGCAGCAGCCGCCCCCGGCGGTGTCGCCCATGGACCGCATGGAGACGACGCTCGACGTCGAGTGGGCCTCGGCGATGGCGCCGCAGTCGCGCGTGCTGGTGTACAGCGGCGGCGACGCGCTCAGCACCACCTTCCTGCGCATCTACGACCGCATCGTCACCGAGAACCGCGCCGCGGTGCTGAGCACCAGCTGGGGGCGCTGCGAGACCGACTATCCGCAGTCCTACCTCAACCAGCTCGATGCGATCTTCACGCGTGCCGCGGCGCAGGGGATCACCGTCGTGGCGGCGGCGGGCGACCGCGGCGCCTTCGACTGCGGCGGCGAGACGCCGAGCGTCAGCTCGCCGGCCTCGCATCCGTACGTGCTGGCGGTCGGCGGTACCGGCCTGTTTCCCGCCGCCGACGGCTTCGAGGAGCTGGCCTGGCCGGGCAGCGGCGGCGGCACCAGCGCGCGCTGGAAGGCGCCGCAGTGGCAGATGCACCCGAGCCCGCAGCGCACCATGGCCGACGTCGCCTTCAACGCCGATCCGGCCAGCGGTTACCTCATCGCGTTCGGCGGCGGCTGGTACGCCGCCGGCGGGACGAGCGTCGGCGCGCCCATCTGGGCGGCGCTGGTGGCGCTCGCCAACCAGGCGCGCGGCGACGCCGGGCGCGCGCCGCTCGGCCTCGCCGCCCCGCAGCTCTGCGAGCTGGCCCTGGCGCCGCGTCTGCTGCCGGCGCCGTTCGCCGACATCACCGGCGGCGACAACGGCGCCTTCAGCGCCGCGCCAGGCTGGGACTTTCCGACCGGCTGGGGCACGCCGCACGCCGCCGCGCTGGTCGACGCGCTGGCCCACTGGACGCCCGACAGCTCCGGCGTCGGCGGGCTCGCCGAGGTGGTGCGGCTGGTTCCGGTCGGCGATCAGCCGGCCGGCGCCGTTCGCCTGCGCTTCCAGCGGCGCTGCCTGACCACCGACCTCGACGTCCATGCGCGTGGTCTGCAGCCGGGGCGCTACACGCTCTGGCTCGACGCCACCGCCGCGGCGAGCTTCGACGTCGGCGCCGGCGGCGAGGCGATCCTCAGCGTGCCGCACGTCGACCTGCGCGGCGAGCGCGTGCAGCTGACGGACGGCGACGGCGACGTGTGCTTCGCGCGCGCGGGCGACGTGCCGCCCACCGGCACCCCGGGCGCGCCGCTCAGCGTCGCGCTGAAGAACACCGGCATGGTGAACGGCGCCAGCGGCACACTGCTCTACCGCGGCGGCGGCGGGCGCGAGCAGCTCACCGTGCGCACCGCCGGCCTGCCGGCCGGCGCCTACGACGTGCGCCTCGGCAGCGAGACGATCGGCACCCTCAAGGTGGTGAGCAGCGAACGCGAGACGGCGCTGCAGTTCGATTCGCTCGGCCTCAGCGGCACGCCGCTGCGCGACAGCCCGCTCTGCAAATCCGTCATGCTGGTGCGCGGCGGCTCGGCCTACCTGCGCAGCGCCGCCGACGCGCTGGCGCCGGGCGGCTGCAGCGACGGGCAGCGGCGCGCCTGAGTTTCACCAGGGCGGGGCACTCGGCCCGCTTGCCGCGCACGGCGACGCGAAAGGCGTCATTTTGGACCCCCATCCTGACCTTCCCCCGCTGGCGCGGGGGAAGGAATCGGATCCGCGCAATGTACGCCTGCCGGTCCTGTTCCTTCCCCCGCGCCAGCGGGGGAAGGTCAGGATGGGGGGTCCCGACAAATCGCTCAGCCAGCGCCGGCTGCTGGGCGCCACCGTTATTCGCTGGTGCGGGCGATGAGCAGGCGGTAGCCGTGCAGGTCGCCGACGGCGCGCAGCAGTTGGTCCACCTGCACCGGCTTGCGCAGATAGGCGACGGCGCCGGACTTGTAGCTGCGCACCATGTCCTCGTCCTCGTCCGAGCCGGTGAGCACGATGACCGGGATGTGGCGCAGGCGGCGATCGCCCCAGATCTTGGTCAGCACCTCGCGGCCATCGACCTTGGGGAGGCCGAGGTCGAGCAGGATGAGGCCGAAGCGCTCGCGGCCGTCCATCGCGTCGGCGTAGAGCAGGTCGAGCGCCTGCTGGCCGTCGCTGGCGACGGTCAGGTTGTTGCCGATGTGGGCGCGGGCCAGGGCGCGCTGGGTGATCAGCACGTCGTCCTGACTGTCCTCGACCAGCAACAGGTTGGGCACGTGCACCGTCCCGCTTCCGCTCGACTGCTGCGCGCTGTTCATCGTCCTCCTCGCAACGCGACCGCCCTCCCGAGGCGCGCGCAGTATAGCGAGGCCGCGCGCGCCGCAAAACGGCAAAACTGCGCCCCGCTGCGGCCGGCTTCGGCCGCCGGGCCGGCTGCGCTATATAGCGCGGGCGATGCGCACCACGGCGGACCTGCTGCTGCGCTTCCCCCGCTCGGTGCTGCTCGCCTGCCTGGCCCTGACGGTCCTGCTCGGGTTGGCGGCGCGCGGGCTGCGCATCGAGGGGTCGCTGCAGAGCGTACTGCCGGCCGACGATCCGGGGGTGCGCTACTACGACGGCGTCCGCGAGGCCTTCGGCAGCGACGACATCGCGGTGGTCGGGGTGCGCGCCGATGACCTCTTCGCGTCCGCGACGCTGGTCAAGCTGGCGCGCGTCACCGATCAGCTGGCGGCGCTCGACGGCGTCGAGCGGGTGCTCAGCCTGACCAATACCGTCGACCCGGCCGCCGACGTCTTCGATCCACCCAAGCTGCTGCCGCACATCCCGCCGCGCCCGGCCGACATCGCGGCGTTGAAGGAGAAGCTCGCTGCCAATCCGGTCTACGCGCAGAACCTGGTGGCGCGCGACGGCAGAGGCGCGGCGATCAACGTCGTCTTCAAGCCGATGAGCGACGCCGAGTACGCCGACCTGCGGCTCGATGAGCGCATCGCCGCCATCCTGGCCGAGGCGACGGGGCCGGAGCAGTTCGTCTACACCGGCGTGTCGCGCGTCACCCAGGCGGCGGTGCACCTGATGCGGCGCGACCTGCTGCGCTTCACGCCGCTGGCGGTCGCGGCGGTGATGATCGTACTGTGGTTCGCCTTCCGGCGGGTACGCGCCGTGGTGCTGCCGCTGGTCACCGTCAGCCTGGCGGTGGTGTGGACGCTCGGCGTCATGGCGCTGGCCGGCAAGGCGATCACCCTGGGCACGTTCATGCTGCCGCCGCTGTTGCTGGTGGTCGGGAGCGCCCAGGCGATGCACCTGATCGCCGCCTACTACGAGCAGCTCGGCCGCGGCGACCGCGGCGGTGCGGTCGAGCGCGCCGTGCAACAGACCTGGGCGCCGCTGCTGATCTCGTCGTTCACCACCGCAGTCGGCTTCGGCGCCCTGATGTTGAGCCGCATCGTCGCCATCCGCGACCTCGGCCTGATCGCCGTGGTCGGCATGGTGCTGGTGACCGTCAGCTCGATCGGCTTCCTGCCGGCGGCGCTGTGCCTGTGGGCGCGCTACGGCAGCCAGGCCGAAACGCCACCCTCGCCGCGCGTCGAGAACTTCCTGGCGCGCCTCGGCGCGCAGGCCTACGCGGCCCGCAGCGGCGTGCTGCTCGCCGCCGCGGCGCTCGCCTCGGTGGCACTGATCGGCGCCGGCCGCATCCTGGTCGACTCCGACTTCCTCACCTACTTCGACTCCGACAACCCGGTGCGCCGCGACCACGAGCTGATCAACCAGCAGATCGTCGGCAGCAACCCGTTCTACCTGGTCGTCGAGGGCGAGCCCGGCGCGCTGCGCAAGTGGGACGTGCTGCGCAAGGTGAAGGATCTGCAGACCTTCGTCGGCACGCTGCCGGGCGTCAGCGGCTCGATCTCGCTGGTCGACTACCTCGAGCTGTTGGAGAAGGGGCTCAACAAGTCGGGCGAGGACGACATCCTCGTCGACGCCGACGGCAAGGTGATCGAGGGCGGCAGGGCGCAGACCTTCTGGGAGAACCCCGGCAACCTGCCCACCGTGCTCAACCTGATCGCCGTCAGCCCCAGCACCTTCCGCGCCGTCGTCAGCCCCGACTTCGCGCGCGCCAGCATCGTCGTGCGCTCGCAGGTCTCGGGCTCGCGCGAGATCGAGGCGATGCTGCGGCAGATCCGCGCCTACGTCGCCGCCGAGTTTCCGGCCGGGCTGCGTGTCGTGCCGACCGGCAGCCTGGTGCTGCTCACCGGCACCAGCTCGAGTATCGTCTACGACCAGATCAAGAGCGTCTCGCTGGCGCTGTTCGTCATCTTCGCGGTGATGGCGCTGATGCTGTTGTCGCTGCGCATCGGCCTGCTCGCCATCCTGCCCAACGTGCTGGCGATCGATGTCTTCTTCGGCCTGCTCGGCTGGCTCAACCTGCCGCTCAACCTCGGCACCAGCCTGATCGCCACCATCGCGCTCGGCATCGCGGTCGATTCGAGCGTGCACTACATGTGGCGCCTGAGCCGCGAGCTGCGCGGCGAGTCCGACCAGGCGGCCGCCATCCAGCGCGCCATGCGCGCGGTCGGCGGGCCGATGCTCTACACCACCCTCGCCCTCGCCGCCGGCTTCTTCACCTTCGTCGGCTCCGGCTTCCCGCCGATCCGCAACTTCGGCGGGCTCACCGCCATCACCCTGCTCACCGCCTTCGCCGCCAACCTGGCGGTGCTGCCGGCGCTGCTGGCGACCACCAAGATCATCACGCTGTGGGACCTGATCGGCGTCAAGCTGGGCTCCGACCCGACCCGCACCATCCCGCTGCTCGCCGGCCTGCGCCCGGCGCAGGCGCGCATCGTCGTGCTGATGGGCGAGCTGCGCCACTTCCCGCCCGGCGCGCAGATCGTCCGCCAGGGCGAGCGCGGCGGCGAGATGTTCGTCATCCTCGACGGCGCCACCGACGTGCTGGTCGGCGACGGCGCCGAGCGCCGCCGCGTCGCCGAGTTCAAGCGCGGCGACGTCTTCGGCGAGATGGCGCTGGTGCGCGACGAGGAGCGCAGCGCCGACGTCGTCGCGCGCAGCCCAGTCGAGGTGCTGGCGGTCGACGAGCGCTTCCTGCAGCGCATCCAGCGCCGCTACCCGCGCATCGCCGCGCGCGTCTTCCTCAACCTGACGCGCATCCTCAGCGACCGCCTCGAGCGCATGAACCAGCGCCTCGCCAGGGCGACCTGAGCGGCGCCTGCGGCGCCGCGCCTATGGCCTATGGCCGATCGCTTATCGCCGGAAGACAGAGCGAGCCTCCGGCGATAGGCGATAGGCTCCGCAGGGGGTGTCGCGCCAGGCGGGTAACAACGCTACATTCTCTCGTTCCCGGGAGGATCGCCGATGGCCAAGACGCTGCTCGATAAAGTGTGGGAGGCACACACGGTGAAGGAGCTGCCGAGCGGGCAGACCCAACTGTTCATCGGCCTCCATCTGGTGCACGAGGTCACCAGCCCGCAGGCTTTCCAGATGCTGCGCGAGCTCGGCCTGCCGGTGCTCTTCCCCGATCGCACCGTCGCCACCGTCGACCACATCATTCCGACCCATACCGCCGCCCGACCGTTCGACGACGAACAGGCCGAGACGATGATGTCGGAGATCGAGCGCAACTGCCGCGAGTTCGGCATCACGCTCTACGACCGCGCCACCGGGCACCAGGGGATCGTGCACGTGATCGGTCCGGAAATGGGCATCACCCAGCCCGGGCTCACCATCGCCTGCGGCGACAGCCATACCTCGACGCACGGCGCGTTCGGGGCGATCGCGTTCGGCATCGGCACCAGCCAGGTGCGCGACGTGCTCGCCTCGCAGTGCCTGGCGATCGAGAAGCCGAGGATCCGCCGCGTCGAGGTGAACGGCGCGCTACCGCCGGGCGTGTACGCCAAGGACGTCATCCTGCACATCATCCGCACACTCGGGGTGAAGGGCGGCGTCGGCTACGCCTACGAGTACGCCGGCACGACGTTCGAGCGCATGACGATGGAAGAGCGCATGACCGTCTGCAACATGAGCATCGAGGGGGGCGCACGCTGCGGCTACGTCAACCCGGACCAGACGACCTTCGACTACCTGCGCGGCCGCGCCCAGGCGCCGCAGGGGGCCGACTTCGAGCGCGCCGTGGCGTGGTGGAAGGGCATGGCGTCGGATGCCGGCGCGCACTACGACGCGGTCACCAGGATCGATGCGACGCAGCTCACCCCGGTGGTAACCTGGGGGATCAACCCCGGCCAGGCGATCGGCGTCGGCGAGCGCATCCCGTCGACCAGCGAGTTCGCCGTCGACGAGCGCGACGTGGTCGAGGAGGCGTACGCCTACATGGATTGGGCGCCGGGCGCGCCGATCGCCGGGACGAAGATCGACGTGGCGTTCATCGGCTCGTGCACCAACGGGCGCATCTCCGATCTGCGCGAGGCGGCGCGCGTCGCCAAGCTCGGCAAGGTGAAGGCGAGCGTCAAGGCGATCGTCGTGCCGGGCTCGCAGGACGTCGCCCGCCAGGCCGAGGCCGAGGGGCTGCCGGACGTCTTCCGTGCCGCCGGCTTCGAGTGGCGTCTGCCGGGCTGCTCGATGTGCCTGGCGATGAACCCCGACAAGCTGAGCGGGCGGCAGATCTGCGCCTCGTCGAGCAACCGCAACTTCAAGGGCCGCCAGGGCAGCCCGTCGGGCCGCACGCTGCTGATGAGCCCGGCGATGGTCGCCGCGGCGGCGATCGAGGGCGCCGTCACCGACGTGCGCGACCTGCTCGGGAGGGCGTGATGAGCGTGCTGGTCAAGATCACCCATGTCGCCGGCCGGCCGATTCCGCTGCGCGGCAACGACATCGACACCGACCGCATCATCCCCGCCCGCTACCTCAAGGCGGTGACCTTCGACGGCCTCGGCGCCGCGGCGTTCTACGACGAGCGCTACGACGCCAAGGGCGATCTGAAGGGTCACATCATGGACGACCCGCGCTTCCAGGCGAAGGGGACGCGCGTCGCGGTGGTCAACAAGAACTTCGGCTGCGGTTCGTCGCGCGAGCACGCACCGCAGGCGTTGCTGCGCTGGGGCATCAAGGCGCTGGTCGGCGAATCGTTCGCCGACATCTTCTTCGGCAACTGCGTCGCGCTCGGCATGCCGTGCGTCACCGCCGGCGAGGTGGAGATCGGCCAGTTGATGGCCGCGGTCGAGGCCGAGCCGTCGCAGGACCTGGTCGTCGACGTCGACGCGCTCACCGCGACCTACGGCGCGCTGACGGTCAAGGTCTCGCTGCCGGCCGGCATCCGCAAGCAGTTCCTCGACGGCACCTGGGACGCCACCCGCGTGCTGCTCGACGCGGCTGCCGACATCCGCGCGACCGCGGGTCGGCTGCCGTACGTGAAGCGATTTTCGGCGTGATTGACCACCAAGACTCCACGCAGATCAGATCGATCTGATCTACGTGGTGTCTTGGTGGTCGGTTTTCTCCGCACCATTCGGACCGCAGCACGGACACAGCTGGCGCAGATACACGTAGGTGTAGATGCCGGTCTCGTGACCGTCGCCCCAGACGAAGGCGAGCGCGTAGCGCCCCACCGGGCTGATGCGCTGCAGATCGTCGTCGCCGCCGTCGATGTAGCGCTTGTCACCCGAGTGCCCCTGACAGCCGGCGCACGGGCACCAGCCGCGCAGGTAGGCGAACGGGTACTCGCTGTGGTGCCCGTCGCTCCAGTCGATGTGCAGGCGGCTGGCGGCGGCATCGCGACGCACTTCGATCGGTTGCGGCGGGCGGGGCACGGGCGGACTCTCGGCGAGCGCCGGCGGGTTTGCAAGGCGGGGCGACGCGGGCGACAAGGCGGGCGATGACCGCGCCGATTCTGCGCACCATCGCCGCGCACGAGCGCGACGCGGTGCTCGACCTGCTCGCCGGCTGGTGGGGCGATCCGCCCGGCACGCCCGGTCGCGCCACGGCGCGCGCGTTCTTCGCCCGCTACCTCGTCCACGATCCCACCTACCGCGACGACCTGTGCTTCGTCGCCGAGCACGACGGCCGCCTGATCAGCACCCTGCAGGTGTTTCGCAAGCAGGTGCAGGTGGACGGCGCGGTGTTGGAGATCGCCGGGCTCGGCAACGTCTTCACCGACCCCACGGCGCGCACCGGCGGCGTCGCCTCGGCGCTGCTCGAGCAGGCGATCGGCGCGATGGCGACGCACGGCTTCGACGCGTCGTTGCTGTTCGCCGAGAAGCTCGACTTCTACGCCCGCCTCGGCTGGCGCAGCACGCCGCGCCATCTCGCCTTCCTCGCCAAGGACGCGCGCCACGCCGCGCCACCGCCGGGATGCGAGCCGTTTGTCCGCGAGCGCGACCTCGACGCGGTGCGGGGGATCTACGCCGCGCACTCGGCGCCGATCATCGGCGCCACGGTGCGCGATCGCGCCTACTGGCAGGGCCAGCTCGCCTACGCCGGCAATCCCGGCGAGCGCTTCCTGATCGTGCGGCGCGACGCGACGGTGGTCGCCTACGCACGCGCCACCGAGCTCTACGGCATGAACGTCATCACCGAGTACGGCGCCCTTGTCGGCGAGATCGATGTGCTCGCCGGGCTGATCGCGCACCAGCAGACGCTCGGGTGCGAATGCCCCGGCACACTGGTGCAGATCGTGCCCGACACCGAGTTGGAACGCGCTCTCCTGGCGCGCGCGGTGCCGGTGCGCCACGTCGACGATCCATCGGCGATGTGGCGTCTCGTCAATGCCGAGCAGCTGGCGGCCAAGCTGCGCGTCTCGGTCGACGTGGTCCAGCGCGACGGATTCTTCGCCGAGCTCGTCCCGGTCGGCGGCAGTCGCTACTGGATCAGCGACCGGTTCTGACCGAGCTGTCAGCTATCCGCTGACGGCCGACGGCTTACGATTTCAGCTGCTGCTTCCAGTCGAGCATGCGCGCCTTTGCCGCCCAGGCCTCGGCCTGCGGCACGTCGCCGGCTTTCTGACAGATGCGCGAGACGTTGGTGTAGGAGAGGATCTCGTCCGGCACCAGCTCGACGACGCGCTCGGCGGCGGCGATCGCCTCGTCGAAGCGGCCGAGGTCGGCGAGCGCCATCGACAGGCCCTCGAGCGCGTCGGCGTAGTCGGGATCGAGTGCCAGCGCCTCGCGGTAGGCGGCGACGGCGGCCTCGTGGTCGCCCTCGGCGATGCAGTCGACGGCGCGATCGTAGTGGTCTTCCTTGCTCGCCATGGGGGCGACCGTAGTGGAGCCGCCGGGCACCGGCAAGGCGTGCGCGGCTGCCAGAGCCGCGCACCCGCGCCATGATTCGTACGCCTGAACACGGGCGGTTGTCTTCTCGTCACGGAGGCGCGTCATACAGCACGCGGATTGCTCTAGGCGGAATCCGAACGGGGGAGGGACATGTTCGAGAGCGTCGGGTGGTATCGGTGCAGCCGCGGCTTGCACGTCGCAGTATTGGGTCTGTTGCTGGTGACCGGAGCGGTCGCACCGGGCCGCGCAAGTGGACCGGCTACGGTGGTGCTGGACCAAGTCGACGGCGTCGACCCGCGCGCCTCGTCGCGGCCATCGGGCTTCACCGATTTGGGTGAGGTCGTCCTCTTCTCGGCGACCGACGACGTGCACGGTCGCGAGCTCTGGCGCAGCGACGGCACCGCCGCGGGGACGACGCTGGTCGCTGATCTCGACCCCGGTGAGCCGGACGGGTTGGGCTCGTTTCCGCACGCCGTCGCCGACGGCGTGCTGTACTTCGGCGCGCGCCGCGGCGTCTGGCGCAGCGACGGCACCGCCGAGGGCACGCGCCGCCTCGCCGACATCACCGCCCGCAGCGTGGTGGTCGCCGGCGGACGGTTGCTGGCTTTCGTTCAATCGAACGACGACCTGACGCTGTTGGAGGTCGATCGCGACACCGGCACGGTGCAGGAGCGCGCGGTGTTCCCGCTCAGCGACATCGCACCATCGCCGACCGTGATCGGTGACACGCTCTATTTCGCCGCCGGCACGCCGCAGGGCATCTGGCGGCTGGCGCACGGCGAGACGGCGCCGACGCAGCTCGTGCAGGTGCAGCTGCGCTTTAGGGATTCGGGCAACACCGACACGCAGCTGATCGGCGTCGGCGCACAGCTCTTTTTCATCGCCGAGGATCCCGCCACCGGCGCGGAGCTGTGGCGCAGTGACGGCACGCCGGGTGGGACGCGGTTGGTGCGCGACATCGCGCCCGGCAGCACCTGGGGCATTCACCTGAACGACTACACCGAGGGGTACGAGCCGTACTTCGCCGCCGTCGGCGACGTGCTGTTCTTCTTCGCCAACGACGGCGTTTCCGGCTTGCAGCTGTGGCGCAGCGACGGCACCGCTGACGGCACCACCCGTCTGACGGACTTCCGCCAGCACAGCGGCGGAGCCGACGGCACCGAGCCTGCGGACGACGACTCGGACCTCGCCGGCAGTACCATCCGGACCGCGTTGTTGGACGGCCGCCTCTACTTCACCGTGCGTCCGTCCGGTCAGTCGCTAGAGTTGTGGTCCACCGACGGCAGCGCCGCTGGAACCGTTCTCGTCACAGCGTTGTCGGACGACTGGGCCGCCATCAGCGGCATGGTGACGATCGCCGACCGGTTGCTCATCAACATCTGGCACGAGCCCGGCCCGGAGCTGATTCGCAGCGATGGAACCGCCGCCGGAACGGCGCGTTTTGCAGCCGTCGACACGTACGAACTCACCGTATCCGCACGCGGCCTGGTGTTCGCCGGCCTGGACGGCGCCGGCTGGGAGCCCTGGACCAGCGACGGCAGCAGCGCCGGCACGCGTCGCGTCGCCGACATCTTCCGCGGCGCGGTCGGTCTGGCGCCGCGAGCGCTGACCGGTTTCGGTGATCAGCTGGCCTTCACCGCCGATGACGGTGCGCACGGCCGCGAGCTGTGGCGCAGCGACGGCACCGCCGCGGGCACCCGTCAGGTCGCGGATCTGAGGCCGGGCTCGCTCGGCTCGGAGCCCAGCGACCTTACCGCTTCGGGCCGCTTCCTGTACTTCCTCGCCGACGATGCGACATCCGGCCGTGCGCTATGGCGCACCGACCTGAACGTGGTGACGCTCGTCCTCGCTCCAGACACCGCCACCCAACTCGACACGATCCATACGTTGACCGCCGATGGGCGCGGCGGCGTCTTCTTCCGCGCCAGCGACGCAGAGAGCGGCGGCGAGCTTTGGCACAGCGACGGCACACCTACCGGCACGCGGCAGCTCGCCGACATCCGGCCGGGTCCGGAGGGCTCCTTCGTGCTGCAGAGTAACCAGCCCACCGCGCTGCTCGGGCGTACGCTGCTGTTCGCCGCTGACGACGGCGTACACGGCCCCGAGCTGTGGCGCAGCGACGGCACCGCAGGCGGCACTGCGTTGGTGGAAGACACCATTCCCGGTGCGCAGGGGTACTGGTCCGGCAACCTCTCGTTCCTCGCCTCCAACGATCGCGTCGCGTACTTCCTCACCTCGACGCCGCCGCCGGGAGAGGAGACCGCGCTGTGGCGCACCGACGGCAGCGCGGCGGGCACCATCCGCCTCGCGACGCTGCCCGGCGCCCCCGACGCGGCGGTGCTGCGCGACGGTCGGCTGCACTTCATCATCCCCGGCTATCCACCACAGCGCTGGATGCTCTGGGAGAGCGACGGCACGCCGACTGGGACGGCTGCGGTCGCCGCGGAACGCATCGAGCGCGGCCGCGATCTCGCCGCCGCGGACGGTCATCTCTTCTACCTCGACGGCACCACGCTGCGCCGCGTCGGCTGCGGCTCGCTCGACTCGCTCACCGACGCGTACGCGAGGTTGTGGAACATCGACGATCGCCTGCTGCTGGTCGAGCAGGACGACAAGGACTGGCAGCTGACCAGCAGCGACGGCAACGCCGACGGCGAGCGCGCGCTGCAGCGCTTCCGCGGCGGCGATCGGCCGCTGCTGGTCCGCGTCGGTCGCACCGTCTTCCTCTCCGCCGAGGACGGTGCCACCGGTCCCGAGCTCTGGTCGATGCCGCTGTCGGCTCTGCCCGCGGTCGAGGCACGCGTCTGTGTCCCGACGCCGACACCCACCCGCCCGACGACTGTGCCGACGCCGTTCCCGTGTGACGACGACGAGGTCGGCTGTACGCGCCTCGACGTGCTGCCCAGCCGGGGAGTCGCCGGCCAGGAGATCGACGTCGCCGTGCGCCTGCGCGCGCTGGGCGAGCCGATTGCCGGCGTGCAGTTGGACCTCGATTTTCCCGATGGCGTCATACCGCTGGAGTCGGCAAGCGGCGCACCGGACTGCACGGTCGACCCCGCCATCAACAAGAACGGCACCGTCTTCGCCTTCCTCGCATACGACTGTCCGGACGAACCGGAGTGCAACCGAATGCGCGCGCTGGTGCTGGCGCTCGACAACGTCGATCCGATCGCCGACGGCGCAATTCTCTTCACCTGTCGGGTCGCGCTCGGCGAGCAGCTCGAGGCCGGTGACTATGTGGTTGATCTCTACGGCCAGGGCGTATCGGACCCGAGCGGCAACTCGGTGCCGGTCGACGCGGTCGACGGGGTGATCACCGTCGAGGGGAACAGCGGCACCAATCCCAACCTGCCAGCAGGATCGTCGGGTGGCTGCGAGCTCGACGCGGCGCCGTCGCGCGCGGCGTGGCCGCTGCTGCTCGCGCTGTTGCTTTGGCTGCCGCGCGCCTGGAGGTGGCGGGCGCGGGGCTGAGCGTCAGCCCAGCTGCGCCAGCGTCCGCATCAAGCGGCTGTTGGTGCGGCGCAGCAGCCGCTCGAGCTGCTGGCGCTCGGCGTCGCCCAACGCGGTGACGTCGAGCGCGCGCAGCTTGCGGCCCAGCCGGCGCAGGGTGCGCGCGATCTCGGTGATGTCGTCGCGGCCGGTCACTTCGCCGGCCTGCTCGGTGCGGAAGCTCTGCACCGACAGCTTGCGCAGCCGGGTCAGGCGCCAGAGCGACTCCTGCTTCTCCGGTGACTCGGCGCGCGCCAGCGAGATGAGGATCTCGCGCGACACGTCGGGCTGCGCGTGAACGTCCTGCTTGATGTGGGTCGGCAGGCGGCGCAGCGCCAGGGTGTTGCTGACGTAGGGGCGGCTCTTGCCGATCAGCTCGGCGAGCGCCTCGTGGGTGTAGCCATACTGGTCGATCAACGCGCCCAGCCCTTCCGCCTCCTCCAGCGGCGAGAGATCCTCGCGCTGCAGGTTCTCGATGATCGCGATCTCGAGCGGGTCGTCGTCGCGCACCAGCGCCGGGATCACCGTCAGGCCGGCGAGCTGCGCGGCGCGAAAGCGGCGCTCGCCGGCCATGATGAGAAAGCCGTTGGCGGCGCGCTTGACCACCACCGGCTGCAGGATGCCGTGCTGCGCGATCGACGCGGCGAGCTCGGCGAGCGCGTCGGGATCGAAGTGCTTGCGCGGCTGATCCGGGTTGGCGTGCAGCTGCTCGACCGGCACCGCGGTGAGCACGGTGCGGGTGCGGCGGTGAATCGTGCCGGCGACGACGGCGCGGGGTTCAGCCACGCGCCGCTTCTACCGCGCGCGACGGGCGCACGACAATCGACGGGCGCGAAAAAAAGGGGCGGGAGCTCGCGCTCCCGCCCCACGGTGGTGCAACGACTGAACGAACGCTCAGCCGATCCTGCCCTGCAGCAGGAAGCCGATCAGCAGGCCGTAGATGGCCAGCGCTTCCATGAAGGCGAGACCGAGGACCAGCGGCGTGAAGACCTTGTCCGCCGCGTTCGGGTTGCGGCCGATCGACTCCATCGCCGCCGCCACCGCGCGACCCTGGCCGAGGCCCGGGCCGATGGCCGCCACGCCGATGGCGATGCCGGCGCCGATGGCGATCAGACCGTCGCCACCACCCGCTGCTCCCTCTTGCGCCATGGCCATGCCCGGTCCGAACACGGCCATCAGGAGCGTTCCCAGAATCCACTGCAGCTTATTGCGCATCGTGAAAGTCCTCCTTTCGATGCGAGACAACGGGTTCGCCGGTGGCCACGCCACCTCTATCATCCTCGCCTCACCTCGGCCGGGCGAAACCCTGGGTTACGGTGTTCAATGCCCGCGCTTGATGACGCCTTCGCGGAAGGCGGTGTCCTCATCGGCGTGGTCGCTGTGTCCCGCCGTGGCGAGCGACACGTACACCATGCTCAGCACGGTGAAGACGAACGCCTGGATGACGCAGACGATGATCCCGAGGAAGTAGAACACGATCGGGATGATCGCCTTGGTCAGGTCGGTGAAGATGTCGAGCACCAGGTGATCGGCGAACATGTTCATCAACAGACGCAGGTTGAGCGTGAACGGGCGCAACAGGTTGTCGATGATCTCCAGCGGCAGCATGAGGAAGAACAGCCACCAGATCGGGCCGATGAAATGCTTCAGGTAGGCGATGCCGTGCTCGCGGAAGCCGAAGTAGTTGTACATGACGAAGGACAGGATCCCGAGGCCGAGCGTGGTGTTCACGTTGCTGGTCGGCGGCGCGAAACCGGGGATCAGGCCGATCAGGTTGTTGGCCAGGATGAACAGGAACATCGCGCCGTAGAGCGGCACGTACTTCTCCGAGTGCGGGCCGAGGATGCTCTCGACGAAACTGGAGAACCACTCGACGTAGGCCTCGAGGCCGTTGCGCGCGGTGAGCGTCGCATCGGGCACCGCGACGTCGGCGGCGCTGGCGATCTGGCGGCGGGCGATGAACGCGGTGCCGATCAGCAGGCCGGTCACCAGGCCGGCGGTGGCGACGTGGTCGGGCAGGTGGTTCACGCCGGGAATCAGTTGCATCCAGGTAAAGCCGTGTTCGGCAGCAGCCATGGGAACCTCAGGGGTGCGCCGGCGTCGGCGCCCGCAGGGAGGAGAGCGTGATGGCGACCAGCAGGGTGGTGGCGCCGAGCGCGAACCCGGCCACGTCGATCGGCAGGCGCCAGACCACCACCGCGATGGCGGCAATGAAGACGCCGAGCTTGGCGAGCATGAGCGCCACCACCGTCGCCGGACGGGCGGCCGCGGTCGGCGTCAGCAGCCGGGCGACGAGCGCCGCCAGCAGCCGCAGGTTGATCAGCATCACCGCGCCGCCGAGCAGCACGCTCGCCGGTGCCAGGCGGCCGGAGAGCCAGGCGACGCACGTCGCCAGCGCGAGCAACCCGAGGTGCAGGTGCTCGATCTCACGCAGCCGGGAGTTCATGAAATCCGGTCAGGGCTAGGCTTTTTCAGGGCCCAAAGCAAGAGACGCATGGCGCCGTAGAAGGCGCCGAGGGTGAAGACGACGGTGAACAACGGCTCGGTACCGAAGTAGCCGTCGGCGTACCAGCCGAGCACCAGTCCGCCGATGATCGAGCCGGCGATCTGGAAGCCGAGCGCCAGGAAGCGCCCGGCGACGGCCAGCATCTTCGGGTCGAGGTTCATCGCGCCACCTCGGCGAGCGCGGCGTCCGCCGCCTCGACGGTGACCGCCAGATCGCCGTCGCTGTGTGCCAGCGAGATGAACGCCGCCTCGAACTGCGATGGCGGGAGGTAGATGCCGCGCGCCAGCATGGCGAGGAAGAAGCGGCCGAAGGCGGCGGTATCGGCGCGCCGCGCGTCGTCGGCGTTGCGCACCGCATCGACGCCGAAGAACAGCGTCCACATCGACCCGGCGCGGCTGACGCAGCCGCGCACGCCTTGGCGGCGCAGCGCGTCGCTGAGGCCGGCTTCCAGGTCGGCGCCGGCGCGCTCGAGGCGCTCGTAGGTACCGTCGGCCGCGAGCAGGTCGAGGGTCGCCAGCCCGGCACTCACCGCGAGCGGATTCCCCGACAGGGTGCCGGCCTGGTAGACGGCGCCGACCGGCGCGAGCTGCTGCATGACGTCGCGCCGGCCGCCGACCGCCGCCAGCGGCAGGCCGCCGCCGATCACCTTGCCGAGCGTGGTCAGATCGGGGCGGATGCCGAGCGGGTTCTGGATGCCGCCCCAGGCGAGACGGAAGCCGGTCATCACCTCGTCGAAGATCAGCAGCGCGCCATGCGCGTCGGTGATGCGCCGCAGCCCTTCCAGATAGCCGGGCTCGGGCTGCACCAGGCCCATGTTGCCGACCACCGGCTCGACGATGACCGCCGCGATGGCCTCGCCCTCGGCGGCAAAGCGCGCTTCGATCTCGGCCAGGTCATTGAACCGCGCCACCAGCGTCAGGCTGGCGATCGCCTCCGGCACCCCGGGGCTGTCGGGCACGCCGAGCGTCATCGCGCCGGAGCCGGCGCGCACCAAGAGCGGGTCGGCGTGGCCGTGATAGCAGCCGTCGAACTTGATGAACTTCGGCCGGCCGGTGAAGGCACGCGCCAGGCGGATGGCAGTCATCGTCGCCTCGGTGCCGGAGGACACCAGGCGCACCTGCTGCAGCGACGGCAGCGCCGCGGTGAGCCGGCGCGCCATCTCGATCTCGCGCGGCGTCGGCGCGCCGAAACTGGTGCCGAGCTTCATCGTCTCGTGCACCGCGCGCAGCACCGCGTGGTGCGCGTGGCCGACGATCATCGGCCCCCACGAGCCGACGTAGTCGACGTAGGTGTTGCCGTCGGCGTCGGTGATGCGGCTGCCGCTGGCGCGCTGGATGAAACGCGGACTGCCGCCGACCGCCTTCCAGGCGCGCACCGGGCTGTTGACGCCGCCGGGGATGACGCGCGCCGCTTCGTCAAACAGCTTCGCCGACAGGTCGCTCTTCATGCTCAGGCGCGCTAGCGCGACGCTTCCGGAGCGTCAACGCAACGTCGCGTAGCTGCTTTCACTCTCTGCCGCGCATATTTTTCTTGCTCCCATTTTACGAACGCGTTAAACCGAGCCGCCCGTCAGTTCCGGCGGGCACCCCTGTCCGTTTACGACGCCGCCTTTCAAGCCCCCTGGAGCCTGTGGATTGCGCTGTGGAGAAACGGCGCGTGGTCGGCACATTTTCTTTCTGCCACATGCCATTTTTCTCCCCCATCCACTGTTGACAACTCACTCGTGGAGCAATGGAAAAAACCTGGCGTGCCGCGGTTGAAGCGATCGCCGACCAGCTGACCGAGCCGGACCTGCGCGAGGTGGTGTCGCGCCTCCGTCCGGTGGCGCTGCGCGGCGACTCGATGGTGGTCGAGGCGCCGGGCAAGTTGGCCGCCGACGTCGTCCGCGAGCGTTGCCTGGAGGCGCTGCAGAGCGCCCTGCAGCGCGCCAGCGGCGGGGCGCTGCGCGCCATCGCGCTGACCCTGCCGAGCGCCGCGCAGCAGGAGCTCTTTCCGGCTCCGCCGCCGCCACCGCGCCCCGGCAAGCCGCCGTCGCGGCGCGCCGCGCTGCTGCCCAAGTACACCTTCGACAACTTCATCGTCGGCGCCAGCAACCAGTTCGCGCACGCCGCGTCGAAGGCGGTCGCCAGCCAGCCGGGCGACCACTACAACCCACTGTTCATCTACGGCGGGGTGGGATTGGGCAAGACCCACCTGGTCAACGCGATCGGTCACCAGGTGCTCGACCAGACCGAGGACGCGCGGGTGGTCTACCTGTCGTCCGAGTCGTTCATGAACGAGCTCATCGCGGCGCTGCGCAAGGACCGCATGGACGAGTTCAAGGCGCGCTTCCGGCGCATCGACGTGCTGATCGTCGACGACGTGCAGTTCCTCGCCGGCCGCGAGCGCACCCAGGAGGAGTTCTTCCACACCTTCAACTCGCTGTACGACGCGCACCACCAGATCGTGCTCACCTCCGACAAGTTCCCCAAGGAGATCCCGGAATTGGAGGAACGGCTGCGCAATCGCTTCGAATGGGGTCTGATTGCCGACATCCAGCCCCCCGACATCGAGACGCGGGTCGCCATTCTGGAGAAGAAGGCCGAGCAGGAAGGGATCGAGCTGCCGCAGGAAGTGGCGATCTTCCTCGCCACCCACATCGACTCGAACGTGCGCGAGCTGGAGGGCTCGCTCACCCGCCTGGGCGCCTTTGCCTCGCTCAACAAGTGCCCGATCACCCCCGATTTCGCTCGCGAGGTCCTGCAGAACGTCCTGCGCGATCGCAGCGAGCGCGCGATCACCATCGAATCGATCCAGAAGGCGGTGTGCGATTTCTACCGCATTCGCCCCAACGACCTGCGGTCGAAGAAGCGCACCCGCACCGTCACCGAGCCGCGCCAGGTGGCGATGTACCTCTGCCGCCGCTACACCAACGCGTCGTTCCCGGTGATCGGCGACCGCTTCGGCGGCCGCGACCACTCCACCGTCATCCACGCCGCCCAGGTGATCGAGCGCCGCCTGCGCGAGGACCCCAACTTTCGCGCCACCGTCGAGCGCCTCGAGCGCCTCTTGGAACGCCCCGGCTGAAGTGGCATGACTGAGCCTGCTCGATCCCATGCGGTGCGTCGGTGGCGCGCCGCGCTGTGGACGACCTGCGGAGAAGTGGTGGAGGGGCTGTGAGGGTTCTCGTCAGGCAGCGGCGTACGACGACAGCGCGCCTCGCTTTCTCCGCAGCCGACAACGTCGCTCCGCCTTGCGCCGCAACGCTTTCAACAAATCCACAGGCCCTACTAGGTTCTACTATCTTCTCTTTATTTAAATCTAAGATTAGGAGCGCGACAGCGCGCGGGCGGTGAGCCATGGAATTCACCATCCAGCGGAGTGAGCTTCTCGCCGGACTGTACCTCGCCCAGGGTATCGTCGAACGGCGGACGACCATCCCGATTCTCGGCAACGTCCTGATCCAGAGCGGTGGTGACGGCGTGGTCATCGCGGCAACCGATCAGGAGCTCGCGATTCGGCGCCAGTGCACCGCGGCGGTGAAGAAGAAGGGAACGCTGACCGCCGGCGCGCGCAAGCTCTACGAGATGGTGCGTGAGATTCCGGAGGGCGACGTCCACATCCGCCAACAGGACAACCACTGGATCGAGCTGGCGGCGGGCAAGTCGCGCTTCCGCTTGGTGGGCCTCGATCCGAAAGAATTTCCCGCCATGCCGGAGGCGCCGGCCGGCGAGGCGGCGATCCGCATCAGCGCCGAGCTGCTGACCGGGATGATCGAGCACACGCTGTTCGCCGTCTCCGGCGACGAGACGCGAGCCAACCTGAACGGCATCCACCTGGAGCAGACCAAGGACGGACGACTGCGCATGGTGGCCACCGACGGCCACCGGCTGGCGATGATCACCCGCACGGTGGACCACGTGTCGCTGCCCAAGCCGGTGACGCTGCCGCGCAAGGCGGTCGTTGAGCTGCGCAAGGTGCTGGAGAGCGGCGAGGAACCGGTCGAGCTCAGCGTCGAAGGCGGCGCCGCACATGCCTCGCGCGGGCGCGTACAGATGGCGATGCGCCTGGTCGAAGGCGACTTCCCCGACTACAACCAGGTCATCCCCGCCAAGTCCGAGCGGCATGCGACGCTGGAGGCCTCGGCGCTGCATGCCGCCCTACGGCGCGTCTCGGTGGTGTCCAGCGAACGCACGCGCGGCGTCAAACTGCACATCGACAGCCAACGGCTGGAGTTGACGACGATCAACCCCGACGTCGGCGAGGCGGCGGAAGAGGTCGACATCGACTACGATGGTGAGGCGATCGGCATCGGCTTCAACGGGCGCTACCTGCTCGACGTGCTGGCCGTCCTCCCCTCGGACAAGCGCGTCGAGATCGGCCTCAACGACGAGGTGAGCCCGGGCGTCCTGCGCCCCGTCGATGACGCAGATTACTGTTATATCGTGATGCCGATGCGCCTCTGACCAGGCGCCATCGGACGGTCCGGATCGGGGCGCGCAGCGGGGCCGTTGAGCAGCCCCGGTCATCGGGCGAATCAACCAGTTCAAATACCTGTTTTCTAAGCAGTTAATTTTGTTCCATCAGCTTCCTTTGCGGCCCCTCATGTGGTACGGTCGTTTGGATAACAAACGGCGGATTATCGCGTGACTTCAGATCAGACTCCGCCTCCTGAGAGTTCACACCCGGGAGGCGACTACGGGGCAGAGAAGATCACCGTGCTCGAGGGCCTCGAGGCGGTGCGTAAACGCCCCGGCATGTACATCGGCGACACCGCCGAGCGCGGCCTGCACCACCTGGTGTTCGAGGTGGTGGACAACTCGATCGACGAGGCGATGGCCGGCTTCTGCCGCAGCATCGCGGTCATGCTGCACATCGACGGCTCGGTGACGGTCGAGGACGACGGGCGCGGCATACCGGTAGAGATCCATCCGAAGGAAGGCATCTCCGCCGCCGAGGTGGTGCTCACCAAGTTGCACGCCGGCGGTAAGTTCGATTCCGGCGCGTACACCGTGTCGGGCGGCCTGCACGGCGTCGGCGTCTCGGTGGTCAACGCGCTGTCGGCGACGCTCGCGGTGGAGATCAAGCGCGGTGGGCGCGTCTACGCGCAGCGCTACCAGCGTGGCAAGCCGGACGCGCCGCTGGCCGAGATCGGCACCAGCGACCAGACCGGGACCAAGGTCTCGTTCAAGCCCGACAGCGAGATCTTCGAGCGCACCGACTTCAGCTTCGACATTCTCTCGCAGCGCCTGCGCGAGCTCGCCTTCCTCAACCGTGGCGTGCGCATCGTGATCGAGGAGCAGGCGACGCAGAAGCGGCACGAGTTCGAGTACAAGGGCGGCATCGAGGAGTTCGTCCGCCACCTGAACCGCGCCAAGACGCCGATCCACCCCACCGTCATCGCCCTCGTCGGCAGCAAGGAGGGCATCGAGATCGAAGCGGCGCTGCAGTGGAACGAGGGCTACGCCGAATCGATCTTCTCGTTCGCCAACAACATCAACACCATCGAGGGCGGCACCCACCTGACCGGCTTCAAGGGGGCGCTGACGCGCACGCTGAACGCCTACGCGACCGCCGCCGGCATCCTGAAGGCGAGCGACGCGGCACTGCAGGGCGAGGACACGCGCGAGGGGCTGACGGCGGTGATCAGCGTCAAGCTGCCGCATCCGCAGTTCGAGGGGCAGACCAAGACCAAGCTCGGCAACAGCGACGTGCGCGGCTATGTCGAGGCGCTGGTCAACGAGAAGCTGGGCGAGTACCTCGAGGAGCATCCGAGCGAAGCCAAGATCATCGTCCTGAAGGGGCTGGACGCCGCCCGCGTGCGCGAGGCGACGCGCAAGGCGAAGGAGCTGGCGCGGCGCAAGGGCGCGCTCGATTCCGCCGCGCTGCCCGGGAAGCTGGCCGACTGCCAGGAGCGCGATCCGGCGCTCTCCGAGCTGTACCTCGTCGAGGGCGATTCCGCCGGCGGCTCCGCCAAGCAGGGCCGCGATCGGCGCAATCAGGCGATCCTGCCGCTGCGCGGCAAGATTTTGAACGTCGAGAAGGCGCGCTTCGACAAGATGCTCTCCTCGCAGGAGATCCGCACCCTGATCACTGCGCTCGGCACGAACGTGCTGAAGGAACGCGAGGAGAAGGAAGACGCCGAGCCGTCGAAGGTCCGCTACCACACGATCATCATCATGACCGACGCCGACGTCGACGGCTCGCACATCCGCACGCTGCTGTTGACGCTCTTCTACCGGCACTTCCCCGATCTCATCGAGCGCGGCTTCGTCTACATCGCCCAGCCGCCACTGTTCCGCGTGAAGAAGGGGAAGCAGGAACAGTATCTGAAGGACGAACATGCGCTCGCCGAGCATCTGCGCGAGCTCGGCACCAAGGACATCGTCCTGCGTGCCAGCGACGGCAGCGAGCTGAGCGGCGACGCGCTGCGCACCGTGATCAAGCAGCAGATGCGCTTCGCCGAGGTGCTCGACATCGTCGCGCGGCAGCGCAAGGGCCGCGAAGTGGTCGCCGGCCTGGCGATGGAGGAAGAGCTGACGCCGGCCATGCTGACCGACCGGACCGGTCTGGCGGCGCTCGTCGAGCGCGCCCAGGCGCGCATTCTCGCCGCCGCGCCCGAGCTGACGCCGCTCACCGTCACCCAGGTCGACGACAGCGAGCACGGCGGCGTCCGCCTGGTGGTGCGCGCCCGACAGAATGGCAGCGCGCAGGAGACCGTCATCGACGCCGCCTTCTGCGCCAGCCCGGAGTTCGTCGAGTTGCAGCGCCTGGCCAGGGACCTGCGCCGCGCCGGGGCCGCGCCGTTCGCGATCGTCGCCGGCGAGCGCGAGACCGCGGCCGCGACGCTCGAGGCCGCGGTGGCCGACATCCTCGCCGCGGCGCGCAAGGGCCTCGACATCCAGCGCTACAAGGGGCTGGGGGAGATGAACCCCGAGCAGCTGTGGGAAACGACGATGAACCCGGAGACGCGCACGCTGCTGCAGGTGCGGGTCGACGACGGCTACGAGGCCGACCTGATGTTCTCGACGCTGATGGGCGACGAGGTCGAGCCGCGGCGCAAGTTCATCGAAGACCACGCGCTGACGGTGAAGAATCTCGACATCTAGGCGGCGCCCGGCAGGGCTGTCGATGCGGTGCGCGGCCACACGGCCCGCCGCCACGGGGAACGGGTTGGGATGACGGAGCCGAGCAAGAACAAGATCCCGGTCGCGATCGAGGACGAGATGCGGCAGTCCTTCATGGACTACGCCATGTCCGTCATCATCGCGCGCGCCCTGCCGGACGCGCGCGACGGGCTCAAGCCGGTGCATCGCCGCTCGCTGTACGCGATGTACGACCTGAGCAACGACTGGAACCGGCCGTACAAGAAGTCCGCCCGCATCGTCGGCGACGTCATCGGCAAGTACCACCCACCCGGCGACTCGGCCGTGTACGACACCATCGTCCGCATGGTGCAGGACTTCTCGCTGCGCTACCCGCTGATCGACGGGCAGGGCAATTTCGGCTCGGTCGACGGCGATTCGGCCGCCGCCATGCGCTACACCGAGATCCGCATGGCGCGCATCGCCAGCGAGATGCTGGCGGACCTCGACAAGGAGACGGTCGACTTCGGGCCGAACTACGACGAGTCGACGCAGGAACCGCTGGTCCTGCCCTCGCGCATCCCCAACCTGTTGGTCAACGGCTCGTCCGGCATCGCCGTCGGCATGGCGACCAACATCCCGCCGCACAATCTCGGCGAAGTGGTCGACGGGCTGATCGCGCTGATCGAGAACCCCGACCTCACCATCGCCCAGCTCATGCAGCACATCCCCGGGCCGGATTTCCCGACCGGCGGCTTCCTGCACGGCCGCAGCGCCATCCGCGAGGCGTACCACACCGGCCGCGGCGGCCTGATGATGCGTGCCCGCACCGAGATCGAGGACGGCGGCGAGCGCGGCAAGGCGAAGATCATCGTGCGCGAGCTGCCCTACCAGGTGAACAAGGCGCGCCTGATCGAACGGATCGCCGAGCTGGTCACCGAGAAGCGCATCGAAGGCATCAGCGACCTGCGCGACGAGTCGGATCGCGACGGCATGCGCGTCGTCATCGAGCTCAAGCGCGACGCGGTGCCGGAGGTGGTGCAGAACCAGCTGTTCAAGCTCAGCCAGCTGCAGGACTCGTTCGGCGTCAACATGCTGGCGATCGTCGCCGGCCGGCCGCGCCTGCTCAACCTGAAGCAGGCGCTGCAGGTGTTCATCGAGCACCGGCGCGAGGTGGTCACCCGGCGCACCGTCTACGAGCTGCGCAAGGCGCGCGAGCGGCTGCACATCCTCGAAGGGCTGAAGATCGCGTTGGAGAACCTCGACGCGGTGATCGCGTTGATCCGCGCCGCGACCGACCCGGTGCAGGCGCGCGACGGCCTGATGCGGCAGTTCGGGCTGAGCGAGATCCAGGCACAGGCGATCCTCGACATGCGCCTGCAGCGCCTCACCAACCTCGAGCGCGACAAGATCCTCGAGGAGCACGCCGAGGTGGTGAAGCAGATCGCCCGCTACGAGGAGATCCTCGGCGACGAGCGCGAGGTGTCGAAGATCGTCGTCGAGGAGCTGCGCGCGGTGCGCGTGCAGTACGGCGACCCGCGCCGCACCGAGATCATCGACGAGTCGACCGATCTCAGCGACGAGGACCTGATCGCCGAGGCGGACATGGTCGTGACCGTCTCGCACGAGGGCTACGTCAAGCGGAACCCGGTCGCCGAGTATCGCGCCCAGCGGCGCGGCGGGCGCGGCAAGATCGGCGCGACGACCAAGGACGAGGACTTCATCGAGCACCTGTTCGTGGCCTCGACGCATGCGTACATCCTGGTCTTCACCACCAGCGGCCGCCTGTTCTGGATCAAGGTGCACGCGCTGCCACAGGCCGGCCGCGCGGCGCGCGGCAAGGCGATCGTGAATCTGCTCAGCCTCGGCGCCGACGAGAAGGTGTCGGCCTTCCTGCCGGTGCGCGAGTTCGCGCCGGGACGCTACGTGCTGTTCGCCACCAAGGACGGCACGGTGAAGAAGACGGCGCTCGACGACTACGCCAACCCGCGCCCGTCGGGGATCATCGCCATCAAGCTCAACGACGGCGACCAGCTCATCGGCGTGCGGCTCACCGACGGCGACCAGGAGGTCATCCTGTCGACCGCCAACGGCCAGGCGATCCGCTTCCGCGAATCCGACGTGCGGCCGATGGGGCGCAACGCCGCCGGCGTGCGCGGCATCCAGCTGGACGCCGGCGACGCGGTGGTCGCCGTGGACGTCATCACGCCGGACACGACGCTGCTCGCCGTCGCCGAGAAGGGCTATGGCAAGCGCACGGCGGTGGACGAGTACCGGCTCACCAATCGCGGCGGCAAGGGCGTCATCACCATGAACGTCACCGAGCGCGTCGGGCGCGTCGTCGGGGTGCGCATGGTGCGCGAGGACGATCACGTCATGCTGATCACCGACGGCGGCACGGTCATCCGCATGCCGGTACGCGGCATCTCGGTGATCGGCCGCAACACCCAGGGCGTGCGGCTGATCGACGTCGCCGAGGGCGAGCAGGTGGTCGGCCTGGCCTGCGTCCCCGACGCCGAGGCGGAGGTGAGCGGTAACGACAACGGCGGCGATGCCGCACCGAGCGACGATTCCGGCGGGCCCGACGAACCGCCCGCTGCCTGAGCAGCGCGTCGTTCCGCCGCCGTCAAGTCAGCCACCACGGCCACGCCGTGGCGCTGCGCAACAGGCGCCCGCGGCGGTGAGCCCGGCGTCCTCGCCGGCGCGACCGTCGCTGGCCGGGGAGAGCGTCGAGCGGTTGCCGCACCCGGCCGGGCGGGTTAGCTAGCCTGCAAGCAGGGGAGGAACCGCCATGACGACCTGTCCGCAATGTGGGGGGACGCGGCGCGACGGCGTGCTGCATGTGCGCCGCTCGGTGGTGGTCGCGCTCTACGCGATCGGGCTGTTGCTCGCCGGGACGCTGGGCGCGCAGCTGCTGCACGATCTCGCCGAGGGCATGGACCGCGCCCATCTCGACCTGTGGAAGCTCTATGTTCCCAGCGCCACGTTGCTGCTGGCGGTGGCGGCGACCTTTCTGCGCCGCCGGCAGCCGGTGTGCGAGCGCTGCCTGCCGAGCGGCCTCTGGGCGCCGCTGCCGGCGGCAAAGACGGTGAAGATCCTCGCCCCGCAGGGGGCGACGCGCCGTACCGCGTTGCGCGCACTCGGGGCCGGTGGTGCGACGGTGGCCGCCGCCGCCGCCGGCGTCGGCGCCGCGGTGCTGCCGAACCGCAAGTGGCTCGCCGTGGCGGGCGACTTCTTCACCGCCAAGGTCGAGTTCACCGCGCCGGAGCCGCGTCCGGAATGGCAGGGCGCGACCATCCAGAACTACCGCCGCCTCGGCCGTACCAACGCGTACGTCTCCGACATCGCGCTCGGCGCCGGCCGCATCGGTTCGGACGGCATCGAGGGCAGTGCCTTCACCGACGCGGTGGCCGTGGCGCGTGCCGCCATCGAGCATGGCATCAACTACTTCGACACCGCTCCCGATTACTCCGGCAACAACTCCGAGCACGTGCTCGGCGAGGCGATGCAGGGTCATCGCGACAAGATGTTCCTTGCCACCAAGTTCTGCGTCGCCGACGGTCATCTGCCGAACGAGACGCCGGTGCCGAAGATCATCGAGGCGATCGAGGGCAGCCTCAAGCGGCTCAAGACCGACCACGTCGATCTCGTCCACGTGCACTCCTGCGACCGCGTCGACCGTCTCATGGCGCCGAACATCCACGAGGCGTTCGATCGTCTGAAGGAGCAGGGCAAGGCGCGCTTTCTCGGCGTCAGCACCCACACGCCGAATCTCGAGGAGGTCGCCAACGCGGCGATCGATTCCGGCCGCTTCGACGTGATGATGCTCGCCTACCACTTCGGCATGTGGCCGAGCTTCGGCCACATCCTGGAGAAGGCCAAGCAGCACGACGTCGGCATCGTCGCGATGAAGACGCTGAAGGGCGCCAAGCACACCAACCTGGCCGACTTTCGCGATGAGCGCGCCTCCTACGCCCAGGCCGCGTTCCGCTGGGTGCTGTCGAACCCGAACGTCTCGTGCCTGGTGGTGTCGTTCTGGCAGCCGCAGCAGATCGCCGAATACATCGCCGCGTCGGGCATGCAGCCGAAGCCGCAGGACGTCGCCCTGCTCGAGCGCTACGACCAGCTGACGCGCGGCGACTACTGCCAGCCACACTGCGGCATCTGCCTGGGCGCCTGCCCGGAGCAGGTGGCGATCAACGACGTGCTGCGCCACCGCATGTACTTCCGCGATTACGGCTGGGAGAAAGAGGCGATGCGCCTCTACGCCAAGCTCGATCGCAACGCCATGCTGTGCGCCGAGTGCAGCGCACCGTGCACCGGCAGCTGCCCGATCGGCGTACCGATCCGCGAGAAGATGCTGGACGCGCATCGGCTGCTGACGCTGGCCTGATCCCCCTCCCGACCTCCCCCGCTGGCGCGGGGGAGGGGCCCGGAGGCGCACGCGTCGCCGATGCCCCTCCCCGCGGCGGGGGCCAGGTCAGGGTGGGGGCAGGTCCACCGCGTTGATGCGGTCGATCAGCATCCGCAGTCGCCCATAGTGGCGGCGGTCGAAGCGGAAGCAGACGCGCGGCAGGTGCAGGGTCGAGGGGTCGTCGCGCTCGACGGCGAAGGGCGTGCAGGGCTCGATGCCGCCGGCGACGAGGATGTCGGAGAATTCCGCCGCCAGCTCCAGCAGCAGCGGGTTGGGTAGCGGCGTGTTCGTGCGCACCACCAGCAGGTCCTCGACGTACCGCGCCGAGTGATAGTTGCGGTAGAAGTGCGTGATCTCGGCCATGGCGCGCTCGCAGTCGTCGGTGACCAGGTACAGGTGCAGATCCTCGGGCGAGATCATGCCGCGCCGCAGCAGGTGCTCTTCGACGTAGCGCTGCCAGGTCTTCCAGTAGGTGCCGCGCGGCTGGTCGAGCAGCACCACCGGCATCATCTGGCACTTGCCGGTCTGGATCAGCGTCAGCGCCTCGAAGCCCTCGTCGTGCGTGCCGAAGCCGCCCGGGAACAGCGCGATCGCATGGGCTTCCTTGATGAAGAACAACTTGCGGGTGAAGAAGTAGTTGAACGAGCGCAGCTTCGGGTCGCCGTGGATGATCGGGTTGGCATACTGCTCGAAGGGCAGCCGGATATTGACGCCGAAGCTGCGCTCGCGCCCGGCGCCGCGCTGACACGCTTCCATGATGCCGCCGCCGGCACCGGTGATCACCATGTAGCCGGCGTCGGCGATGGCGCGCGCGAAGCGCTCGGCGACGCGGAAGTAGGGATCGTTCGCCAGCGTGCGCGCCGAGCCGAAGGCGGCGACTTTGCGCACACCGCGATAGGGCGCGAACATCTCGAAGCCGCCGCGCATCTCTTCCAGCGCGCGGGCGACAATCTTCAGCTCGCCGATGTTGGCGCCGCTCGACGCGAGCTGCTGCGCGGTGGCAACGATGTCGTCGATGAGTCGCTGGGTGCGCGCTTCCTGGCGGCGGGCATGACGATCGCTGGGCATGGATCCTATCCTACCAAGACCGCCGGCGCGGCGGAGAGAGCAACACCGTCCGCGGATCGTGTCGTGCACGGGTCCTGAGGGGCGCGGCTTGCGCCCGCCGTACGAGCGCGCGACGTCGCTCGCCAGACCCCGGCGCGCCGGGGCGCGCCCCTACAGGAGGACGGCAAGTTCCTCCCAGGTGGTGGCGGGTGGCGAACAGGTCATGCGGTGACAGACGTATACGGTCGGGCGGCCGCCGATGGCGGTCTTGCCCTCCAGCAGGGCGGGGCGCGGCGCCGGATCGTCGGGGTCGAGCACCACCAGGGTGCGATTGGGAATGTAGACGGCGCGGATGCGGGCCAGCAGCGCGGCGGTCTCCGGTGCGGCGGGATCGCCGATGACCGCGATCTCGCGCGGCCCGTCGGCGTGGAAGTCGACTGCGGCGAGCAGGTTGGCGAAGCCGAACGGTTGCGACTGCATCGGTGCCGCGAACAGGCGCAGCACCGCCTCGGCGCGCTCGCGGTAGTCGGCACGGTCGAGGTAGTGGGCGAGGCGCAGCAGGGTCAGCGCCGCGACCGAATTGCCGGCCGGGATGGAGCCGTCGTAGGCGGCCTTGCTGCGCAGGATCAGCGCCTCGTGGTCGTCGCTGGTGAAGAAGAAACCGCCGGCGGCATCGTCCCAGAAATGCGTCAGCGCGCTGTTCATCAGGCGCGCCGCGCCGTCCAGATGGTGGCGGCGCTGTGTCGCCTCGAAAAGGTCGATCTGCGCCGCGGCGAGGAAGACGTAATCGTCGAGGTAGCCGTTCAGCTTCGCCGAGCCGTCCTTCCAGCTGCTGAGCAGCCGGTCGCCGCGCTGCATGGCGCGCTCGAGAAAGGCGACCGCCTCGATCGCCGCCTGCACGTAGCGCGGCTCGCCTAGCACCTCGCCGGCGCGGGCGAAGGCGCTGATCATCAGCCCGTTCCAGGCGGTGAGCACCTTGCTGTCGAGCCCCGGCGGGACGCGCTGCTGGCGCGCGGCGAAGAGCGTCGCGCGCGCCGCGGCAAGCTGCTGTTCGACCACTGCGACGTCGCGGCGGAAGAGGTCGGCGAGCTGCGCGGGGCTCAGCGTGACGTGCAGGATGTTGCGGCCCTCGAAGTTGCCCTCGCGGGTCACGTCCCAGTAGCGCGCCGCCAGCTCCGCCGTCGCCGGGTCGAGACGCGCGGCGACTTCGGCGAGCGACCAGACGAAGAACCTGCCCTCCTCGCCCTCGCTGTCGGCGTCCTGCGTCGACCAGAAGCCACCGGCCGGATCGCGCATCTCGCGCAACACGTAGTCGAGCGTCTCGCGCGCGATGCGGGCGTGGAACGGCTCGCCGGTGAGCTGGAAGGCGGCGAGATAGAGCGGCACGAGCTGGGCATTGTCGTAGAGCATCTTCTCGAAGTGCGGCACCAGCCAGCGCTGGTCGACCGAGTAGCGGTGGAAGCCGCCGCCGAGCTGGTCGTAGATGCCGCCCTCCGCCATGCGACGGAGGGTGAAGAGCGCCATGTCGCGATAGCGCGCCTCGCCGCCGCGCGCCGCGGCGCGCAGCAGCACGTCGTAGACGCCGGTATTGGGGAACTTCGGTGCCGTGCCGATGCCGCCGTAGTCCTCGTCATGCGCGCGGGCGAACTGCGCCGCGGCGTCCCGCAGCACCGCCGCGCCGGGAATGTCGTCGCCCTGGCGATGGGTTTCGAGCTTCGCCAGGCCTTCGTGCAGATCGCGGACCGAGCGCGCCACGTCGTCGGGACGCTGCTGCCAGGCCTCGGCGATGGCGCGCAGGACGCGCGGGAAGCCAGGCATGCCGTGGCGATCTTCGGGGGGGAAGTAGGTGCCGCCGTAGAACGGCTGGCCGTCGGGGGTGAGAAACACGGTCATCGGCCAGCCGCCGCGACCGGTGAGCAGCTGTACGGCGCTCATGTAGATGTGGTCGACGTCGGGCCGCTCCTCGCGGTCGACCTTGATGTTGACGAAGTGTTGGTTCATCAGCCCGGCGATCTGCTCGTTCTCGAACGACTCGCGCTCCATGACGTGGCACCAGTGGCAGGCCGAGTACCCGATGCTGAGCAGGATCGGCTTGCTCTCGCGGCGCGCGCGCGCGAACGCCTCCTCGCCCCACGGGTACCAATCCACCGGGTTGTGCGCGTGCTGGCGCAGGTAGGGGCTCGATTCGGCGATCAAGCGGTTGATGTGCGCGGCCATGCAGGCACCATCGCCGTGCGCCGGCGAGCGGTCAACCGCGCCCGGTGCCGCGCCGCGGGCTTGCAGTCGGCGCCGATCTCTGAGGGCAGACAGGCCGACGCGAGGACGCGAGCATGGCCGACCACCTGGAGCTCTACGAGGCGCTGCGCACGACGCGTGCGGTACGGCGCCTGCGGCCGGACCCGATCCCGGATGCGGTCCTGCACCGCGTGCTGCAGGCGGCGACCTTCGCGCCGTCGGGCGGCAATCGACAGCCGTGGCGCATCATCGTGGTGCGCAACGCCGAAACCAAGCGCGCGCTGCGCGATCTCTACCAGGGCCCGTGGGCGTCGTACGCGGCGCGCCAGCGCGCCCAGTTGGCGACACTGCCGGAGGCGCGCCGCGACAAGGGTGAGCGCGGGCTCGCCGCCGGCGACTACCTGGCCGCGCATCTGCACGACGCGGCGGTGATCGCGGTGGTCTGCTTCAACCCCGAGCTGCTCGCGATCACGGACGCGCATCTGCCGCGCCCCTCGATCGTCGGCGGCGCCAGCGTCTACCCGGCGGTGCAGAACCTGTTGCTCGCCTGCCGCGCCGAGGGACTCGGCTGTGTGCTCACCACCCTGCTGTGCGTCGTCGAACCGGCCGTGCGCCGGGTGCTCGACATTCCCGAGCCATGGGCGACCGCGGCGTGCGTGCCGATCGGCTACCCGATCGGCGGCGGGCACGGTCCGCTGTCGCGCAAACCGGTCGAGGCGATGGTGTTCGGCGAGCGCTGGGGCGCGCCGCTCGCCTGACGCGCCAGCTCCGTCGCACCCCAGGGCGGCTGCTTTCGCCGCCGCCGCTTGCTAGGCACGGCGGCAGATCGCCGATGGATTTCCTGCACGTCCTGCCGTTCGCGGCGATGCTACTCGGGATCGCCCTCCTGCCACTGGTGATCCCGCACCTCTGGGAGCACCCCGCCGCACCCGCGGTGCTGAGCGCCGCGTGCGCGATCCCGGCGCTGCTGATGGCGGCGCACGAGGGGACGCTGGCCGAGATCGGCCATGGGCTGGAGGAATACGTCGCATTCATCGCGCTGATCGCGGCGCTGTATGTCGTCGCCGGCGGCATCCACATTTCCGGCAATCCTCGCGGCACGCCGCTGGTGAACAGCGCCTTCCTCGGCATCGGTGCGGTGGCGGCCAGCCTGATCGGCACCACCGGCGCGTCGATGCTGCTGATCCGACCGCTGCTCGACGCCAACCGCGAGCGCAAGTTCAAGACCCACATCGTCGTGTTCTTCATTCTCATCGTGTCGAACACCGGTGGCCTGCTGACCCCGCTCGGCGATCCTCCGCTCTACCTGGGCTACCTGAACGGCGTGCCGTTCTTCTTCACGCTGCGCTTCTGGGACGCCTGGCTGCTGGCACAGACCTTCCTGCTCACGGCGTTCTTCCTGTGGGACTCGCGCGTCATCCAGCGCGAGGCGGGGGCCGACCTGCTGCGCGATCAGATCGAGCGGCGCGACCTGCGCTTCGACGGCACGGTGAACATCCTGCTGGCGCTGGCGATCATCCTGGTGTCGGCGGCCGGCACCCCGTCGCCCTGGCGCGAGTTGCTCTTCGCGGTGATCATCGGCGTCTCGCTGCAGATCACCCCGAAGCGGGTGCGCGAGGCGAACGCGTTCCACTACGGCCCGCTGCGCGAGGTGGCGCTGCTGTTCGTCGGCATCTTCATCACCATGGTGCCGGCGATCGAGGCGTTGTCGCACGTCGCGCCGCACCTGCCGGTGGACACCACCACCGGGCTGTTCCTGATGAGCGGCGCGCTCTCCAGCGTGCTCGACAACGCGCCGACCTACCTGATCTTCGCCAGCCTCGCCGCCGACCGCGCCGGCCTGGTCGGCAACCTCGGCGAGCTTGCCGCGCATGCGCCGCATCTCCTGGCGGCGGTCAGCATCGGCGCGGTGTTCATGGGCGCCAACACCTACATCGGCAACGGCCCCAACCTACTGGTCAAGGCAGTGGCGGAGGGCGCCGGTGCGGCGCGCGTGAAGATGCCGAACTTTCTCGCCTACGCGGCGATGGCGACGACGATCCTGACGCCGGTGTACGTGCTGGTCATCTGGCTCATCCTCGATTGAACGGGCCGCTGACCTCGTAGGTCACGCCGCCCGCATAGGCGCCGTCAGGCCCGCGCTGCGAGCTGAAGTAGAGCCGTGTGCCGCTCGGATCGAACGCCGGTCCGGCAATCTCCGAGCCGAGGTGATCGGCCACCTGCAGCAGCGGGTAGATCTCGCCCTGCGGGGTGATGCCGACGATCTGCATGTCGCCGCCGTCCTCCGCCACCAGCACGTCACCGGCGGGCGAGATGACGACGTTGTCGACCCCGGTCAGCGTCGGCGCGCTGAACGCGTCGTCGTCGTAGAGGATGCGCAGCGTCTGGCGCCGCGTGTCGTAGGCCCAGACGCGGTTGCTGTACTTGGTGGTGAAGTAGGCGGTGTCGCCACCGATGGCGATGCCTTCGCTGCCCGGGAAGGCCGTGCTGGTCGGCACCTGCTCGGCGGTCGGCGCCCTGCGCGCAGCCGCGTCGGGCACCGGCAGCCAGCGCACCGGTCCCTCCAGGTCACCGTCGACCTGCGCGACCTCCAGTACGCCGGCGGTGAGATCGAGCCGCCCGTGCGTGGCCGCATGTGCGGCGGTGAAGCGGTAGAAACGACCGGTCGGCCAGTCCTCGGTGAGATAGAGGCGCCGCGCCGCGAGATCGACGGCCACCGCCTCGTGCGTGAAGACGCCGAGAGCCGGGCGCGGTACCGGCGGCGTCTTGCCGGTCGGGTCGCACTCCCACACCTGGCCGCGCGGAAATTCCTCGCAGGTGAGCCAGGTGCCCCACGGCGTCGCGCCGCCGGCGCAGTTGAGCGTCGTGCCGCTGCAGATCGGGTAGGCGTCCACCAGCGTCCCGGCGGGGTCGAAGCGCAGTGCGCCGACCCCGCCGCGGCCGTTCAACAGCTCGCTGTTCGAGACATAGATCCACCCGCCGTCGGGCGTGCGGAAGGTGGCGCCGCCGTCCGGCGACGCGTGCCACGGATAGGTGCCGCCGGGGAGCGGGGTCTGGCCGGCGCGTGCCACGATGCGCGAGGTGTACCCGGGCGGCAGGCGCACGCCATTGGCGTCAGGCGGATTGAGCGGCGGCCGATCCGCGGCGCGCGCCATGCTGGCGCCAAGGCCGGGCAGCAGGCGCGCCACCCACACGCCGGCCCCGCCGTGCAGGGCCGCGCGCAGCACGGCGCGCCGGCTCAACGGCGCCGCAAGGCGAGGCAGGCGCGTCATCGGAAACAGGCTAATCGAGCCGCACGCGTGTTGCCACGCGCGCGGCCCGATCTCTCTATGAAGAATCGATGACACGCCGGCCGGGCGTGCTCATGCCGGCGCGCCCCTACTCTCCGTCTGCCTTCTTGCGGACGATGGTGAGGCCGTCGGAGACGTTGATCATCACCGCCTGGACGCGCGCGTCCTTGGCGATGGTGTCGTTCAAGTGCTGCAGAGCGCGGGTGTCGTCCGAGGGCGACGACTGATCGAGTACCTGGCCCTGCCACAGCACGTTGTCGAACAGGATCAGCCCGTTCGGGCGCAGGCGTGGCAACAGCGCCTCGTAGTACTTGCTGTAGGACACCTTGTCGGCGTCGATGAAGGCGAAGTCGAAGCGGTGCTCGGGCGGCAGCGCGGCGAGCGTCTCGGTGGCGGGCGCGAGGCGCAGCGTGATGCGGTCGGCGACGCCGGCGCGCTGCCAGTAGCGGCGGCCGATCGAGGTCCATTCCTCGCTGATGTCGCAACACAGCAGGCGACCCTCGGGGCCGAGCGCGCGCGCCACGCACAGCGCGCTGTACCCGGTGAAGGTGCCGATCTCGACCGCCGAGCGCGCGCCGATGGCGCGTACCAGCAGCGCCATCAGGCTGCCCTGCTCGGGGGCGATCTGCATCATCGAGATGGGGCCGAGTGACGCGGTCTCCCTGGCCAGCTCGGCGAGCAGTGGATCGCCGTTGTGGCCGTGCCCGACGAGGTAGTCGTAGAGCCCGTCGGTCATGTTGATGAACTTCATGCGTGGGTTCCTCCCGGCGCCGGCGTACCATCGCGCCGCAGCGCTGTCACCGCATGACGGGTCATGCCGGCGCACGCAGTGCGCGGCATGCAGGCGTCAGGGCGCGCGCAGCGCGGCGAGCGCGCCGCGCAGCTGTGCCGCGCCGCGCTCGCGCAGGTAGGCGTGCAGGACGCGGCCGCGGACGCGCGCGAGATCGGGCCGCGCGGCCGGCAGATGCGCGTCGACGCGCACCAGGTGCAGGCCGTAGCTGGAGGCGATCGGCCCGCGCCACTCGCCCGGCGGCAGGGCAAAAGCGGCGTCGGCGAAGCTGGCGCCGAGCCGGCGCCCGAGCTCGTCGCGCGACAGTGGTCCGATCTGTGGCGCGACGCTCCCGAGACCATCGCCGAGCGCGACCGCCGCCTCGGCAGTGAGCGTACCAGCGTCGAGGCGGGCGAGCAGCGCGGCGGCGTCGGCCGAGGCCTGCGCGCCGCGCCGCGCCGGACTGAGGTAGATCTGCGTCAGGCGCAGGCGCTCGGGAGTGGCGAAGCGCGCCGCGTGCGCGGCGTAGTAGGCGCGCAGCGTTGCCTCGTCGGGCGGCTGGCGCGGCGCGCCGGCGGCGAGGCGCACGAGCTCGACCATGTGCCGTTGCAGGACCGGATCGGACCGCTCCAGGCCGAGCGCGCGCGCCTCGCGCTCCAGCCCGGCGCGATCGCCGGGAGCGGCGAGGGCGAGCGACGCGGCGAGCTCGACCAGCCGGCCGCGCACGGTGCGCGAGTCGTCGAGGCGCAGGGCCAAGGCCTCGCGCAGCAGCAGTGCGTCGTCGCTGCTGCTGTCCAGCACGGGCGGCAGCGGCGGCGGCGGCGCGCACAGGCGCACGCCAGCGAGCAGGAGCGCGCCGCCGACCAGGAAGTGCAGGGCGCGCTGACGTGCGAGCCGGGTGACGGCGCGGCGGATCATGGCGCCAGCCGGCGATCGGCGAAGCGCCAGCGGCGGGTCGTCTCGGTGCGGAAGGGACCGATCTCGACGCGGGTGGTGACGAAGCTGTCGGCGTCGGCGACGCTGCCGTCATTGGCGCGGCCGGTGACATGCAGCGCGACCGAGCCGTCGTCGCCGACCCGCACCGCGGCGCGCGGCAGCAGCGCGCGCAGCAGCACGTCGTCGTCGCGCAGCTCGACCGTCACCGCGGCGCGCGCGACGTCCACGCCGGCCGGCAGCGCCGCCAGCGTGATGGTGAGATCGACCGCGTTGTTCGCGGTGCGGATGGCGCCCGCCTGCGCCGCGATGCCCTCCGGCCGATACCAGATCGGCGAGCTCCAGGCGCGTTCCTGCACCAGCGGGGAGAAGAAGGGATCCTCGGCCTCGCGCAGACAGCAGTCGGCAAAGGCGGGATCGGCGGCGGCGGCCTGCGCGGTGCAGTCGGGCGCGAAGGGGTCGACGCCGGCCTGCTTGCAGACCACCGTGCTCCAGCGGCAGCTCGGGTTCTCCAGCACGCGGGCGTAGTAGAAGGCGCGCTGCGCGGGGTCGAAGGCGGGGTCCGCCCACACCGCACACAGCTCGGCGGCGCCGGCGCCGCGCGGCGCGCAGGTGTCGGGGTCGACGTCGGCGCCGTTGTCGGCGGCGCCGGCGACGTCGAAGACGGCGTCATGCGTCTGGCCCTCGGCATCGACCCAGCCCTTGACGATCTGCACGCGCTGCAGATCGACACCGGGCGTCGCTGCGGTGCCGGGATCCTTGAGCGCGAGCACCGCGAAGCGCGGGCTGTTGCGGCCGCGCACGGCGCCGAGCTCGCCACCCATCGGCGTCCCGCTGGCGTAGGCGCGGGCGACGAAGTCGGGCGCGCCGCAGGTGACGCCGTCGAGCGTGCCGCCGAACAGGCGTACCACCGGCCGGCTGCCGCTGGTGGCGAAGGTTTCGCGCCGGCGCAGCGCGGCAAAGATCGCGTCGCGCGAGTTCTCTTCCGCCCACACGCCGGCCAGGCCGCCGGCGTTGCCGGCCAGCGAGTCGCGAATCTGCCGCTCCGGCGTCGCGTCGTTGTTGCCCTGCAGCCCGGTGAAGCCAGTCTCGTCGGTGTCGCCGGGGTTGGCGTTGTGGGTGTCGGTGCTGCCGACGAAGCCGAAGCGGAACGGGTTGGCGCCGAGGGTGGTCTCGAACAGCAGGCCGTCCTCCAGCGCGTTGCGCACCAGATTGCGGCGCGGATACTCGTCCACCGGCGGTGGCACCTGGCCCGGCACCTCGGCCGACGACTTGATCTGCTCGAACGTGCAGAGCTCGTCGGCGGTGCCGACGCCGCGCCCGGCGAGGCGGTCGAAGCGGCACTCCGAGCCGCCCTTCGACTGGAAGATCTCGGCGAGCGGCTCGCGGTCCTGGCGGCGCTGCGCCTCGGCGCCGTCGATCGGGTCGAAGAACTGCAGCCCGTCGCTCAGGTTCGGGTTGTGCGGGATGATCACCGCGTCGCAGCCCGAGCCGTCGTTCAGGCAGTGGTCCTCGATCGCCGTCCACAGTCCCTGCGGCACGCCGCCGGCGGCGGTCTCCAACTGGCTGTACGCGAACGGCGGCACGTGGTGGTTGCGGAAGATGACGTTGCGATGCTGGTGGCGGCCGCCGCGGCTGGGCGTGTGCTCGTAGCCGATGAAGCTGGTGAAGCCGCAGGCGGCGGTGCGGTCGTAGGCCTCCTCGGCCGCGGCCTGCATCTCGCCCCACACCGAGACCGCGGCGGCGTCGCAGTCGACACCGGGCATGGTGCAGAACGACAGCGACGGCGGAGGATGGTCGACGCCGGCCGGGAAGAGCCACTGCACGATGGCGGCGAACTGGCGGTCGGGCGGCTCGCTCTGGCGCAGGATGTTGCAGAGGCGGATGTCGTAGACGGAGGACTCCGGCGTGGTGCACAGGCTCACCTCGCCGAAGAACTCGGCGTGGTCGGTGACGGCGGTGAAATCGAGCGGGCGCGCCAGGCGCACGGCGCGGGTCGGCTGCTCGTCGGCGTCGGAGACGAAGATCTCGCCGCCGCGCGCGAAGTCGTAGGCGTCGCGCGGCCCGGCCTTGGTGCCGTAGATCGAGGCGTCGGCGGAGTAGCGGGTGTGGACGTGCAGATCGCCGAAGTAGGGCTGGCGCAGGGCGTCGAAGTCGTCGCACGGCTCGCGCGTTTCGGTGCGCTGCCAGGGCACGACGCGATCGGTGCCCGGCGTCGGCGTGGGCGCCGGCGGGGACGAGTCGCCACCGTCGTCGCCGCAGGCGGCGACCAGCAGAGCGAGCGCGCACAGCGCGGCCGGCAATCCCCTCACCCGGCCAGCTAATGCAGCCGCGTCCTTTCAGGCAAGCGCTGCGTCGAAGCCGATCAGGCGGTGCGCGGCCGCGCCGCTCAGCGGCTGGGTGCGGCGTAGATCTCGATCGCGGGCGCGCCGGCGACCTCGATCACGCGCCGGCGCTGGTAGGTGGCGGCGATGTCGGCGGGCAGCCCGCGCTGCAGCGACAACGGCCGGTGGACGTAGACGTAGTAGTCGGGCGTGGCCGCGCGTGGCGCCTGGAAGTAGAAGTCGGTGACCACGTCGCGCTCGTTGCTGGCGTAGGAGCCGCGCAGCACACCGGCGGCGAACAGGGCGCCGACCTGCTCCAGCCCGCGCCGGTAGGGGAAGCCGAAGACCCCCTCCATCTCGCGCTCGGCGAGATTGGGCAATCGATAGCCGAGCAGCGTCTTGGCGGCCCACGGATGCTCGATGCGGTGGTCGACCAGCATCCAGTGCGTCGCGGCCGCGGCTGCGGCGAGCAGCAGCCAGGTCGCGGCGCGCACGGCGCCGGCGGCGGCCAGCGGACGCACCTGGCCGATCAACGCGTCGATGCCCAGCGCGATGAGGATGAGGCCCGGCGGGAAGCAGGCGTAGACGTGCGAGCGCGGATCGCCGCCGAGCAGCAGGTAGAAGGCGAACGAGGTGAGGAACCAGACGCCGACCACGACGCCGGCGGCGTGGCGTGGCCGGCGCAGCACACGCACCAGGCCGATCACCAGCAACGGCAGCGCGACGAGCAGCCATCCGGGAGGCAGATAGAGCGCCAGCAGATCCGCCACGGCGCCGAACGGCGCCAGGCCGTTGCCGGCGGCGACGCGCGCCTGCAGGTAGAGCCGCACCGAGCGGAACTCCGGCTGCAGGACGAACGGCACGTAGAACAGCGCTGCCAGCCCGCCGGCGATGGCGGCGGCGCGCAGCAACGGGCGGCGCGCGGCGGCGTGATGCCGGTAGCCGAGCCACGCGATCAGCCCCAGCGCCGGCGCGAAGACCAGCGCGTCGTAGTGGGTGAGCAAGGCGAGGCCGTAGGCGAGCGCGGCCAGGTAGAGCGCGCTGGAGCGGCCGCGGCGCAGCCAGTCGAGCGCGAGCCACGCGGTCAGCAGGACGAAGAGGACGAGGAACGACTGGTACTGAACGGTGCGGGCGAAGGCGACCAGCAGGCCGCAGCCACCGAGCAGGGCGGCGCTGAGCAGGGCGGGGAAACGGCCGAACTCGCAGAGCACCAGGCGGTACAGCACCAGCACGGCGAGCAGCGAGGCGAGCGCGAAGGGCAGGCGGGTGCGGCCCTCGTCGAAGCCGCCGCTGACGGCGTGGCTGGCGCGAGTGACGAGGAACTGCAGCGGCGCTTTGCGCTGCGCCAGGAGGAAGGCGGGAAACGGCGCGTCGGGCGGGTAGAGGGCCTTCACTTCATCGCCCTGAAAGTGCGAATAGGACAGGCTGGCGAGGCGCAGCCATGCGGAGACCAGCAGGATCACGACGAGGAGAACGCTGTCGGTACGGCGCGCCGGTTCTCCTGGCGCCATGCGGCCGTCGGCTGCAATCGATCCGAGCATCGGTAGCGTGAGCGCACTGCGCAGCGAGCGGGCGCCAGCATGACGCGCCCGGCCGAGTCTCGGCAAGATCCGGCGTCGGGGGTCGTGGCGACGCTGCTGCTGGTGGCGCTGGGCGTGGCCGGCTGGATGGCGTTGCGCTGGCCGATGCCGGAGTGGATGCTGGCCGACAACGACTGGGTGCACCAGCTCAACGGCGCCAACCAGATCCTGTACGGTGAGCACCCCTTCATCGACTGGCACACCGACTACGGGCCGTTGCGCTACTACCCGAGCGCGCTGGCACAGTGGCTGCTCGGCGCGCGCACGTTGTCCGAGCTGCTGCTGGTCACCGCGGCGTACGCGCTGTCCTATACGCTGCTCTTCCGCATGATGTGGATCGCCAGCGGCCGGCGCCTGGTCGCCGCGGGGTTACTGGTGGTGGCGTTGATCGTCGCGCCGCGGCTGTTCAAGTACTACACGACGCTCGGACCGGTGCTCTGTTTGTGGCTGGCGTGGCGCTACATCGCCTCCGGCACGCGCGCGGCGCTGGCGTCGCTCGCTGCCGGGGTGGTGTTCACCGGCCTGTTCCGCTTCGACTTCGGCGCCTTCGCCGGCCTCGCGGCGCTGGTCGCGGTGGCCAGCGCGCCGGGTGGGTGGGGGCCGCGCCTGCGCCGCAGTGCCGAGCTGATCGCGTGGGGCATTCTGTGGGTGACGCCGTGGATCGGGTGGCTGGTCGTGCGCCGCAGCCTGGCGTCCTACCTGATCGACACGCTGCTGGTGGCGCCCGGCCATGCGTCGGCGATGGCGCTGCCGTTCCCGCGCTTTGACACCGCCCAGCCACTGATGGCGTCGGGCAACGCCATCTTCCTGATGTACGTCTGCTACTGGGCGCTGCCACCGGTAACACTGGTCAGCGCGCTGTGGCCGGGGGTCTGCGCCGACGCACCGGAGCGGCGGCGCATGGTGACCGCCGCGGCGCTGGCGCAGGCGGTACTGATCCACGCCGCGCACCGCTCCGACTACTCGCATCTGCTGCAGGCGCTGCCGGTCGGCTTCGTGCTCGTGGCGTGGTTCGCCGGCCGCGTTCCATCGGCGCGCGTCCTGCGCCAGCCGTCGGCGTGGGTGGCGCGCGGCGCGGCGGTCGCGGTGGCGCTCGCGGTCGGTGCCGCGGTGTGGGGCGGGGTGCGGGTGAGCGGTTGGCCGAGCCCCTATGCCGGGCGAGGGTTGCTCAAGCTCGGCGAGCACGCGCTGGCGCGCCCGGCGTTGATCGAGCGTCTGGCGGCACGGCGGCCGGACGACGCGCGGGTGCAGGCGATCCGCTACATCGAGCGCTGCAGCGGTCCGGGCGACCGGGTGGTCACGCTGCCGCCGTGGACCGGGTTGAGCTACTTCGCCGACCGGCGGTTCGCCGGCGGGCAGCCGAACTGGTCGCCGGGGTTCTTCAGCACGTCCGCCGATCAGCAACGCTGGATCGACCTAGTGCAGCTGCAGCACGTCGAGCTGGTGTTCGGCGACTTCACCCGTGTGCTCGACGGCCGCGACGAGCGACGCTTCGAATCGTACTCGCCGCTGATCGCTGCGTATGTCAGGGCTGCCTATGTGCCGGTGGGGAGCTTCGGGCCGATCATGGTGTGGGTACGGCGCGGCAGTGACGACGCGCCACCGCCAGCCGAGCTGAGCGGCGCGCCGTCCTGCCCGCCGCGGCGCGCCGAGCGGGTCACGGTGCAGTAGCGTGCGCGCGTGCGGCGGGGTCTTGGCGCTCGCCGTGGCGGGCCTGCTCGCGGCTGCCGGCGCCGAGGGGCGCATCGATCCGGTGAGCCTCAGCACCGCCGGCAGCGCCGAGAGCCCGGCGGACGACAGCGCTGGTTATGCCGGCAGCGCCGGCGAATTCCTCCCGAGCGATGGCGCCACGCTGCAGGCGCGGCTGCGTTTCAACGCCAATGCCGACGTCGGCGCCGGGCAGGTGCGCGAGCAGACCGGCGCATTCAGCTTCACCGTCACCTTTCGCGTCGAGACGGCGGGCCCGCACCGCGTCGTGGTCGAGAGCAGCGTGCTGGCCGAGATCACGCGTCACGCCGACAGCGCCGCCTGCCGCGGCAGCGCCGCGATCAGCGGCGTGTTGGGCTTCGCCGACCGACCGTTGGAGAGCGGGGCGCTCGGCTTCGGTCCGAGCGTCGTGCTGCCCGACGGCGGCGGCGAGGCAGCGCAGGAGTACCGCGCGGCGGCGCGCGCCAGCTTCACCGCGGTCCCCGACGGCGGTCCGGTGACCTACGAGCTGACCTACGTCCTGAGTGCGACCGCGATCAGCCGCGGCTGCGAGGTGGCGGTGCGCGGGGGCGCCGCGAACGGCACGACGCTGGACTGCACGGCGTGCGGCTATCCCGGCGCGCCGGCGCGCGCGGCGGACGGCGACGGCATCGCGGTGCGGATCAGCGTCGAGCCCCTCTGCGGGGACGGGGCGGTGAGTGCGGCGGCCGGCGAGCAGTGCGACCTGGGCGCGCGCAACGGCACCGACGACAGCTGCTGTACGAGCGCGTGCCGCCTGCGCGAAGCGGGCAGCGTCTGCCGCGCCGACGACAACCCGTGCACCGCGGACGCGTGCAACGGCAGCGAGGCCGAGTGCATGGCGGCGCCGCAGGCGGGCGCCTGCGACGACGGGGTGTTCTGCAACGGCGCCGATGCGTGCGACGGCGGCACGTGCAGCCGCCACGCCGGCTCGCCGTGTCCGCAGGCGGACGGCGATGGCGACTGCCGCGAGTCGTGCGACGAGGGCCGCGACGCGTGCGATGCCGCCGATGCGGTGGGCAGCGCGTGTGCAGCCGACGACAACCCCTGCACGGCGGATGCGTGCGACGGGCAGGGCGCCTGCGTCGGGGTGCCGCGCGCCGGGAGCTGCGACGACGGCGATGCCTGCACCAGCGGCGACGCGTGCGTCGACGGCCTGTGCAGGGCGGGCGGGCCGACGTGCGACGCCTGTCAGACCTGCGCGAACGGTGCCTGCAGCGGCGCGTCGTGTACGCCGACGCCGACGGCGACCAGCGTGCCGACGTCCACCGCGACACCGGACCCGGCCTGCGCCGGCGACTGCGCCGCCGACGGCGCGGTGACGGTATCGGAACTGGTCACCATGGTCGGCATCGCGCTGGGCGCCACCGGGCCCGACGCCTGCGGCCGCGGCGACAGCAACGGCGACGGCGCGATCGGCATCGCCGAGCTGGTGGCGGCGGTCAACGCGCTGCTCGACGGCTGCAACACATAGGGGATGCCTGCACGATCGAGCGTTCGAACTGCATCGAGCAGCGCTGCGCCCGGGGCACGTTTGGTGCGCATCGTCCGCAAGGACGACCTCATCGAAATGAAGCGCCAAGCGGCGGCTGACCCGACACGGCCGCGCAGCACGTCTCTGCGTGATCAGGCAGATATCGCGCTGTTGTCCGGCGATACGCCCGACCCGGACAAAGGCTGGTAGAGGCTTACTTCGCGGCCGCGTCGAGGCGCGCCTGTGCCCAGCGGCGCTTGTTGTCGGCGGCCGTGTAGTCCGGATCGATCGGTACCAGGTTCGCCAACTCCGCTTCGGCCTCGGCGAGCTCGGCGCGCGCCGCGGCCGAGTTGATCTCGCTCGGTGTCTCGGCGGCCTCGGCGAGCACGGTCATGACGTTGTTCGACACCTCGGCGAAGCCCTCGCCGATGGCCAGCACGTGCGTGCCGGCGCGGTCGACGTAGGTCAGGCGGCCGGGGTCGAGCGAGCTGAGCAGGTTGGCGTGGTCGGGGAGCACGCCGAACTCGCCGAGGGTGCCGGGCGCGGTGACTTCGGTCACCGGCTGGTCGACCACCTGGCGGCGCGGCGTGACGACGCGCAGTTGGAATTCGGTAGCCACGGCGGTGCGCTACTCAGGCGGCGAGCTGCTTGGCGGCTTCGAGGGCGTCCTCGATGGTGCCCTGCAGATAGAAGGCCTGCTCGGGGACGTCGTCGTGCTTGCCTTCGACGATCTCGCGGAATGCGCGGATGGTGTCGGGCAGCTTGACGTACTTGCCGGGGCGGCCGGTGAAGGCCTCGGCGACGAAGAACGGCTGCGAGAGGAACTTCTGCACCTTGCGGGCGCGGGCGACGGTGAGGCGATCGTCCTCGGACAGCTCGTCCATGCCGAGGATCGCGATGATGTCCTGCAGGTCCTTGTAGCGCTGCAGCAGCTCCTGCACCGAGCGGGCGACCTTGTAGTGCTCCTCGCCGACGACGTTCGGGTCGAGAATGCGCGAGGTCGAGTCGAGCGGATCCACCGCCGGGTAGATGCCGAGCTCGGCGATCTGGCGCGACAGCAC
>JANRJF010000145.1:0-26220 GCA_033764095.1 Deltaproteobacteria bacterium | reverse complement strand
CGGGGTGCCGAAGACGGTCGAGGTGTCTGACGAGGAGATCCGCGACTCGCTGCTCGAGCCGATCAGCCAGATCGTCGACGCGGTGCGCATCGGCCTCGAGCGCACGCCGCCCGAGCTGGCGTCGGACATCGTCGACAAGGGCATCACCCTGGCCGGTGGCGGCGCGCTGCTGCGCAATCTCGACGTCCTGTTGCGCGAGGAGACCGGCCTGCCGGTGCATCTCGCCGAGGACCCGCTCACCGCGGTGGTGATGGGCGCCGGCAAGGCGCTCGACGAGCTGACCCTGCTCAAGGATCTCACCTTGCAGTGAGATGGAGTACCTGCGCCGCAACCGCATCCTGCTCTCGTCGGCCGGCCTGCTCCTCTGCTCCCTGTTGCTCGTCTCCGTCAGCGTCCGCTCGCAGCCGGCGCGTGACCCGGTCGGGCGCCTGCTGCTCGACGCGATGGCGCCGTTCCAGGTGGTGTTCGGCTGGGTCGGGCGCGGCGTCGGGCGCGTCTGGTCGGGCTACATCGACGTGGTCGACGCGCACGAGGAGAACGCCGACCTGCGCGGCCGCATCGCGGCGCTGGAAGGGCAGCTGCTGCGCTATGGCGAGCTGGAGCGCGAGAACGCCCGCCTCGCCGGGCTGCTCAGCCTGCGCGACGGCATCCAGGGCACGGCGCTGGGCGCGCGCGTCATCGGCCGCGATCCGAGCCCGGTGGCGATGACCCTGACCATCGACCGCGGCGAGCGCGACGGCCTGCGCCGCGGCATGGCGGTGGTGGTGCCGCAGGGCGTCGTCGGCCAGATCGCCGAGGCCAGCCACACGGCGTCGCGCGTCGTGCTGCTCACCGACCACAACAGCGGCATCGACGCCATCGTGCAGCGCAGCCGCGCCCGCGGCGTCGTCAAGGGCGGCACCGACGGCGCCTGCCACATGGACTACCTGAGCCGCGACGCCGACATCCAGGAGGGGGACCGCATCCTGACCTCGGGCCTCGACGGGACCTTTCCGAAGGGCCTGGTGATCGGCGAAGTGGTGGAGGTCGGCCACGGCCATCGCGGTCTGCTGCAGAACGCCGTGGTGCGGCCGAGCGTGGCGCTCGACCGTCTCGAAGAGGTGCTGGTCGTCGACCCGAGCGCGACGGTCGCCGAGCCGCCCGCGTGATGCGCGCCGCCGCCGTCATCGGGCTGGTGGCGGGCTTCGGGGTGCTGCTGCAGACGACGCTGTTCCACGTCCTGCCGCTGCACCTCCGCCTGTCGCCGGACGTGTTGCTGGTGATCGTGGTCTTCCTCGGCCTGCACCGCCACACGGTGGGCGCCGTGTTGACCGCCTTCGTGCTCGGCTACGTGCAGGACGCCGTCTCGGGCGGCGCCGTCGGCCTGAACGCCTTCGGCATGGTGGCGGTCTACGTTCTCGTGTACTTGACCTGTCGCCGCCTGTGGGTGGACAACGTGCTCTCGAAGGTCGTGTTGGTGTTCCTCGCCTCGTGGGTGAAAGCCGTCGCCGTGCTGGCGGTGTCGGCCGTCTTCGGTGCCGCGGACGGCGCCTGGGCGGCGACGCTGGGCGGGGTGCTGGCCAACGCGCTGGCGGCCGCGGTGCTGGCGCCGCCGGTCTTCGCGCTGCTCGCCGGGGCGCGCATGGTCGACGCGCGCGACGACGACTGACGCGGGCGCATGTTCGGCAAGCACGAAGTCTCCCCCGCGGTGCGCCGGCGCATCAGTATCGCCTCGGCGCTCGCCGTGGTGGCGCTGCTGCTGCTCGGGGCGCGGCTGTGGAACCTGCAGGTGCTGCGCGGCGAGGAGCTCACCACCCTGTCGGAGAACAACCGCGTGCGCCTGCGCCGCCTGCCGGCGACGCGCGGCCGTGTCGTCGACCGCACCGGCAAGGTGCTGATCGACAGCCAGGCGTCGTTCGACGCGGTGCTGGTACCGGAGGACGCCAAGGATCTGCCGACGGTGGTCGAGACCCTGGCGCAGTATCTCGGCCAGAGCACCGCCGAGACGCAGGCGATCCTCGACCGCGCCGCCGGCCGGCCGGCGTTCCAGGAAGTGCTGGTGAAGCGCAATCTCAATTTCGACGAGGTGGCGGCGATCGAGACGCACCAGCTCGAGCTGCCCGGCGTCAGCCTGCGCGTCACCCCGAGCCGCCGCTACCCGAACGGCCCGACGCTGGCGCATGTCCTCGGCTACGTCGGCGAGGTGACGCCGGCCGAGATCGAGCGCGACAGCCGCTATCGGCCGGGTGACGTGATCGGCAAGTCCGGCCTGGAGAAGGCCTGGGAGGCCGAGCTGCGCGGCGTCGACGGCGGCCAGCAGGTCGAGGTGGACGCCTTCGGCCGCGAGTTGCGCGTGCTCGACGAGGCGGACGCGACGCCGGGGCAGACGCTGGTGCTGTCGATCGATCTCGACCTGCAGTTGGTCGCCGAACAGGCGCTCGGCGACCAGGCCGGCTCGATCGTCGTGCTCGATCCGCGCAACGGCGACGTGCTGGCGATGGTCAGCGAGCCGTCCTTCGACCCCAACGCCTTCACCGGCGGCATCAAGCCCGAGCTGTGGCGCGAGCTGGTCCACCACCCGCGCCATCCGCTCAACGCGCGCGCCACGCAGGGGCAGTATCCGCCCGGCTCGACGTTCAAGATCATCATGGCGGCGGCGGCGCTGGAGGAGGGGATCATCAATCCCTTCACCCACATCGGTTGCCGCGGCTCGCTGTTCTACGGCAATCACACCTTCCGCTGCTGGAAGAAGGGCGGGCACGGGGCGCCGAACGTGCACGAGGCGCTGGTCGGCTCGTGCGACGTCTTCTTCTACCAGGTCGGCGCGCGGCTCGGCGTCGACACCATCGCCAAGTACGCGCGCGCCTTCGGGCTCGGCGCGCCGACCGGCATCGACATCGGCGCCGAGCGCGGCGGCACCATCCCCGACACGGCGTGGAAGCAGAAGGTGCTGAAGGCGCCGTGGTACAAGGGCGAGACGCTGTCGGTGGCGATCGGCCAGGGCTACGTGACGGCGACGCCGCTGCAGATGGCGACCGCGGTGGCGACGATCTCGACCGGCGTCCGCCAGCGCCCGCGCCTGGTACAGCGGGTCGAGGCGCTCGACGGCTCCGCCGTGCGCGAGATCGCGCCGCAGGCGGTCGAGCGCCTGCCGGTGCGCGAGACGGTGCTGAAGCAGGTGCAGGAGGCGCTGGTCGACACGGTCGGGCGCGGCACCGGCAACAAGGCGCGTCTGCCCGACATCGCGGTCGGCGGCAAGACCGGCACCTCGCAGGTGGTGACCATCGGTGCGACGCGGTTGAAGGCCAGCCAGATGAAGTGGAACCAACGCGACCACGCCTGGTTCGTCGCCTTCGCGCCGGCCGAGGCGCCGACCATCGCGGTGGCGACGCTGGTCGAGCACGCCGAGGGCGGCGGCGGCGCGATCGCCGCGCCGATCACCAAGCAGGTGTTGCGCGCCTACTTCCAACTGCAGGCCGAGCGCGAGGGAGGGGTGCGCGTTGCTCAGAATTGACCGCCGCCTTCTGTCGCACATCGAGTGGCCGCTGTTCCTGTTGGCGGTGATGGTCACCGCCATCGGCCTGTGCACCATCTTCAGCGCCACCTACCGCGTCGATCAGGGGCTGAGCTCGCACGTGGTGCGGCAGCTCACCTGGGCCGGCCTCGGCCTGGTGCTGATGCTGATCGCCATCGGCATCGACTACCGCACGCTCAGCCGCTACGCCTACCCGATCTACGCGGCGCTGATCGTGGCGCTGATCCTCACCCTGTTCCTCGGCACCAAGGGCGGCGGCGCGCGGCGCTGGCTCGGCTACGGGCCGCTGGCGCTGCAGCCGTCGGAGTTCATGAAGGTCGGCCTGGTGCTGGTGCTGGCGCACGTCCTGCACCGCTGGGCCGGCGAGCCGCGCCTGGCGCTGCGCCGGCTGATCGGTCCGGCGATCCTCATCGCGATTCCCGCCTTCCTGATCCTCAAGCAGCCGGACCTCGGCACCGTCATCGCGCTCGCCATGGGCGCCTTCACGCTGCTGATGGTCGCCGGGCTGCCGGTGCGCCTGCTGGTGATCGCCGCGCTGGTGCTGGCGCCGTTCGGCAAGATCGCCTTCGACCATCTGAAGCCGTACCAGAAGAACCGGCTGATCAGCTTCCGCAACCCGGAGGCCGATCCGCTCGGCACCGGTTACCACGTGCTGCAGTCGCAGATCGCGATCGGCTCCGGCCAGGTGCACGGCAAGGGCTACCTGAACGGCACGCAGAACAAGCTCAGCTTCCTGCCCGAGCAGCACACCGACTTCATCTTCTCGGTGTACGCCGAGGAGTGGGGCTTCCTCGGCGCGACCGCGTTGCTGCTGCTCTACCTCGGGCTGGTGCTGCGCGGCGCCTACATCGCCAGTCGCGCGCGCGACAACCTCGGCGCCCTACTCGCCGCCGGGCTGACCGGCACGATCTTCTGGCAGGCGGTGATCAACATCGGCATGACCAGCGGCGCTTTGCCGGTGGTCGGGATCACGCTGCCCTTCCTGAGCTACGGCGGATCCTCGATGCTCGCGCTGCTCGCCTCCGTCGGACTGCTGATGAACATCAGCATGCGACGGTACACGTTCTGAGTAGGCTGTCGGCTGTTAGGCTGTCAGGGGCGACCCCTAACAGCCAACAGCCTAACACCCTAACAGCCTTTCTGGTCAGGCCAGCGCCGTGTCGATCGCCTTCACCAGGCGTGCCTTCGGCGCGGCGCCGACGATCTGCTCGGCGACCTGGCCGCCCTTGATCACCACCAGGTTCGGGATGCCGCGCACGCCGTAGCGCCCCGGCGTCTGCGGGTTGTCGTCGACGTTGATCTTCACGACCTTCAACCGCCCGGCGTACTCGCCGGCGAGCTGATCGACCACCGGGGCGATCGCCTTGCAGGGGCCGCACCACGGTGCCCAGAAATCGACCAGCACCGGCGTCGGAGACTTCAGCACTTCCTGCTCGAAGGTCTGATCGCTCACTTCCAACACGTTGCCCACGGCCTGTTCTCCTTTCGCGATGGGTCGGCGGACCTTAACGGCGCGAAGAGAGAGGCGCAAGGCCGGTCGCGCGGCCCGGTAGCGCGGCCCTCCGGGGCCGCCCGCCGAAGCCACGCACAGCAACAGCGCCCACGGAGGGCCGCGCTACTACGCCGGGCGCGACGACGACTACGCGCTTTCGCTGAGGTCGTGCTCGACCGCGCTCATACGCGACAGGCGGTGGCGCAGGCTGAGCTGGTCGCGCACGGTGGCGAGCAGGCGGGCGCGGTCGACCGGCTTGGGGATGAAGTCGGCCATGCCGGAGCGCATCGCGCGCTGCTTGAAGCGCGTCAGGTCGTAACAGCTGAAGGCGACGATCGGGATGTTGCGGAACTGCTCGCGCGCCAGGATGTTCTCGGCGAGGCAGTAGCCGTCCATGCCGGGCATGTGCAGGTCGAGCAGAATGAGGTCGACCGGCCGTTCCTGCAGGACGCGCAGCGCGTCCCAGCCGCGGTCGACGCAGACGCAGTCGAAACCCTGACTCTCGAGGAAGCGGCGGGTGATGATCAGATGGTCCTGCTCGTCATCGACCAACAGGATGACTTCCTTGCGTGCCGGGGTGTCGATGTCCTGGTCCATAGCGCCCTCGCTCTGCTGCGACCGTGTCATAGCTGTCGCGAGTTCTTCAGCACGGCGCGTACCAAGCGTGCAGGCGTCCCGCCGTGGCGCATCACGGGTCGGGCGCAAATCATCGAACGCCTCGAAAGTAGCGCGCGCAGCGCGAAACAGTTCGCAGTCGTGAATTTGTTGACGCCTCGCGCACCTGCCAGGCGATCGCGCAAGTGCGAGCGCCCGCACGTGGCATGGCACCACCTGCGGCGTCGCGAATCAGGGCTGCGGCGGGACTTCGTTCGGCGGGACGGCCTGATAGACCGGGATCGGCTGGGTGTTGGCGCGGATGTCCGGCGACAGGCGCCAGATGAGCGGTTCGTCGGGGATCGACGGATGCAGATACCCGCCCTCCGCCGCGGTCGCCACCTGCGGCCGATCCTGCGGGGCGACGACGCGTCCTTCCAGCACCGGGTTGTTGGCGGCGAGGCCGTCGCGCTCGCCGGTGCCGATGCCGACCAGGCCGGCGAACAGCGCGCTGCGCTGCGCGGCGTCGAACGGCTTCACCTCGGTCGGGAACTTGCCGCTCTCGACCCGCGTCGCCTCGTCCGGTCCGACCGCGACGCCGGGGCCGATCAGCCCGGTGCGGCCCTGCACGGCGACGACGCCGTCGAGCCCGGCGACGTCGGTCGCCCTGGTCGTCGGGTCGAAGCGCACGACGAAGCGGGTGCTCTGCACGCGCGCCACCGCCGACGGGGTCTCGATCTCGAAACGCGCGTCCTCGGCCTTGTAGCCGGTGACCATCGCCTCGACCGCGCCCTGCGCCAGCTTGAACAGCGCGTTGCGCTGGTTCTTCGCCGTGCCGGGATAGCGCTCGACGGTGAGCGTCGTGGCGTTGCCGAGGGCCAGCACGCCGTCGTCGTTGAACACCAGCAGCGCCGAACCGGTGGCGTCGGTGCGAATCGTCTCGCCGACGAAGACCGGCGCGCCGATGAACGCCGCCTGCCATTCGCCGTTGGCGCCGCGCTGCACCTCGACGTTGCCGCTGACGCGCGCGAAGCTCGCCGCGGTCCCCTGGCCGAAGGCCGGCGTGCTCAAGCCGAGCACCAGCGCGGTGAGCAGGGCGGCGGCGCGGCCGCGCCGATCACTCAGAACTGCAGCCATACGTTCGCCTGGATGATGTTCCGGTTGTACTCGAAGTCGGGGATGTTCGAGCCGTTGAACACGCCCAGATAGGCGATGTCGGCCGAGATCAGGTCGGTGAACTGGTGGGTGAAGTTGAGCACCACCTGGTTCTGCCCGTCATGCCGCCGTTTGCTGTAATCGGTGCGGCTGTTGGGGTGCTCGTACTCCTGCAGGTCGAACAGGTAGCCCATCTGGGCGTGGCCGCCCTCGTACACGTCGAAGTCGACGGCGACATCGAACATGTTGTCGGTGTAGGCGAAGTCGGTGCCGTCGCGCGACAGCGGATCGTAGTCGTCCCAGCGGTAGCCGAGGCTGAGGTAGCGGTTGGCGGCGCCGAGCAGGAAGTACTGCCGCGCGCCGGCGGCGTTGATGTACGAGTCGCGGAACGGGTCGAACGGGCCGCGGAAGAAGTCCTGGCCGCCGAACGAGTAGAACACCTGCGTCGCGGCGATGTCGCCCTCGTAGAAGTTGAGGAACGGCGTACCGCGCCCGGCCTGGTAGAAGGTCTGGTAGTTGAGGAAGTAGACGTCGTAGAGCCCGACGATGCCGGCCTGCCAGAAGCGGCCGCGCGGCGTCGCCAGCGTCAGGTTGATGCGGTTGCTGGTCAGGTCGTAGGTCGAGGTGGTGAAGTGCACGCTCTGGTACAGGTTGTACCCGAGGTTGGCGCTGCCCAGGTTGTCGTCGGTCCAGGTGTAGCCGGCGCCGGCGCCGACGCGGAACATGCCGTCCATCTCGCCGTCGGTGTCGAGCCCGGCCTGCGCCGCCGAGCTGCTCGGGATCAGCGCGACGTTGCTGTCGTAGCCGAAGCCGGCGTTGGCGTGCGCCTCGAACCCGGTCGGCTCGCCGGCCACCGCGCTCGGCGGGTTGGCGAGGAACTGCTTCGCCACCTGCGCGGTCTCCAGATCGGCGCCGCCGCCCTCGACCTGAGTGAACAGCGCCTGGGCCTCGCCGCGCTCGCCGTCGCGCCACTGCGCCACCGCCTGGTAGTACTGCGCCGCCTGGCGCAGCCCCGGGTCCTTGGCGGCCTCGGTGAACGACTGGACGGCTGCCGCGTTCTGGCCGGTGCGCAGGCTCACCAGGCCGAGGTAGAAGGCGGCGGTGAAGCGGTTCGCCGGCTGCTGGTGCGCCCGTTCCAGCCACTGTTGCGCCGACGCGTACTGGCCGGTCTCGGCGTAGAGGATGCCGAGGTCGAGCACCGCCGGCTCCAGGTCGGGCTTGAGCGCCAGCGCGTGCTCGATGTCGCGGATCGCCTCCGCGCCCTGGCCGAGGCGCGCATAGGTCAGACCGCGGTAGTAGAGCGCCACGGCATCGTCCGGATCGGCGAGCACCGCGTCGTTGAGCAGCCGCTGCGCGTCCTGCCAGCGCTGCGCGTGGAAGGGGATCAGCGCCTTGGCGTAGAGCTGCTGCGAGCGCGTGTTGGCGAGCGCCGGCGCCGCGATCGCTAACGCGAGCAGGCCGAGGCTCAACGCGAGCCGACAGGTCACACCCCTCCGCATGGCCGCCCCTGGCGCGCGCCTTATGCCGTGCCAGTTCCGGAGGGTCAAGCGCGCCGCCGGCACTTCGCTCGCTGCCGCCGCTGCGATAGGGAGACCAGCGGTGTCGGAGCCCAGCGCCAAGATCACCAGGGAGGTCGCGCGCCTGCGACGCGAGCTGGCGGAGCACAACGCGCGCTACTACGTCGACGACGCGCCGACCATCTCCGACGCCGAGTACGACGCGCTGTTCCGCCGCCTGGCCGAGCTGGAGGAGCGCTATCCGGCGCTGCGCACGTCCGACTCGCCCACCCAGCGCGTCGGCGCCGAACCGGCGGCGCGCTTCGCGGCGGTGCGTCACACGCTGCCGATGTTGTCGCTCGACAACGCCATGTCGGAGGAGGAGCTGCGCGAGTTCGACGCCCGCGTGCGCAAGCTGCTGCGCAGCGAGGCGCCGATCGAGTACGTCGCCGAGCCGAAGCTCGACGGCCTGGCGGTCGAGGTGGTGTACGTCGACGGGGCGCTCAGCGTCGCATCGACGCGCGGCGACGGCTTCACCGGCGAGGACGTGACGCCGAACGTGCGCACCATCCGCAACCTGCCGAAGCGGCTGGTCGCGCCGACGCGCGGTCCGGCGCCGCCCGCGCGCCTGGAGGTGCGCGGCGAGGTGGTCTTCCCGCGCGCCGCGTTCGCGCAGCTGAACGCCGCGCGCGCCGCGGCCGGCGAGCCGCCGTTCGCCAACCCGCGCAACGCCGCCGCCGGCTCGCTGCGCCAGCTCGACGCGCAGATCACACGGTCGCGGCCGCTGCGCCTCTACGTGTACAGTCCCGGCGAGATCGTCGGCGGCCCCGCCCTGGCGCGCCATTCGGAGTTGCTCGCCGCGCTCACCGCCTGGGGCTTCGAGACCAGCCCGCGCACGCGCACGTGCGTCGGCGCCGACGCCCTGGTCGCCTACCACGCCGAGATCGGCGCGGCGCGCGCGGCGCTGGAGTACGAGGTCGATGGCATCGTCGCCAAGGTCGACTCGCTGGACTGGCAACGGCGCCTCGGCGAGGTGTCGCGCTCGCCGCGCTGGGCGATCGCGTTCAAGTTCAAGGCGCAGCAGGCCGAGACGCGGGTCAACAACATCGTCCCATCGGTCGGCCGCACCGGTACGCTGACCCCGGTCGCCGAGCTGGAGCCGGTGCAGGTCGGCGGCGTGACCATCAGCAACGCTTCGCTGCACAACATGGACGAGGTGCGGCGCAAGGACGTGCGCATCGGCGACACCGTGCTGATCGAGCGCGCCGGCGACGTCATCCCGTATGTGGTGCGTGTGCTGGTCGAGAAACGCCGTGGACGCGAGCGGGAGTTCGCGATGCCGAGCGCCTGCCCGGTGTGCGGCGGCACGGTGGTGCGCGAGGAGGGCGCCGCTGCCTATCGCTGCATCAACCTCGAGTGCCCGGCGCAGCGCCGCGAGGTGCTGCGCCACTACGCGTCCAAACACGCGCTCAACATCGACGGCCTGGGCGACAAGCTGGTGGCGCAGCTGCTCGATGCCGGCCTGGTGCGCGACGTCGCCGACCTCTACCAGCTCACCGTCGAGCAGCTCGCCGCGCTGGAGCGCATGGGCGAGAAGTCGGCCACCAACCTGGTCAACGCGATCGCCGCGACGCGCGAGAACACGCCGCTCGACCGGCTGATCAATGGGCTCGGCATCCCGCAGGTGGGCGAGCGCACCGCCAGCCTGCTGGCCGAGCGCTTCGGCGACCTGCGTGCGCTGATGGACGCCGACCAGGAGACGCTCAGCGGCGTGCGCGACATCGGCCCCGAGACGGCGCGCGAGATCCACGCCTTTTTCCGCGAGCCGAGCAACCGCCAGTTGATCACGCGGCTGCTCGCGGTGGTGACGCCGGTGGCGCCGGCGCCGCGCCGCCGCGGCGGGCCGCTGGCCGGCAAGACGCTGGTCATCACCGGCACCTTGTCGGCGCCGCGCGACGCGATCGTCGAGCGCATCGAGGCGGCCGGCGGCAAGGTGACCGGCAGCCTGAGCCGCAAGACCGACTTCCTGGTCGCCGGCGAGGATCCCGGCTCGAAGATCGAGAAGGCGAAGACGCTCGGCGTGCCGGTGATCGACGAGCGCGAGCTCGATCGGCGGCTCGAAACATGACGCGGGTCCGCCTGATCGTGCGCGGCCGCGTGCAGGGCGTCGGCTTCCGCTGGGCGACGGTCGAGCAGGGCCGCCGCCTCGGCCTCGCCGGCTGGGCCCGCAACCTGCCCGACGGCAGCGTCGAGGTGGTCGCCGAGGGCGCGGAAGACGCGATCATGCGCCTGCGCGACTGGTGCCGCCATGGCCCGCCCAGCGCCCGCGTCAGCCAGGTCGCGGAGATGCCGGCGCCGGACGAGGCGCTGGCGGCGGAGTTCCGCGTGCGGGTATGAGGAAGAGGCGTGCGGAGGTGCGGAGGTACTGAGGTACTGAGGTGCGGAGGTGATAGGCGGCCTGGCCTCCGCACCTGCGGACCTCCGCACGCCTTTTCGATCGTGAGGAGGGTCCACCATGTCCACCATCCACACCGTCACCGGCGCCGGTCGGGCGAGCGACCTCGGCATCACGCTCATGCACGAGCATCTGCTGATCGGCTGGCCAGGGTGGGAGTCGGACACCGCCGCGCCGGCGTGGGACCGCGGCGAGGCGAAGCGCGTGTGCGTCGAGCGCATGCTGGAGCTCAAGGCGCTCGGCGTGACCGCGCTGGTCGATCCGTGCCCGATCGACCTCGGCCGCGATGTCGAGTTCGCCGCCGAGGTGTCGCAGGCCTCCGGCGTGCAGGTCATCTGCGCCACCGGCCTCTACAAGGAGGAGTCGGGCGCCGCGCCGTACTACAAGTTCCGCGGCGGCTTCACCGACGTCGTCGGCGAGATGACCGAGACCTTCATCAAGGAGGTCACCGTCGGCATCGGCGAGACCGGCATCAAGGCCGGCGTCATCAAGGTCGCCACCGGCCCGCACCAGGTCACCGACTACGAGCGCCAGGTGATCACTGCCGCGGCGCGCGCCCACCAGGCGACCGGCGCGCCGATCACCACCCACACCGATGAGGGCACGATGGGACGCGAGCAACTCGCCATCCTGCGCGGCGAGGGCGTCGACCCGGCGCGCGTCGCCATCGGGCACTCCTGCGGCAGCGCCGACCTGCGCTACCACACCGACATGCTCGACCAGGGCGCCTACCTCGGCTTCGATCGGTTCGGGCTCGAGTTGCTGCAGCCCGATCGGCTGCGCCTGGCGGCGCTGATCGGCCTGCTCGGCATCGGCTTCGAGAAGCAGATCGTGCTGTCGCACGACACCGTCTGGTGCTGGCGCGGCCGCCCGCTGCCGATCCCGGTCGACACCCTGGCGCCGCACTGGGATCCGCGCCACGTGCTCACCAACATCGTTCCCGCCCTGCGCCAGGCCGGCGTCGCGCAGGAAAAGATCGACGCGATGCTGATCGACAACCCGCGCCGCTACTTCGGGGGAGACTGATCACCACAGATGAACACGGAGAACCACAGAGAAAGCCGGAGGCCGGTGGCGTGAAGCAGGCGGCATCCTCGACGCGAACGCCTCCGGGTTTTTCTGTGGTTCTCTGTGTTCATCCGTGGTGAGCTTCTGACGTGACCCGCAGCTTCCGACCGTCGAAGCGACGACAGGACCGACCATCGGCTGACACCAGCCGGTTGGTACGCGAGGCGCGGCAGCAGGCGCTGGAGCGGGCGCAGGGCTATCGCGCCCGCTCGCTGGCGTTGCACGGGTGGATCTGTGCGAAGTGCGCGCGCGAGTTCGAGGCGGACACGCTACACCTGCTGACCGTCCACCATAAGGACGGGAACCACAACAACAATCCGCCCGACGGCAGCAACTGGGAGAACCTCTGCGTCTACTGCCACGACGACGAGCACAGTCGCGGGCGCCTGGCCGACTACCTGAGCGGCCGCGACGACTGACGGCGGAGCCCGGCGACGAGTTGGTGATCCGCGTCAGAAACTCGCCGAGCGCAGGCTGACTGCATAGGCGCGCGCGGCACCGGCCCGGGTTCGGCGCCGCGTGGTCCATCGCTTGCAACGTTGATGCGGCCTCAGCCGAGCGACCGCAATGACGGACAGGGGACCGACATATCAGATCGCACAGCGCCTGCGCGCGCGCGCCGGCTACACGCTGATCGAACTGCTGGTCGCCGTCGCCATCTTCGGCGTGCTCGCGGCGGCCGGCCTGCCGCACGTCGACACCCGCCGGCAGAACATCCAGACGGCGACCAAGTCGGTGATCGGCGACTACCGCTGGGCGCGCACGCGCGCCATCACCTCCGGCGTGCACTTCGCCATCAAGTGGACCAATTCGACCTCCTACCAGGTACTGCGCATGAAGGAGACGGCGCCGGGCGTGTGGGCGCAGGACGTCGTGGTGAAGACGGTCTCGCTGCCCCCCGACGTGTCCGCCTACTGGACCTCGCCGGCGACGCAGGAGTTCAACACGCGCGGCATGATGATCTCGACCACCTACGCCATCTGGCAGATGCTCTACGACACCCGCTTCGGCGGCTACCACTTGTTCTCGGTGTGGCCCTCGGGACAGGTCTATGAAGAGAGCTGAGCGACGCGCCGCCTGGCGCAACCAGCGCGGCATCACGCTGATCGAGACCATCGTCGCGCTCTCGCTGTTCGCCGTCACCGCCGCGACGATGAGCAAGTTCCTCGTCGCCCAGATCCGCTACGCCTCGAACAACAACCTGCAGACCAAGGCGTACTCGCTGGCCGAAGACCAGCTCGAGACGATCCGCTCGCAGCGCTTCAACGACATGGCGTCGAGCAGCAAGCAGGTCACCATGGGGGCGGTGAAATACACCGTCGCCTCGACGGTGACTGACGACACGCCGGCGAACGGGCTGAAGAGCATCAACGTCGCGGTCACCTGGACCGACAACACCGGGCCGAAGAGCATCAATGTCTCGACCATCTATACCGAAGTGCGCCGGTTCTGAGCGCGGCTTCAGCGCCATCGAGCTGCTCATGGGCATCATGCTCATGGGGCTGGCGGTGGCGGCGACGTCGGGCATGTTCCTCGCCAGCAAGCGCCAGATGACGATGGAGACGCGCGAGGTCGAGACGACGCAGGCGGCGCGCGCGGCGATCGACATGATCGTGCGCGACCTGCGCCTCGGCGGCGCCTGCCTGCCGGTCACCGGCGACTTCATCTCGCTCGACGGCACCAACAACGGCAACGAGGACGAGATCATCACCCGCACCGGCATGACGCGCCCCGATCTGTCCTGCATCAGCAGCACGGTGCCCACCGGCTCGACCGTGGTGGCGAACAACTCGGCGGTGCCGGTGCTGAGCTCGCAGGGCTTCTCCGCCGGCATGCGCGCCTACATCCGCCACACCAACGGCACCGGCGAGTACTTCGACATTGCCGCCGTGCCGAGCGCGACGCAGCTGACCAAGAGCACGACGCTGTCGCAGAACTACCCGGAGACCAGCGGCGTCTACGCGATCGACGAGCGGCGTTTCTTCATCCAGTGGTTCAGCAGCTCGAAAGGCCTGCTGCCCGAGCTGATGCTGCAGATCGGGCAGAGCTCGGCGCAGTCGTACGCGGTCGGCATCGAGAAGCTCAACCTGCAGTACCAGCTGCGCCGCAACTGCAATCCGAACTGCGACATCGTCAATCTGCCCGCCAACGACACCGAGTGGGCGATCGTCGAGTCGGTGCTGGTCAACGTCACCGCGCGCTCCGAGGTGCCCGACGAGCAGGGCAACTACTTCCGGCGCACCGTCAGCGTCAACGTCAAGCCGCGCAACCTGCTGCCGCAGTGAGTCGAGCATCGAGCGGGCGGAGACGATCGCGGCATGAGCCCTCACCGGTCACTCGGCACGCCTCCCGATACGCGCAACGCTGCGGCAGCGTCATCGCGCCGTCACGCCGGCGTCGCTGCTCGTCGCGGGGCTGACGGCGATCGGCGGCTGATGGGCGATCCGTACGGTCACCTGGGACGCGAGGCGGAGCGCCGCGGCTTGGTACAACGCGTGCTGCCGTTCGAACCGCCCACCATGAGCATCGTACCTCGCAAGCGCGGCCGGCTCGGCAACCAGGGCATGGCGCTGATCGGCGTCCTGGTGCTCTCGGCCCTGCTGATGTCCCTCGCCCTGACCCTCGCCATGACGGTCAAGTCGGACACCCAACTGCGCGGCGCCTTCGGCAGCGGCGTCACCGGCTTCTACGCCGCCGAGTCCGGCCTCAACGCCGGCATGGGCGAGTACCGCAACATCTTCCTCGAGTACAACGTGCCGAACGGCAGCGACTTCAACACCCGCACGCTGACGGTCGGCAATCGCACGGTGAACTACAAGATGACCGAGCGGGCCGGGAATCCCGCCAACATCGTCATTCCGTCCGGTCAGGTGTTCGCCGGCCTCAACGCCATCCAGTACCGCTACATCGTCAACTCGACCGCCAAGAACACCGTCGGCGACACCGAGGCCGGCGTCGGCGCCGAGTTCCTGGTCGGCTACATCCCGCTCTTCCAGTTCGTCGCCTTCTACAAGAACGACCTGGAGATCCTGCCCGGCGCCAACATGGTGCTGAACGGCCGCGTGCACACCAACGGCAGCCTGTACCTGAACTCCGATGCGACGCTGACCATCGCCGACAACCCGGCACAGCAGGTGTTCAACGTGCAGATCTCGGCCGGCAAGAGCATCTACCGCGGCCGCAAGAACGACACCGGCGTGTGCGGCGGCACGGTGGTGGTCGACAAGCTGGAGGACAAGGTCTCGCCGTTCGGCGACTGGGATCCCAAGAACCTCGACTGCTCGGGCGGCACGCGCAGCGTGCCGACCTCGGAGCTGGCGGCGTGGAAGGGGTCGATGATCCGCGACCTCGGCAACATCGCCATCCCCGAGCCGGACATCATCCTGCCGCCCTCCTCGGTGACCAGCGGCGGCACCGGCGATCCGGGCGTGTATTGGGACAAGGCCGACCTGCGCATCGTCATGCACGTGCGCAACGGCAACCTCGCCGCCGGTCCGATCCTGCCCTACGACATCGAAGTGGTCACCGTCAGCGGCGCGACCGATGTCGCCCGCACCACTGCGCTGAAGAATTTCATGCTCGACGGCGACTGGAACAACGGGCGGACCGCCGGCCGCGGTCCGAGCAACTACCGCGGCACCATGCCGATCTTCGTCACCGACGTGCCCTTCGCCGCGGGCAGCGGCTGCGCGCAGGGGCAGCCGGCCTGCACCAACGGCAACATCACCAGCTACGCGCCAAAGATCGGTGCCGATCTTCCCGGGGCGGTGCCGCTGCCGAATCTCCGCACGTTCTCGCCGTCCGCGGCGCAAGGCGCGTACACGGAACGGATGGGGCAGGGCGTCACCACCGGCGCCGGCGCGCCGTTCGCCTTCGATCGCGACTACCGCCGCGGCGGCTTCTACAACATGCGCGAGAAGAAGTGGATGCTGCTGCTCAACATCAACGTTCGCGACCTGATCTGGTGGAACTCGCAGAACGCCGAGCCGTTCTTCGCCACCAACGACAGCAGCGAGGGTGGCCTGGTCATCTATGCGACCATCGACGGGCCGCTGTCGAACAACAGCAGCAACAACTACGGTGTACGCATCTTCGGCAGCAACGATATCCCACTCGCCGGCGGCATCGGCGTCTCGGCCGATCCGACCGGCATCACGGTGGTCAGCGACCAGGCGATCTACGTGCTCGGCGACTTCAATCGCGGCACCGCCGCGGGCGGTACGGCGCGCCAGCCAGCCTCGATCATCGGCGACAGCGTCAACGTATTGTCCGGCAACTACTGGCGTAGCCAGGCGGCGTGCAACACAGTCAACTGCCGCGACGGGCAGAGCGTATTGAGCCTTGGCGATGCCAACCGCGACGCCACCAGTACGACGATCAACGCCGCCTTCCTGGGAGGCGTCGACGACACCACCACCGGTAACTACAACGGCGGCTTGGAGAACTACCCGCGCTTCCACGAGGACTGGGGCGGCCAGACGCTCACCTACCAGGGCTCGTTCGTCTCGCTTGGCACCACCACCCACGTCAACGGCGCCTGGTGCGGCACCGGCAACAGTTGCAACATCTACAACCCGCCGCAGCGTCTCTGGAACTTCGACCCGGCATACAACAACGCCGCCAACCTGCCGCCGCTGACGCCGCGCTTCGTCTACGTGCAGCAGGTGCTGTTCACGGAAGATTTCAAGTAGGCGCAACGCTCGGTTGGTAGCGCGGCCCTGCGTGGCCGCCTGATCGACTGAGCGCCCACGCAGGGCCGCGCTATTTCAGTCTCTCGACCGCCGCACCGAGGTTCTTCTCCACCTCGACCGTCTGCCCGCCGGCGTCCATGAAGCGCTGCATGCGATCGCGCGTCTCCGCGCTGGCGAGCGACTGGTTGAACGCGTCGGCTTCGGCGAGCAGGCCATCGACGACGCTGGTGTCGGCGGCGTCCACCGCCGCCTTGGCGAGCGCGATGGCGCCGGCCGGGAACGAGGCGATGCGCGCCGCCAGGCGGTCGACGAACGGCCCCAGCTCGGCCGCCGGCAGCGCGCGGTTGACGTAGCCCCAGCGCTCGGCAAGCTCGGCCGGCACGTCGTCGCAGCCGAGGATGATCTCGAGGGCGCGTCCGCGCCCGACCAGGCGCGGCAGGCGCTGCGTGCCGCTGCCGCCGGGGATGATGCCGAGCGCCACCTCGGGCTGCGCCAGCACGGCGCGGCCGAGCGCCGCGAAGCGCATGTCGAGCGACAACAGCAGCTCGCTGCCGCCGCCGCGCGCGATGCCCTCGATCACGCCGATGGTCGCCTTGGGCATGGTGCGGAAGCGGTCGACCATGCGGTGGAACCAGCCGAGCTCGGTCGGCTTCGGCGGCGGCGTGCTGGGCAGCTGCTGGATCAGCGTCACGTCGGCATGCGCGATGAAGAAGTCCGGGTTGGCGCTGCGCAGCACCACGACGCGCACCGCCGCGTCGGCCTCCAGCTCGGCGCCGGCGCGGTCGAGCTCGCCGATCAGCGTCATGTCGAGCAGGTTGAGCGGCGGATGGTCGATGGTGACCGTCGCCACGCCGTCGCGCACCGCCACCCGCAACGCGCTGAATCCGTCGTACGCCATGTGCAGTTCCTCCTCTGTCGGCGCCGCACTATGCACCGTGCACCGCCCCCGCGGCCACCGCCGCCACCACGGCCAGGTGCGCGTGGCACGTGCCATGCTCCGCAGTGCGCGAGTGTGTGGGTACAGGCGAGCGGTTCGTGCCCCCCGCGGCGCGCACTCGCACACGCGCGTACTCGATCGTTGACAGCCGCGCCGCCGCGGCGCAGACGCATACGGAGCCACCATGCCCGCACAGCCGACCGAATCCACGATGACGCCGCGCCCGCGCGACTGGCGGCGCGCCTGGCAGGCGTTGCGCAACCTGATCGCCGACTCGCAGCGCACCGATCAGGTGTTCGAGATCATCCGCGCCCTGTCCGGCGACGCCTTCGACCGCGCCTGGCTGCGCTTCCGCGCCCATCCCGACGGCCAGCGGCTGCTGCGCGAGCGCCCGTCGCTGCTCGCCACGCTGTCCGATCGCGCCGCGCTGCGTGCGCTGCCGCCGGGGTCGTTCGGCCGCACCTACGCGGCGTTCATGGACGCCGCGCAGCTCGACGCGGCCGGGCTGGTGCAGGCCGAGGCCGAGGCGTCGCAGAACTACGCGCCGCCGGACGACGGTCCGCTCGACCCGGATGTCGAGTTCTTCGGCGATCGCCTGCGCGACATGCATGACCTCTGGCATGTCCTCACCGGCTACGGCCGCGACGAGGCGGGCGAGGCGGCCAATCTCGCCTTCACCTACGCCCAGGTGCCCAACCTCGGCATCGGCCTGATCGTGCTCGCCGGGGCGGTGCTCGGGCCGCGCGACCTGACCTTCTACTGGCCGCGCTATCTGTGGCGCGCCTTCCGGCGCGGCCGCCGCGCCACGCTGCTCAGCGTCGCTCACTACGAAGCGCTGCTGCCGCTGCCGCTCGCCGAGGTACGGCGCCAACTGGGCGTCCAGCCGGTGCACGTCGCCCACCCCGAGGGCATCCTGGTGGCCGGCCGCGGCGACGAGCCGCGCTGGCGCAGCGGCGACGACGCCCTGGCCGCCTGAGGCGGCGGGGAATCGCCGTTGCACGAGAGGTCAGCGGCGCCATAATCGAACGATGCGACGGCTATTGAGCCCGCTCCTGCTGCTGCTCGTTGCCGCCCCGGCGTTTGCGCAGGGGACCTTCACGCCGATCGAGACGTTCACCCCGATCCGCACCTTCACGCCGATCAAGACCTTCACCCCGATCAAGACCTTCACGCCGATCAAGACGTTCACGCCGATCGGCACCTCGACCCGGCCGGGACGCACCGCGACGCCGACGCCGACGCGGACCCGCGAGGGGACGCGCACCCCGACCGCGGGCACTGCGACGCGCACCGCCACGCGGACGCCGACCCGCACCCGCACCACCACGCCGAACGCCCAGCCGACGATCACGCTGCCGCCGCTGCTGTGCGCGGGCGACTGCAACCTCGACGGCAACACCAGCATCAACGAGCTGATCTTCGCGGTCATCGTCGCGCTGCAGGGCCAAGGCCTCGACACCTGCGCCATCCTCGACACCAACGGCGACCTGGTCGTCTCGATCGACGAAGTCATCGCCGCGGTGGGTACCGCCCTGAACGGCTGCTGATGCGGCGCGCTCCGCAGGCGGTGCTGATCGGCGACTCGCAGGCGCCGGCCGCGACGCTGCGCCGCGCCGCCGCCGTCGGTACGCTGCTGGCGCGCCTCGGCATCACCCTGGTCACCGGCGGCATGGGCGGCGTCATGGAAGCCGCCAGCCGCGCGGCGCGCCGCGGCGGCGGGCTGGTGGTCGGCATCGTGCCGAGCGCCGATCTCGCCGCCGCCAATCCGTGGTGCAGCGTCGTCATCCCCACCGGCATGGGACACGCGCGCAACGCCCTCACCGCGATCGCCGGCGACGTCGTCATCGCCATCGGCGGCGGCGCCGGGACGCTGTCGGAGATCGCGCTGGCCTGGATCCACGCCCGCCCGATCCTCGTGCTGGGCGGCGCCGGTGGCTGGGGCGACGCCGTCGCGCGCGCCGGCGCGCTCGACGCGCGCCGCACGTCGACCATCACCGCGTGCGCCGATCTCGCCGCGCTGGAGCGCGCGTTGCGGACGCTCAAGCTGGTGCCGGCGCGACGCGCACAGCGTCGCTGACCACGCAATAAGCCGTCGCGCGCCGGCATCTCCGCGCGTGATGGACAAGATCGACGTCAGCCGTTTCGTCCGCGACATGGAGTCCGCCCTGCGCGCTGACGCCGGTCCGCATCGCCACCAGGAGATCCTCGCCACCTGCGAGCGCTGGCAGTGGGACGAGCGGCTCGATGACGCGTCGCGCCAAACCGCCCGCCGCCTGCTGCGCGAGTTCGGCCTGGCGTGAGCGGCGTGGCGCGGGCCGCCGCGCCCACCGCCCAGCTCGGCGACTCGACTCGTCGGTAGCGCGGGCCACCGTGCCCGCCGCCCAGTTCGGCGACTCGAGTCGGCCGACCAGCGACGTCGGTCGCCTCGTCTTCGCTCGGCGCCAGCGTGTCGCCGAGCTCGGGGCGGGCGCGGCGGCCCGCGCTACTACCACTTTCCGCCCTGGCCGACACTTCGCCGTCACCACGCCATGCGCAGCGGCGGTCAGATGTCGGTGACGTTTGAATTCGCTAAGCACGCGCTGCACCAGGCGACCTTGCATCTGTGTCTGTCGCACGGCTGGCACGTCCGCCTGTCACGGCACCGGGTTTGCACGAGCCGGGTTGGCAAGACGAGCCCGGCGGGCCTGCGCCTTCCGGGAAAACAGGGAGGCTCGCATGGCAAACTACGCACCCGCTCGCGACACGCGCCCCGGCACGATCGTCACCGTGCGCTGGGCCCTCATCCTGACCTGCGCCTACTTGATCCTGCTCGGTCCGGGCAGCGGCCTGCCGCCTTGGCTCGGCCCGCTGCTGGTGGCGGCGTATCTGGCGTCGAATCTGGTGCTCGGCCGCATGCCGACCGATCAGCTCAGCCAGGGCGTCATGATCGGCATCGCGATGCTCGACACGTTGTTCATCGCCGCCTCGCTCTGGGTGGCGGGACAACTCTCGGTCGAGCTGCTGCTGCTCTGTCTCGGCGTGCTGGTCCTGGCGATCGCCGGCCTCTCGCTCGGCATCATCGCCGCGGTGACCATCGGCATGTCGATCGCCTCGTTGCTGGTCGGGTGGGCGACCGGCAGCGAGCGCATCCTCGAGTCGAGCGTGCTGCTGCGCGTGCCGTTCCTGCTCGGCGCCGCGATGGTCTTCGCGCAGCTGGTCAGCAGCGGCAAGCGCGCCGGCGCGCCGAAGACCGCCGAGGTGGTGAGCGAGGGCATGGGCAGCCACCTGGCGCAGCAGAACGACGCGCTGCGCCGCTGCACCGCGGCGCTCAACGCCGGCTCGGTGGTCGACGCGCGCGAAGCGCTGCAGGACGCCATCTTCCACAACCGCCAGATGGCGCAGCGCCTCGGCCCCGGCGTGGTCGACGCGGCGCGCAACGCGGCCTGACCGACGCGCGCGGGTCGGCCGTTGGTCGTGGCATGCGGCCGCGACCAACGGCCGGCGGCTGTTCAGCGCAGCGCGTCGGGCCGTTCGACGTCGGCCGGCGTACAGTCCTGCGGCGCGCTGATCGGATTGCAGCGCGCCGGTGTGCCGTCGGGGATGGCGACCGCGTAGTCGGTGAAGCGCGGGTCGGGCACCTCGTAGTCGGTGCTGACGAACTGCGCGCCGCTGTCCAGGGCGCGCTGGCGCTGGGTGGTGTCGCCGGTGCGCGACTGGGTGGTGTCGGCGTCGGCGCGGGTGCGGACGATGAAGCCGCGGGCGACGACGTCCTGGATGTGGTCGAAGTCGGCGATCGGGTCGTTCAGCTTGACGAAGCCGGCCTCGGCCGCCGGCGGCTCGGCGTCGACGAACAGCACGCGGCCGACCAGGCCGGGATGCTGGGCGATGTAGGCGTCGCGCACCCGGCCGCCGTTGTCGAGGGTGAAGAACACCTTGCCGCGCGACGCGGCGAGCGTCGGCCAGCCGTCGAGCCGCACCGCCTCCTCCAGCGTCGCGCGGGCGCCGCGTACGTCGTCGGGCGTGATAAGCTGCTCGGCGCCGAACACCGAGCGGATCTCGGCGTCGAGCGCGTCGAGCTCGGCGTCGCCGATCGGTTTCGGCACGACGAAGACGAAGCCGCCGACGTTGGGCAGCGCGTCGTCCTTCGCCTCGACCTGGATCATCAGCGGCACGTGGCCGGGATGCGCGTCGGACCACGCCTTCACCTGCTGCAGGCAGCCGACGAACGTGCCGCAGCTGCTGCGGAAGTCGATGTCCTGCACGTGCAGCACCTTGAACCCCGGGTCGCTCATGCCGGGGAGCGTCGCGTTTGGATCGTTCTCCAGCAGGCGCAGGCCGAGCGGGCTGGCGAAGAGGCCGCCATCGGGGTCGGCGAAGACGTCGAGCTCGATGGCGCGCACGCCGTGCTCCTCGAACTGCTCCGGCAGCGGCCGGTGGCCGTAGTCGAGCGTGTCGGCGAGCGCCTGGCTGAACATGGCGATCTGGTCGAAGACCAACTGGTCGACGCGCTGGTGATAGGAGTTGTGCGAGGCCAGCACCTGGATCTGGTTGAGGCGCAACTCCTCGTCGCGCGCGTACGGATAGGCCGGGCAGCCGTCGAGCGCCTGGCCGACCGCGTCGAGCACCTCGTTGACGAAGACGACGCCGTCGCCGTCCACGTCGGCCGGGCGGCAGGCGCTCGCGGTGCTCGGGTCGAGCGTGAGGGCGACGCCGCGCATCAGCTCGTCGACCGTCACCGCGCGGTCGCCGTTGCAGTCGCCAGCGCAGGTGAACGCCGCGCGCGCCGGCGTGCTCGCGGCGCCCAGCGCGAACGCCGCGGCCAGCAGCGCGCGCCGGGCAGGGGAGAGCGCAGAGGTCATGTGTGCCATCTCTCTCGCGTATCCCTGCCGGGCCAACTGAGGCAAGACGAAACGCGCCGCCGTGCTTGATTCCGTGTCCGACTCGCGTAGCGTGCACGCCGGAGGTGAACCCCATGCGCGCGATCCCCGCCGCCTCGCTCGTCCTGCTGCTGGTTGCCGGCTGCTCGTTCTATGACAGCTCGCGCAGCTCCTCCGAATCGAGTGGCTCGTCGTCGGCGTCCTCGGCCAGCTCCTCCGGCAGCTCCGCCAGCTCGGCGGCGCGCAAGGACTCGTACATCAACGACGTCGCCGGCTATACCGAGGCCTACGCCAAGTCGGGCGGCCAGTTCGACGGGTTCACGCGCGGCCTGTCGGAGATCGCCCAGAAGCACGGCGTCACCGACTGGGAGAGCGACGCCGACACCTTCACCGGCATCGGCGCCGGGCTGCGGCGCGCCAACGTGCCGTCGGCGCAGTTCGAGGTGTGGAAGCAGAATCTGACCAACGGCGACGCCACCAAGGCGACGGCGATGCAGAAGGGCTACGACAACGCCACGCCGAAGTGAGGCGGCGGCGCGGCGCGGCGGCAGCGCCACGGTCATCCTGGCGCTGCTGCTGGCGCGCGCCGCGTTCGGCGTGCCGGTGACGGTGGACTACCTCGCCGTCGAGGCCAACGAGGGCTACGCCGCCGGCGGTCATGTCGCCCTGCGGCTCGACGACACCGTCTACCACCTGCAGAACGCCGACGACGGCCTGCTGCGCCTGACCCGCGACCCGACCCTCGCCTTCCGCCTGCAGTACGCGCTGTTCGAGAATCGCCCGATCCACGTCACCCGCCTGGCGGTCGACCCGGCGACCGCCGACCGCCTGCGCAGCGCGCTGACCGAGCGCGTCATGCGCGAGGCCGCCGACAGCGCGCGCCTCGCCGCGCTCGACGCCGACGTGGCGCTGTTTGCCGCCCTGGCGCAGGACAGCGGCACTCTTCGACTGCCGGTGCGTGCGGCCGCCTACTTCCGCTTCGCGCCGCAGGCGCCAGGGGACAACGCGGCGGTCGCCGCGGTGCGCGAGCGGTTTCTCGCCAGCGCCGGTGCCGGCGCGTTGGTGCGCCGCAGCGCGGCGCTGCGCGCGCAGCTCGCCGCGCTGCCGCTGCGACCGGCGGACGACGACACCTGGGATTGGGCGGCGGCGGCGACCGCGTCGACGCGCGTGCGCGAGCTGGCCGAGCAGATCACCGCGCTGGAGATCCTCGCCGCCGCGCCGCCGTTGCGTGCGGATGCCCTGCTCGCCGACCCGGGGGCGCCGCCGCTCAGCCCGGCCGAGCGTGCCGCCCTGACGGCGACGGCGGTGCAGATGCGCGGCGGACTGGCGGCGCTGCCCGACTCGCCGCGGCCCGATTGGGGCTACGCGCTGCTGCTCGGTCTCGCCCGCTTGACGGCGATCGAGGCCTCGCTCGCCGCCGGCGAGATCCGGGTACTGGACGCCTGGCCGGCCGGCGACGTCGCGCCGGCGCTGCCGCCGGCGCGCGTGCGCGCCGACTTCTTTGCCGCGCTCGACGCGCAGACGGCGAGCGTGCTGGCGCGCGAGCGCGCCACCTGCCTGGGCGGCGCGCGCTGCGCGGCCTACGACTACGCGCGCCTCGAGTCGGCGCTCAACCGCCGCGCCGACCTGCTGCGCGCCGTGCATGACGGCACGGCGCCGCGCGGCAGCCCCGACCTGCTGCCGCCGGAGCGCAGGTTGTGGCGCGACGACCTGGCGTTGGCGCCGCACCCGGCTGCCGCCGCCGACCTCGGCGCCGCCCGCCACGCGGCGCTCGCCGCGCGCGAAGCGCTGGCGCGCCAGCGCGGCTATCGCCTGGTGACGCGCAACTGCGTCACCGAGCTGCTGGCCCTGCTCGACGCCGCCGACGGCCGCGCCCCCGCCCGGCCGGCCTGGCAGGCGATTCCGTTCGTCTCCGCCGACGCGCTCGCTGCGCAGTTCCCGGTCGTGCGCCGCGAAACCTGGCCGAGCCTGCGCGCCGCCGCGCCGCAGGCGACCTGGAGCGCCTGGCTGGCCGAGCACACGACGCTGACCGCCGCCGGCTACCGGCCGAGCGGACGCGACTCGACCTTCCTGTTCTTCACCGACGACACCGTCGCGGCGCGCCCGCTGTTCGGCGCCGCCAACCTCGCCGTCGGCCTCGCCGACGGCACCGTCGGCCTCGCCACCTGGCCGTTCGACGGCGCCCGCCGCCTCACCGCCGGCTTCAAGGGCGCGCTCTTCAGCCTGCCCGAGCTCGCCTTCGTCAGCCTGCGCAAGGGAACCAGCGCGTATGTGACGGAAGAAGAGGTCGAGGCGATGAGATAGCTGTCAGCTGTCAGCCCTCAGCTGTCAGCCAGACGCGAGAGCGGATCGACGTCGAAGTCGACGCCACGCCGCCGGCGATGATGCGTGCCGTGCGCCGCGCTCTGAAGGATGACGGCACCCGGCTGATCGGCGAGATCCGAGTCTCGCTCTCGGCTGTAGGGGCGCGCCTCGCGGCGCGCCCGCCGTTGCGGACGAGACGTCTGCTCGCCACCGCGGCCGCCGCAAGCCGTGTCCCTGGCTGCGCACCATACCCAGCTGACGGCTGACAGCTGACGGCTGCCAGCTTCCTAGTGCGCCGGCTTCACCTCGATCGCGGTCTTGCGCACCGTGATCCAGTCGTCGAGCACGTCGTCGATGGTGCCGTCCTTCTTCCACTTCTCCAGCACGGCGTTGAGCTGCGCCAGCAGCTCGGGGTTGTCCTTCGGCACCACCCAGGCCAGCTCTTCCTTGGTCAGCGGCTTGTAGAGGCCGCGCAGATCCTTGTTCTCGTTCAGGAAGCCGCCGGTCACGCGCCACACCGCCGGAGCGTCCTGGATGAAGAAGTCGATCTGGTTGTTGCGCAGCGCGGCGACGCCCTCCTCGGTGTTGGCGTAGCCGAGCAGCTTGGCCTTCTTCAGATTGGCGCGCGCCCACTGGTCGCCGGTGGTGCGCGAGACGAAGCCGACGCGCGAGGTCGGGCGGTCCATCGCCTTGGGGTCGCGCAGCTTGATGTAGTCGGCGTCGCGGATGATCACCATCTGCCCGACTTCCAGGTACGGCGTGGTGAAGTTCACCTTCTCCTTGCGCGTCTCGGTGATCGAGGTGCCGGACATGATCATGTCGATCTTCTTCTCGGTCAGCTTGTCCGGCAGGTTCTCCCACTTGGTCTGCACCAGCTCGATCGGCCGGCCGAGGGCGGGGCCGAGGCGCTTGGCGAAGTCGACCTCGATGCCCTTGAGGACGCCCTTGTCCGAGAACGCCAGCGGCGGGTAGTTGGGCGCGATGCCGATGCGCAGCGGCGGCCCGGCGGCCGCGGTAGGGGCAGCCGGCGCGTCGGCGGCGGATGCGGCACCGGCCAGCGCAATGACCAGCGCGGCAACCGCGCGCCCGGCCCAGGTCGAAGCCTGGCGAATCGTCGATGGCGTCTGCTGCATCATGTTCCCTCCACTCCGCACGGCGACCGCGGGCCGCCCGGTTTTGGCAAGGCGCCCGGCAGCCGTCAATGCGGCCGGCGCGCCCGCTCAGGGATTGTGCGGCGAGGCCTCGAGGAACTGCCAGCCGGCCGGCACTGCGCCGCGTCGCTCGACCACCGCGGCGACGTGGAACTCGACGACGCGCTCGGCACCCGCCATGGCGGCCGCGTCGGCGGCGTCCCACGACACCCGCGCGCTGCCGGTGAGCTGCAGCGCCGCGCCGCTGGCGAAATCGACGAACAGCAGGCCGGCGGCGGGGCGCGTGGCGAGGTTGCCGAGCGTCTGGAACATGCCGTTGCCGGCGTAGTCGGGCCAGCGCAGGGTGTGCTCGTCCACCACCTGGACGAAGCCGGGCGCGCCGCCGCGGTGCGAGGCATCGGCGCCGCGCGTCGGGTGCGCGGTGGCGATGAAGCACGTGTCGGCCGCGGCGATCCAGGCGCGCTGCGCCGCGTCGAGCCCGGCGCCGCGCTGCACCGCGCCGCCGCG
>JANRJF010000144.1:0-6134 GCA_033764095.1 Deltaproteobacteria bacterium | reverse complement strand
AGGCGGTCGCGCATCAGGCGGCAGGCCTCCAGCACGAACTCCTCGCGGATCTTGCGCTCCGCCTCCGGCATGTCGGTGTAGAAGCCGCGCAGCGAGATGACGCCGAAGGCGACGTGGCGCGACTCGTCCTTCATCACGTAGCGCACCACCTCGCGCACCAGCGGCTCGACCGCCATCGTGTACATGCTGGCGAAGGCCGCCATCGCCAGGCCTTCCACCAGGATCTGCATGCCGAGATACTTCATGTCCCAGCGGCTGTCGCAGATGATCAGGTCGAGCAACTCCTTGAGGCTCGGGTTGATCGGCCACTCCCACTCGAGCTTGTCGCGCAGGTAGCGGTTGAACACCTCGACGTGGCGCGCCTCGTCCATCGTCTGCGTCGCGGCGTAGTACTTGGCGTCCATCCACGGCACCGCGCCGACCAGCTGCGAGGCGACGATCAGCGCGCCCTGCTCGCCGTGCATGAACTGCGAGAGCTGCAGCGAGATGGTGGCGTGGCGGAATTCCTTCACCCGCTTCTCGTCGAGGCGCTTGAAGCCGTCGTAGTCCTCGAGTGGGTTGTAGACCTGCGGAATGATCTCGCCCTCGGGATCCACCTCGGTATCCCAGGCGAGCTGCACGGTGCCGTTCCACTGGTCGCGCTTGGCCTTCTCGTAGAGGTCGCGCAGGCCTTCCTTCACCGAACCGTAGTTCCAGGCATAGCTGGTGTCGAACTGCGCCAGGATGGTCTCGATCTCGGGGCGCGTCGCGGCGCCACTGCTGGTACGGTCGGTATCCATGCGTCTCACCTCGCTCGCGGGAGGCTAGCCGCCGACTTCCGGGGCGTCAACGTCGAACCGGCGGAGACGAAGGCGTGCGGAGATGCGGAGGTGTGGGCGGGCACTGGATCTGACCTCCGCGCCGCCGTACCTCCGCGCGCCGTTCGCGGTCCCTTCCCACCTCCATGGCATTTCTCTAAGGAGCCGGCGTGCCCCGCTCACCGCTGCTCACCGCCGGGCTGGCGCTCGGCACGGTCATCGCCGTCGGGGTGACCGGGTACATGCTGATCACCGGCATGGGCTTCACCGACGCGATGTACATGACCATCACCACGCTGAGCACGGTCGGGTTTCGCGAGGTGATCCCGCTCGGTCGGGCCGGCCAGTGGTTCACCATCGCGTTGATCTTCTGCGGCATCGGCATCGTGTTCTACAGCGCCACTGCACTGGCGCGGGATCTGATCGAGGGCGAGCTCAGCCGCGGCTTCGGGAGGCGACGCATGGAGAGGCGCATCAAGCAGATGAACGACCATGTGATCGTCTGCGGCTTCGGCCGCATGGGGCGCGCCGTGTGCAAGGAGCTGGCGGCAAAGCCGGCGCCGTTCGTGGTCATCGATCGCGACGCGGAGATGCTGCGGCATGCCGACGCCGAGGGCTACGCCTGGCTGGCCGGCGACGCGAGCGAGGACGCGGTGCTGGGGGCGGCCGGCATCGAGCGCGCGCTGGGGCTGGTGGCGGCACTGCCGAGCGATGCCGACAACGTCTACGTCGTGCTCACCGCGCGCGAGCTCAACCCAAGCCTGGTGATCGTCGCGCGCGGCGAGGACGACCGCGGCCAGCGCAAGCTGCTGCACGCCGGCGCGACGCGCGTCGTCTCGCCCTACGCGATCGGCGGGCACCGCATGGCGCACGCGCTGCTGCGCCCGGCGGTCCTCGACGTGCTCGACCTCGCCACCCACTCGCGCAGCCTGGAGCTGCAGATCGAGGAGCTGGCGGTCGAAGCGGGCGCCTTCTGCGCCGGCGCGACGCTGGCCGAGTCCGGCCTGCGCGAGCGCCACGGCGTCATCGTCATCGCCGTGAAGCGCGGCGAGGAGATGCGCTTCAATCCCGGGGCCGAGACGCGCGTCGAGCCCGGCGACCGGCTGGTGCTGATGGGCTCGCGCGACACGCTCACCGAATTGGAGCAGCGCCTGCGGTCAACCGGCGCGTGATCGATGACCGGAGGCCACGGATTACACGGATACATTGGGAATCACATTTCACGGATGCTGCCATCGACGTCCATCTCAGCTCCTTTCAACATCCCGGAAGGAAAATCTGATGATCCTCGATGGCAGTATCCGTGAAATGTGATTCCCAATGTATCCGTGTAATCCGTGACTTCTGATCGGGTTCACGTGCGCGCTGTCACTGCCACGCTGAAGACCGCCCGAAACGCGTCGCCGGGCGCGACCACGCGCAGGTCGTCGCCGCTCGCCAGCGCGTTGGTCGGCGCCGTCATCGGCTCGAAGCAGATCAACGCCTCGGCGGGTGGCGCGTAGATCTGTGCGCAGGGGAAGCCGTCGTCGAAGTCGACGGTCAGCTGGCGGCCGCCGCCGGCGAGGCCGAAGCGCGCCGGGCGGTCGAGGCGGGTGAACAGATCGTCGAAGCCGCGCGTCCCGAGCGGCCCGGGCTCGAGCACCACCGGCTCGCGTGCGCCGGTCGGAATCTGGCGTGCGTCGAGCAGGGCCCGCTCGCGCACCGGCGCGCTGACCTGCCACTCGGCGCGCGGCACGCCGGGCAGTTGCAGGTAGGGATGGAAGCCGAACGACACCGGCACGCCGGCCGCACCGCTGGGCCGCAGCGTGGTGGCGATCGACAGCGTCGCGTCGCGCAGCGTCACTGCCAGCGTCAGGGTATGCGGGAACGGAAAGCCGGCGAGCAGCGCCGCGTCGGCGCCGAAGTCGAGCGCCGCCGTCAGCCGCGCGCCGTGCGCGTCGGCGCCGCGCTCCACCACCCGCCAGCGGTCGTACCCGGCGAGCAGCCCGTGCATCGGCAGCCCGGCGCCGTCCTTGTGCAGCAGCGGCGAGCTCGCATCGAGACGCACCGTCTGCCCGGCGGCGCGGTACGCCAACCCGCCGAGCCGATTCGCCCACGGGTGCAGCAGCGGAATGCCCATCGTCGAGCCGCTGCGCGCGTACTGCTCCAGTCCCTTGCGCTGGCCGAGCAGCTCGTCACCGCGATGCCGCAGCGAGCAGACGATCATCCCCACCGTCGGCGCCACCGTGGCGTGCAGATCGGCCGCCGCGTCCGACAGGGTGACGGTTGGGAAGGCGGCGGTGCGGGAGTCGGAGAGAGCGTACATGACGGAGGCTGTTAGGCTGCTAGGCTGTTACGCTGTTAGGGCGAGGACATGGCTTCCCCTAACAGCCAACAGCCTAACCCCCTAACAGCCTACCTCTTGTCCTGAATCGACTTCGGCTCCACCCACAGGCGGCCGTCGCGGGCGATCAGCTGGTTGGCCGCCTCCGGGCCCCAACTGCCGGCGGGATAGGTGGCGATCGACGAGCCCTGCTGCTGCCAGTAGTCGAGCACGGGCATGACGATCTTCCACGCTTCCTCGACCTGATCGCCGCGCATGAACAGCGTCGCGTCGCCGCGCATGACGTCGAGCAGCAGGGTCTCGTAGGCTTCCGGCGTCGGCTCGTTGAAGGAGCTGTAGGAGAAACGCGTCTCGACCGTGGTCAGACGCATGGTCGGGCCGGGGTACTTGGCCTGGAACGCCTCGACGATGCCCTGCTCGGGCTGGATCTGCAGGTAGAGCCGGTTGGGCTCGATCTCGCCGATCACCTCGGGCGGAAACGCCATGTGCGGCACCGGGCGGAACTGGATGACGATCTCGGAGGCCTGGCCGGGCAGGTGCTTGCCGGTGCGCAGGTAGAAGGGCACGTCCTGCCAGCGCCAGTTGTCGACGTAGAGCTTGAGCGCCGCGAAGGTCTCGGTGGCGGAGCGCGGGTCGACGCCCTCCTCCTCGCGATAGCCCTTCTCGCGCGTGCCGTTGATCGTGCCGGGGCCGTACTGGCCGCGCACCGCGACGCGCGGCAGCTCCTCGCGCTCGAGCCGGCGCACGGCGCGCAGCACGTCGACCTTCTTGCTGCGCAGCTCGTCGGCGTCGAACGACACCGGCGCTTCCATCGCCACCAGGCAGAGCAGCTGCAGCAGGTGGTTCTGGATCATGTCGCGCAGCGCGCCGGAATGATCGTAGTAGCCGCCGCGGTGCTCGACGCCGACCGCCTCGGCGACGGTGATCTGCACGTGATCGATGTAGCGCCGATTCCACAGCGGCTCCTGGATGCCGTTGGCGAAGCGGAAGGCGATGAGGTTCTGGACGGTCTCTTTCCCCAGGTAGTGGTCGATGCGGTAGAGCTGCTTCTCGTCGAACAGGTTGACCAGGAACGAGTTGAGCGCGCGCGCGCTGTCGAGGTCGTGGCCGAACGGCTTCTCGCAGACGACGCGTTCGCGATCCGGTTCGTCGGTGAGCCCCGCCTGGCTGAGGTGCTTGCCGATCATCTGCACCACCGTCGGCGGCGTCGACAGGTAGAAGATGCGCGTCGCTTTCGCCTTCCACTGGGTGTCGAGGTTGTCGAGCTTGGTCGACAGCGAGGCGTAGAGCGCGGCGTCGTCGAAGTTGGCCGACAGGTACTGGATGCGGGCGCCGAAGGTCTTCCACTGCTCGTCGGTGGCCTTGCCCTGGCGGCTGAAGTCGTCGATGCCGGCGCGCAGGTGCTGCAGGTACGCGGCGCCCTCGTCCGGCTTGCCGTCGACGCAGAATATCTGGAACGGCTCGACCAGCCACTTGTCGAGCCACAGGTTGAACAGCGCCGGGATCAGCTTGCGCCAGGCGAGGTCACCCCCACCGCCAAAGATCACGAACGCCGTCGGTCCCGTCTGCGCCATGTCCGCTCATCCTCCCGGCGCCGGGGAATAGCACAGGCACCGCAACGCGGCGATGCACAAAAGGAAGCCTCAGTAGTAGGCGCGGGCGTCCCCGCCCGCATTCGGCGGCAGCATGGAGAGCCGCGCGGCGCGGGGCAGCTCACGCGTGCGGACGTCGCTGCGCGACGTCCGGCCGACACGAGGTCGGCCGGCTACCTGGGGGCGTGTGGAGAGGATGCGCGACACCCCAACCGATCCGGGTAGCCGCGCGACCTCGTGTCCCGCGGCCGCGCACCGCGCGGCCGGCAACGATCGCGCCGAACGAAATGCCTGCAGGCCGTTCGTCAGCTCTTGGCCGTGCGCTTGGCCTGCTGCTGGATCAGCTTGGCGACCAGGCCGGTCCAGCCGGTCTGGTGGCTGGCGCCGATGCCGGCGCCGTTGTCGCCGTGGAAGTACTCGTAGAAGAGGATGTGGTCGCGCCACTGCGGGTCGTGCTGCAGGGTCGCCTGGCCGCCGAAGATCGGGCGGCGGCCGTCGGCGTCGCGGGTGAAGAGGCGGATGAGGCGCTGCGAGAGATCGTTGGCGATCTGGTCGAGCGTCAGGTACTGCCCCGAGCCGGTCGGGTGCTCGACGGTGAAGTCGTCGCCGTAGTAGTAGTGGAAGCGCTGCAGCGACTCGATCAGCAGGTAGTTCATCTGCACCCAGATCGGGCCGCGCCAGTTCGAGTTGCCGCCGAACACGCCGCTGCGCGACTCGGCCGGCTCGTAGCGGACGCAGTACTCGTGCCCGTCGACCGCGATCGTGTACGGCTCGCGTTCGTGCAGCTTGCTGACCGAGCGGATGCCGTAGTCGCTGAGGAACTCGCTCGGGTCGAGCATGCGCTTGAGCAGCGCCTTCAGGCGGTGGCCGCGCACCAGCGCGATCTGGCGCCGCTCGCCGACGCCGGGATCCTTCCAGCGCGAGACCAGCGAGGCGAGGTCGGGGCGGTGCTCGAGGAACCATTCGAGGCGGCGTTTGAAGTTCGGCACCTTGTCGAGCAGCGCCGGCTCGATCGTCTCGACCGCGAACAGCGGCGTCAGCCCGACCAGCGAGCGCACGCGCAGGCGCTCGCGGTGGCCGTCCGGGTAGTGGAGGATGTCGTAGAAGAACTCGTCGCGCTCGTCCCACAGCGCGATGCCGTCGCCGCCGAGGTTGTTCAGCGCGCCGGCGATGTAGAGGAAGTGCTCGAAGAACTTGGTGGCGATGTCCTCGTACACCGGATTGCGCTGCGCCAGCTCGATGGCGATGGTCATCAGGTTGAGCGAGAAGACGCCCATCCAGCTGGTGCCGTCGCTCTGCTCCAGGTAGCCGCCGGTGGGCAGCGGCGCGCTGCGGTCGAAGACGCCGATGTTGTCGAGGCCGAGGAAGCCGCCCTCGAAGACGTTGCTGCCCTCGGCGTCCTTGCGATTCACCCACCAGGTG
>JANRJF010000143.1:0-26863 GCA_033764095.1 Deltaproteobacteria bacterium | reverse complement strand
CCAGGCGGCGCGCAGCCGCGCGGCGAGCGGCGGCGGCGGCGCGGTGAGCAGGCCCGCGTCGGCGAGCCCGCGGCGCAGCTCGCCCAGCGTCACCGGACGCAGATGGCCGCGGCGGGCGATGTCGGCCAGCGAGTTGTCGAGCTGCGACGACGCGTAGCCCGACTCCTCGACCAGCGAGCGGGCGACGCGCACGGCGCCGTCGCGGCTGAGCGCATCCTCCTGCACCAGACAGGCCGCCGTCTGAAAGTAGTTGAAGGTCGGCACCAGCCGCTCGCCATAGTGGCGCAGCGCCGCCGGCGGGGTCGGCCGTTCGAGGTTGATGAAGATACGCGCCACCGCCTCGCTTTTCGGCAGGCCGATGGCGAGCTGGCGCGCCTCCTCGATCAGCACCGGATCGACGCGCGCGGCGCGCAGCAGCTCGGCGAGCTCGCCGGGCGCGACCACCCCGGCGACCGTATCGGCATACAGCGAGTAGATCAGCGGGTCCGATTCCCAGTCGTCGCCGAACAGGTACTCGCGCGCCGCCGGCGGCTCGAGGCTGCGCGCCTTGAGCAGCTCGGTGAGCTTGTAGCCGACGTGCTCGCGCAGATGGCGGAATTGGCCGCGGAACAGGCGCTGCAGCTGGTTCTTGAAGACGATGCCGTCGTGCACGATGCCGTCGAGCTCGAGCTTGCGGCGGATGGCGCGGCCGATCTGCGGCGGGCTGGCGGAGAGGAAAGTCACCCGCACGCCGCGGCCGCGGCTCAGCGCCGACTCGCGCAGGCCGCGAATCAGCGCCGCGACGCCGGGCGCGGCGATCTTGTCCTCCGGCTTCTCGAACGGGATCTTCACCATGTCCCGCAGGCGCTCGAACTCGCTCAGCAGGTAGGTCTTGTCGAGGTCCCAGCGGAAGACCAGGCGCGGCGGGGTCATGCGGCGCCTGCGGTGCTGGCGGCGGCGCTACGCACCGCGGGGCGGTGGAGCAAGGGGTTAGGGGTTAGGGTCAGAAAAAGATCTGCTCTTCCCCAACCCCCACCCCCTAGCCCCCTAACCCCCCGCCCGCGCGTATTCATCTCGACACGTCAGCCAACCGCCGCCAGCGCGTCCTTCAGCGCCGGCACCAGGCCGTCGCGCGCCGCCTTGGCCGCCACCTTCACCGCGTTGGCGATCGCCGGCGCCTGGGAGCGCGCGTGCGCCTTGATGAACACCTGCTCGAAGCCGAGCAGCGGCGCGCCGCCGTAGGAGGCGATGTCGGCGAGCGCGCGCAGGCGCTCGCCGCGCGTCGCCATGATCGCCATGCCGGCGCGCACTCGCCAGTTGCCCTGCGCCGCCGCGCTGGTCAGGTCGACCGCCATGTGGGCGACCGTCTCCAGCAGCTTGACCACGATGTTGCCGATCAACCCCTCGCACACCACCACGTCGGCGCGGCCGCTGGTCAGCTCGTGGCCTTCGATGTTGCCGACGAAGGTCATGCCGGCGCAGTCGCGCAGGCGGCGGTGCGCGGCGACCAGCCCCTCGTCGCCCTGTGCCGCATCGCGCCCCATGTTGAGCAGCGCGACGCGCGGCGCATCGACGCGCGAAATGACGCGTGCATACGCCGCTCCCATCGCGGCGAACTGCACCAATTCGTCGGCACCGCAACGCACCGTCGCGCCGACGTCGAGCGCCAGCCCGAGCGGGTCCTGCCCGGCGTGCTCGACGGCGCGTGGATAGACGCTCGCCATCGCCGCCTTGTGCAGGCGCGGCAGCACGGTCAGCTCGCGCAGCGCCACGGCGATCGCGGCGCCGGGGTTGCCGGCGCTCACCGCCGCGGCGCAGCGCCCGCTCACCACCTGGCGCAATGCCACCGGCAGCGACGCCTTGCGCTTGTAGCGCGCCGCGCTGCGCGGCTCCTCGTCCATGCCGATCGCTTCCGCGGCGTGCACGATGGCGATGCGCTCCGGGTTGTAGGCGGTCGCCTCCAGCAGTTTTTCCAGCCGCGCCGCGTCGCCGACCAACACGCACTCGATGTCGGTCTGCAGCGATACCGCCGCCACCGCCTGCACAGCCGCCTCCGGCGCGTGCTCCCCGCCCATCGCATCGACCGCCACCGCCGCCATGGCACGGAGAATAGTGAGTGGGCGCGAATCCCTCCAGTGCCCCCTACTCCCGTCTCCCCGTACCCGTTCGCGTACCCCTACCCGTTGCCGTTCCCGTTCCCGTTCCCGTACCTGAATGCGATCCGTTCCTGCTTCCTTGTCGGTTTTGAAGACGGGGACGGGTACGGGAAGGGGTACGGGGATGGAGTTGGATCAGTCTGATCTCGGGCTCGGGCGGGGCTCGTCACGGGAAGAGGCGACGGCGCCAGGCTTCCAAGTGCAGGCGGCGACTTAGCGCGCTCTCGCTGACCCGGTACTTGAATGCTTTGCGGCCGTTCACCAGAAGCACCGGCACCTGATCCGAGTAGCGCGCCAGCAGATCCGGGTCGGCATCGACGTCGAGTACCTCCAGCTCGAGCTCGTGCCGAGCCCGCACCGCCTCGATGACCGCGACCATCTCCTCGCAGAGATGGCAGTCATGCCGGGTAATGAGTGTCAGCCGCACCCGCCCCCACTACCCGACCCGGCGCCCGAGCCCCAGCCCGAGATCAGACTGACCCAACTCCATCCTCGTACCCACACCCGTCCTGAGGCGACCGGCCAGACCACCCAGGGCCCGTTGACACCGCCGTAACCCTCCGATAACCGTTGCGGTTCATCCGCGGAGAAGAACGATGGAATACGCAGTGATCAAGACCGGTGGGAAGCAGTACCGGGTGGCACCGGGCGACGTGCTGGCGATCGAGAAGCTCGAGGGCGAGCCGGGCGCCGACGTGGCCTTCACCGAGGTACTGATGGCGTCGCGTGGTGGGGCGGTAACGGTCGGAACGCCGACGGTTGCGGGCGTGCGGGTCACTGCCAAGGTCGTCCGCCAGGGGCGCGCCAAGAAGATCCTGGTGTTCAAGAAGAAGCGCCGCAAGAACTACCGCCGCCGCGCCGGTCACCGCCAGTACGAGACGACTGTGCAGGTCACCGCGATCGAAGGAGCGTGAGCGATGGCTCATAAAAAAGGTCAGGGCAGCACGCGCAACGGGCGCGACTCCAACGCGCAGCGCCGCGGGGTGAAGGTCTATGGCGGCCAGGCGGCGAAGGCCGGCAACATCCTGGTGCGTCAGGTCGGTACCCGCATCCATCCCGGCAAGAACGTCGGCATGGGGCGCGACTACACCCTGTTCGCGCTGATCGACGGCACCGTGCAGTACGCGCGGCTGGGCAAGGACCGCAAGCAGGTCCACGTCCTGCCGAGCGCCTGAGCGCCCCCGCAGCCTCGCGCGAGGCGCTCCAGTGGAGCGCGGGCACGCAGGCCCGCGGCCACCGGTGAGCAGCGATGAAGTTCGTCGACGAAGCCCAGATCGAGGTGCGCGGCGGACACGGCGGCGCCGGCTGCGTCAGCTTCCTGCGCGAGACGTACAAGGCCAAGGGCGGGCCGAACGGCGGCAACGGTGGGGACGGGGGCGACGTCGTGCTGGTCGCCGACCCCAGCCTCACCAGCCTGCTCGACTTCAAGTATCAGCCGCGCCTGCTCGGCGAGCGCGGCGAGCACGGCCGCGGCAAGGATCAGCACGGCCACCGCGGCGCCGACGCAGTCGCGCGCGTGCCGCTCGGCACGCTGGTGCGCGACGCCGAGAGCGGCGACCTGCTCGCCGACCTGACCACCATCGGCGAACGCGTCGTCATCGCGCGCGGCGGGCGCGGCGGGCGCGGCAACGCCTACTTCAAGACCTCGACCAACCAGGCGCCGCGCAAGGCGCAGCCCGGACTCGACGGCGAGGAGCGCCGCATCCGCCTGGAGCTGCAGCTGGTCGCCGACGTCGGCCTGCTCGGCTTTCCCAACGTCGGCAAGTCGACCTTCATCAGCCGCGTCTCGGCGGCGCGGCCGCGCATTGCCGACTACCCGTTCACCACCCTGGTCCCGAACCTCGGCGTCGTGCGCGTCGACGAGGACACCACCTTCGTGCTCGCCGACATCCCCGGCCTGATCGAGGGCGCGCACGAGGGGCACGGCCTCGGCCACCGCTTCCTGCGCCACGTCTCGCGCACCAGCCTGCTGCTGCACCTGCTCGACGCCAGCGCCATGAGCGGTCGCGACCCGCTCGACGACTACGACGTCATCAACCGCGAGCTGGCGCTCTACGACCCCGCCGTCGCCGCCAAGCCGCAGGTCGTCGCCGCCAACAAGAGCGACGCCGCCCCGCCCGGCTTCATCGACGAGCTGACCCAACGCTTCGCCGCGCGCGGCATCGAGCTGCACGCCGTCTCCGCCGTCAGCGGCGACGGCGTCGCGGCGCTGATCCGCCTGCTCGGCGATCGCGTCCGTGAATCGCGCGCGACGCTCGTCGCGGACGAAAGCGAAAACCAAAGCGAAACCACAGATGAACACGGATGAACACAGATGGGTTCGTTCGTCGTCTCACGCTGTCCACGTTTGAACAGCGAGGCCTCCGTCCCCTCCGTGTTCATCTGTGTTCATCTGTGGTTTCGTCTTTAGCCGCGAGCGATGACGCAGGCTGAGCACAAGGCGACGCTGCTGCCGCGCGTGCGGCGGGTGGTGGTGAAGGTCGGCAGCAACGTGCTGTCGGGGGGGCCGGACATCGACCGGCCGCGCATCGCGCGGCTGGTCGCCGAGCTCGCCGGTCTGCGACGGCGCGGCTACGACGTGGTGCTGGTCAGTTCCGGCGCGGTCGCCGCCGGCATGGCGCGTCTCGGCCTCAAGGAGCGCCCCAAGACGGTGCCGCAGAAGCAGGCGGCGGCGGCGGTCGGGCAGATCCGCCTGATGGGGTTCTACGACGAGCAGTTCAGCGCCGTGCAGCAGCCGGTGGCGCAGATCCTCCTCACCCATGACGACCTCGCCAACCGCCGCCGCTACCTCAACGCGCGCCACACCTTCGAGGCCTTGCTGGAGGCCGGCGTGCTGCCGATCGTCAACGAGAACGACAGCGTTGCGGTCGAGGAAGTGCGCTTCAACTTCGGCGACAACGACAACCTCTCGGCGCTGGTGGCGGTGCTGGTCAGCGCCGACCTGTTGGTCATCCTCAGCGACGTCCCCGGCCTGTACACCGCCGACCCGCGCTCCTACACCGACGCCGCGCTGGTGCCGGTGGTGAGCAGCATCGGCCGCGACGTAGAGGCCTACGCCGGCGCCGGTGCGGGGCGCCTCGGCACCGGCGGCATGGCGAGCAAGCTGCACGCGGCGCGCAAGGCAAACGAGGCCGGCATCGCGGTGGTCATCGCCGACGGGCGCAACCCCGACGTGTTGCCGCGCGTCTTCGATCCCGACCAGGCGGTCGGCACCCTGTTCCTCGCCGCCGGCGACCGCCTGACGCGCCGCAAGCACTGGATCGCGCACACGCTGCGGCCGGCCGGCGCGATCAGCGTCGACCAGGGCGCCTTCGAAGCGCTCGCCCAGGGCGGCCGCAGCCTGCTGCCGAAAGGGATCACCGCCGTGCAGGGCAGCTTCGGCGCCGGCGAGTGCGTCTCCTGCCTCGACCCCGCCGGGCGCGAGTTTGCCCGCGGCTTGGTCAGCTACGGCGCCGCCGAACTGGACCGCATCAAGGGCCTGCACACCACCGCCATCGAACCGACGCTGCAGTACAGCGCCGGCGACGCGGTCATCCATCGCGACGACCTGGTGTTGTTGAGCTGAACCGCCGGAGCGCCGGCGGTGCACCGGTTGGCCAGTCGGCGCGCCGCGATGCTACTGGCGAGGGGAATGCCTGCCCCGTCGTACGTCCTCGGCACCAGCGCCGCCGAGCGCGACCGCCTGCTCGAGCAGGCGCGCGCACTGGAGCCGAGCAGCGCGGCACTGCTCGACGCGATCGGCATTGCGCCGGGCTGGCGAACGGTCGACGTCGGCTGCGGGCCGCTCGGCATCGCCCCGCAACTCGCGGCGCGCGTCGGCAGCACCGGCGAGGTGGTCGCCGTCGAGCCGCAGCCCGCCTTCGCCGCCGCCGCACGCGAGCAGTGTGAAAGCCGCGGCCTGCCGCAGGTGCAGGTGATCGAGGGATCGGCCGACGACTTGCGTCTGCCGCGCGGCCACTTCGACCTGGTGCACGCCCGCCTGGTGATGATGGTGGCCCCCGACAAGGCGCGCCTGCTCGGTCAGCTGGTCGCGCTGGCGCGCCCCGGCGGCCTGGTCGCGTTGCAGGATTTCGATCGCGCCGGCGCCGGCTGCGAGCCGCCGCACCCGGCCTGGCCGCGTCTCGACGCGGCGACCGCCGCCGTCTACCGGCAGCGCGGCCTCGACGTCGGCTTCGGCCGCCGCCTACCGGCGCTGCTCGCCGCCGCCGGACTGCACGACGTGCAGGTGCGCGTGCAGGCGCGCGTCTCGCACGCCGGCGACCCGGCGCACGCCCAGTTCCTCACCCTCGCTGCCGACCTGCGCGCGCCGATCGTCGCCGCCGACCTGATCGACGGCCGCACGTTCGACACCCTGCTCGCCGCCGCCCAGGCGCATCTGGCGCGACCGGACGTCATGGTCGTGCATCCGCTGCTGTTTCAGGCCTGGGGTCGCCGGCCGGTGTGAGAGGCGGCGCACGCGCGGCGCGGTCCCGGCGCGGCACTTTGCGCCGCGCCCGCGCCGGTGTAGGGACGCCCGCATGCGTCGCTGGCCGGGGCTCGTCGTCCTGCTGCTGCTCGCCGCGGCCTGCACGCGGCGCAGCACGCCGCCGGCGGCGCCGCCGCCGCCCCCACCGACGCCGGCGCTGCGCGCCCACGCCCTGCCGTTGGTCGGCCGCTTCGCCGGCACGCTGCCCTGCGCCGACTGCAGCGGCGTCGAGACCGAGCTGACGCTCGCCAGCGATTGGGACGGCCGCTCCCTGTATCACCTGAAGGAAACCTACGTCGGCGCGCCGGGCGGCCCGCGCAGCGTCGAGACCGACGGAGTCTGGATCAGCTTGCGCGGCACGGCCGTCGATCCCACCGCCAAGGTCTACCGGCTCGACCCCGAGAGCGCCGCGCCGCGCAGCTTCGTGGTGATCGACGAACGCACCATCCGCCTGCTCGACGCCGATCTGCAGCCGTTGCCGTCGTCGGTGCCGAGCACGCTGACGCGCGCCGACTGACACGCCGGAGCGCCGGATGGGCGGCGCGGCCACGGCTGGGCAGCGCCGCTCGAGCGGCCGGGCGCGCCGCTGGCCAGCTCGGCTACGATCCCGATCGTGTAACCGCATTGAACGGCCGGGGGGCGTCCTATATCGACCATCGCATGCAGATCGAGGAGGCCGTCGTCGCCCTCTGCCGCGCCGCGCGGCTGGCCGGGCGCCAGCTGGCGACCACGCCGACGCCGGCGAAGAACGCCGCGCTGCGCGACGCGGCGGCGCGCCTGCGCGCCGGCCAAGCGGCGCTGCTCGACGCCAACCGCGGCGACGTCGCCGCCGCGCAGGCCGCCGGCCTCAGCGCCGCGCTGGTCGATCGCCTCACCCTGACGCCGGCGCGCATCGAGTCGATGGCCGGCGGGCTGGAGGCGATCGCCGCCCTGCCCGATCCGGTCGGCGAGACGATCATGCGCTGGCGGCGGCCGAACGGGTTGGAGATCGCGCAGGTGCGCATCCCGATCGGCGTCGTCGGCATGATCTACGAGTCGCGCCCCAACGTCACTGCCGATGCCGCCGGCCTGTGCCTCAAGTCGGGCAACGCGGTGATCCTCAAGGGCGGCTCGGAGGCCTTCGCCACCAGCCGCGCCATCGCCGCCGCGATCGCCGCCGGCATCGCGTCTGCCGGCCTGCCGGAAGCGGTCGTACAACTGATTCCGACCACCGACCGCCAGGCGGTGGCGGCGCTGCTGCGCCAGCGCGAGTGGGTGGACGTCATCGTGCCGCGCGGCGGCCCCAGCCTGATCGAGGCGATCACCGCGCAGTCGAGCATCCCGGTCATCCAGCACTACGCCGGCATCTGTCACGTCTACGTGCACGCCGCCGCCGACCTCGGCATGGCCGAGCGCATCGCGGTGAACGCCAAGGTGCAGCGCCCCGGTGTGTGCAACGCGATGGAGACGCTGCTGGTCGACCGCGCCGTCGCCGACGCCTTCCTGCCGCGCGTCGCTGCGCCGCTGCGCGCCGCCGGCGTCGAGTTGCGCGGCTGCCCGCGTACGCGCGCCGTGCTGCCCGACATCGGCGTCGCCACCGACGAGGACTGGCGCACCGAGTACCTCGACCTGATCCTGTCGGTGAAGGTGGTGGACGGGCTCGACGACGCGATCGGCTTCATCAACACCTACGGCACCGGCCACTCCGACGCGATCGTCACCGACAGCCTCGCGGCGGCGCAGCGCTTCACCGCCGCGGTCGACTCGGCGGCGGTCTACGTCAACGCCTCGACCCGCTTCACCGACGGCGAGGAGTTCGGCTTCGGCGCCGAGGTCGGCATCTCGACCAATCGCCTGCACGCCCGCGGCCCGATGGGGCTGCGCGAGCTGACCACGTACAAGTACGTGATCCAGGGCGCCGGGCAGATCCGCTCGTGAGCGCACCGCCGCGCCGCCCGCCGCTGCGCGTCGGCGTGTTCGGCGGCACCTTCGATCCCATCCATCTCGGCCACCTGCGCTGCGCCGAGGAGGCGCGCGAGCTGCTGCGGCTCGACCGCGTGCTGTTCATCCCGCTCGCCGACCCGCCGCACAAGACGCGCCGCATCACGCCCGCCGCGCACCGGCTGGCGATGGTGAAGCTGGCGATTCGCGACCAGCCGGCGTTCCGTGCCTCGTCGATCGAGCTGCAGCGGCGCGGCAAGTCCTACACCATCGACACCCTGCGCGCGCTGCGGGCGCGCCTGCCGAACGCGCGCACGACGCTGCTGGTCGGGCTCGACGCCTTCCGCGAGATCGACACCTGGAAGGACTGGCGCACGCTGCTCGGGCTCACCGACATCGCCGTCTGGAGCCGCCCGCCGGGTCGCATCGGCGCCGCCCGCACGCTGCTCCCCGTTGCCGCTCGTGGGGACTTTTGCTACGGAACATCACAGAGCGAATTGGTTCACGACACGGGGACGCGGATTCGATTCTTGACCGTCACGGCACTCGACATCTCGGCTTCGGCCATCCGCCAGCGCATCCAGCGCGGACGTAGCGTGCGCTACCTGGTGCCGGCGTCAGTCGAGCGCTACCTGCAGCGCGTCGGGCTCTACCGAAAGAGCCGGGTCTCCGCTTGAAGAAGTCCAGCACCGACCCTCGCGAGACCGCGCTCCTCTGCGTGCGCTTCGCGCTCGACAAGAAGGCCTACGACCTGCTGTTGCTGGAGGTCGGCGCGCACACCTCGCTGGCCGACTACTTCCTCATCTGCACCGGCCGCTCCGATACGCAGGTGCAGGCGATCGCGCAGAGCATCCAGGAGAACCTCGCCCAGCTCGGCCGCCGGCCGCGCACCGTCGAGGGCCTGAGCGGCGGCCAGTGGGCGCTGCTCGACTACGGCGACGTCGTGGTCCACATCTTCCTCGAGTCGGTGCGCTCCTTCTACGACCTCGAACGCCTGTGGGCGCGCGCCTCGGTCGTCCAGCTGCCCGAGCCCTACCGCAGCCAGGCGCGCGATCTGCGCCTGGCCAGCAACGCGCGCTGAGCGCGGCGAGACGCGGTTCAGCATGAAGCGCGGCCTGATCGCCGTCGGCGGCGTCGCGCTGGTCGCCGCCCTGGCATTGGTGGTGGCGCTCAACCCGGGCGAGGTCGAGTTTCATCCGACCCACCTGCACAGCTTCCGCCCGATGCTGGGCGTGCTGCTCATCCTCACCTTCCTGCTCGGCGGCGTCGTCGTGCTGCTCGGCGGCTCGCTGCGCCAGCTCTCGTCGATGATCGTCTCGTGGCGGCAACGCCGCGGCGCGCGCGCCGCCGCGCAGGCCGGCGCCTGGCATGAAGCCGGCGAAGCGGCGGCGTGGAGCGGCGAGTTGGAGCGCAGCCGCGCGCTGCTGCGCAAGGCCTGGCGGCGGCAGGCCGGCAACAGCGCGGCGGCGCTGGCGTTGGCCTCGTCGTACATGGACACCGGCGAGTACGGCGCCGCGCACGAGGTGCTGAGCGCGGCGCTGGAAGAAGACGCCAACGATCCCGACCTGCGCTACGCGCTCGGCGAGGCGCTGCGCCGGCGCGGCGACAGCAGCGAAGCGATCCGCATGCTGGAGAGCGTCCGCGTCCGCTTCCCGCGCGCGCCGCGCGTGCTGATCAGCCTGCGCGAGCTCTATCGCGACTCCGAACGCTGGCGTGAAGCCGCCGACGTGCAGGCCGCCTATCTGGAATCGTTCACCGGCGCCGCCGGCGCCGGCGAACGGCAGCGGCTGATCGAGCTGCGCTATCAGGCCGCACAGGCGCTGCCCGATCCGCACGAGCGGCTGACCGCGCTCGACGCGGTGGTGCGCAGCGATCGCGACTTCCTGCCGGCGATCGTCAGCCTGGGCGACGCGCTGGTCGAGGTCGGGCGCGTCGACGAGGCGCGCAAGGTCTGGGAGAAGGGCTTCCGCAACCATCCGCGCCTGGTGCTGGTCGAGCGCCTGCTCGCGCACGCCAGCTCGCCACGCGAGCAGGAGCGCACCGTCGCGCTGCTCGGCCGCGGCGATCTGTCCGGCGACGGCGCGCGGCTGGTGAAGGTGCACGCGTCGCTCCGCCAGGGCCAGCTGGAGCGCGCCGAGCGCGAGCTGCAGGCGATCGGCCGGCAGGATGCCCCGAGCGTGCAACGCGCCTGGGCCGAGCTCCATCACCAGCGCGGCGACCACGCCGCGGCGTGGTCCGCCGTCACCCGTGCTGCCGATGCGCTCGGCACCGCCGAAGCCGACCATCGCTGCACCAGCTGCGGGCGCTTCAGCGAGGCGTGGACCGGCTACTGCGCCGGCTGCGGCCGCTGGGACACCTATCGCGCTGCCGTCGAAGGCTGAGCCGGCGCGTCCCGGCGCACCCTTCGTGTCCCAGCGGCCGCGGTGACGTGCGGCGCGACCGCAGTCAACAGCACTGCGCCGGCCAGGCGGCGCGCAACGCGTCGGCGACGAGCTGCAAGCGCGCCGCCAGCGGCGACTTCGGTCGCCACACCAAACCGATGGTGCGGTGCGGCGCCGGATCGGCGAACGACCGAATCGCCAGCTGGCCGGTGCGGTTCTCCAGCGCCACGGCGACCGCCGGCAGCAGCGTGATGGCGTCGCCGCGCGCGACCATCTGGGTCAGCGTCCCGAGGCTGGTGGCGCGGAAGCTGCCCTGCTCGCCGCCGCCCTGCTCGCACACCGCCAGCACCTGGTCGCGGAAGCAGTGGCCGTCCTCCAGCAGCAGCACCGGCACGCCCGCCAACTGCGTCTGTTTCACCCGGCGGCCGCGCGCCAGACGGTGGCGCGGCGGCGCGGCGAGCACGAACGGATCCTCCGCGATCACCGCGTGCTCCAGCGCCGGCAGCTCGGCCTCCAGCGCCACCAGCGCCGCGTCGAGATCTCCCTGCCCGAGCAGCGCCGTCAGCGCGGCCGTCTTGTCCTCGCGCCACAACACGCGCAGGCGCGGGAAGCGGTTCGCCAGACCGCGGCTCAGCTCGGGCAGCGCGTAGGGCGCGATGGTCGGCAGCACGCCGAGACGCAGCGTGCCGGCGCGTGGATCGCGCAGGCGCTGGGCGGCATCGCGCAGCTCGTCCGCCTCGGCGACGACGCGCTGCGCGCGGGCCAGCAGCTCGGCACCGGCCGGGGTCAGCGCGACGTGCCGCTTGTCGCGCTCGAACAGGCGGGCGCCGAGGGCGCGCTCCAGCGCCGCCAGCTGCAGACTGAGCGACGGCTGCGAGACGTGACAACGCGCCGCGGCGGCGCGGAAGCTCTTCGCCTGCGCGACCGCCAGCGCGTACTGCAGCTGGCGAACCGTGAAGTCGTGCGCCCGCATGCGATCCCCCTATCCCCCCGCCCGCTGGCGTTCCAGCGCCCGTGCCGACTACACACGCGGGCGGAGGACCGCATGGCCGACCGCCGCCACTTCGCCGACTCGCCGCTCGCGCTCGGCATCGACGCCGACAAGCTGGAGGCGCTCTTCACCCGCGCCGAAAGAGAAGTGCGCGACGGGCTGTTGCCGTCGATGCAGATCGCGGTGGCGCGGCACGGACGCGTCGCGGCGATGCGGACGATCGGTCGGGTCGCGCGCGGCGGCGTCACGGCGGCGGCGGCCGACGACACGCTGTACGTCATCTTCTCCGCCACCAAGGCGATCACCGCGTCGGCGGCCTGGCTGCTGATCGCCGCCGGCCGTCTGCGGCTCGACGCGCGCGTCACCGAGCTGATTCCCGAGTTCGGCGACAACGGCAAGGGCGCGGTGACGGTCGAGCAGCTCTTCACCCACACCAGCGGCTTCCCGCACGCGCCGTTCGACGCGCTCGACTGGGACGACCGCCGGGCGCGCCTCGAGCGCTTTCGCTCCTGGCGGCTCAACTGGGAGCCGGGCACGCGCTTCGAGTACCACCCGACGTCGAGCATGTGGGTGATCGCCGAGCTGGTCGAACGCGCCGCCGACATGCCGTTCCGCGATTTCGTCCGCCAGCGCATCGCGCTGCCGCTCGGGCTCCCCGACCTGTGGGTCGGCCTGCCAGCCGAGCAGCAGGCGCGCGTCGCCGACCTGGTGCCGGCCGGCGAGGCGCCGCGTGACGAGGAGCTGCGCGGGCTCGGCTTCCCGATCATTCCGGTCGGCGAGGTGACCGAGGACGCGCTGCTCAGCTTCAACCGGCCGGCGGTGCGCGCCGTCGGCGTGCCGGGCGGCGGCGGCATCACCACCGCCGCCGATCTCGCCCTCTTCTACCAGGCGCTGCTGCACGGCGGCCTGCCGGGCGGCGCGACGGTGTGGCAGCCGCAGACGCTCGCCATGGCGCGCCAGGTGCGCAGCGGCGCGCTGCGGGATCCCTACTTCCGCCAGCTCGCCAACCGCGGGCTCGGTATCATCGTCGCCGGCGACACCGCGTCGCGCACCTTCCGCGGCTTCGGCCACGTCGGCTCGCCGCTCACCTTCGGCCACAACGGCGCCGGCGGCCAGCTCGCCTGGGCCGACCCGGAGAGCGGCGTCTCGCTCGCCTACCTCACCAACGGGCTCGACCGCCACCCGCTCCGCCAGGCACGCCGCGGCGTCGGCATCAGCAGCCGCGCCGGCGGGCTGCTGGCGTAGCGGCGCGGCGAGCATGCATCGCCTCGTCCGCCAGCGCGATTGCAGGCGGCTGAGCGGCTGCGCTAGGCGAGCCGTTCCACCCACCCGCAGAAGGAGTCAGATGATGAAGCTGCACACCGGCCTCGGCCCCAACCCGCGCGTCGTGAAGATGTTCATCGCCGAGAAGGGTCTCGACATCCCACGCGTCGACGTCGACCTGATGAGCGGCGAGAATCGCCGCGCGCCGTACACCGAGAAGAATCCGGCCGGGCAGCTGCCCTGCCTGGAGCTCGACAACGGCCACTTCCTCGCCGAGATTCTCGCCATCTGCGAGTACTTGGAAGAGAAGCACCCACAGCCGGCGCTGATCGGCAGCAACGCCGAGGAGCGCGCCGAGACGCGCATGTGGACGCGGCGCATCGACCTCAACATCGTCGAGCCGATGGCCAACGGCTTCCGCTACGGCGAGGGCCTGATGCTGTTCAAGGACCGCATGCGCACCATCCCGCAGGCGGCCGACGATCTGAAGGCGCTCGGGCGCGAGAAGCTCGCCTGGCTCGACGGCCTGATGCACGGCAACCAGTTCGTCGCCGGCCAGCGCTTCACGCTCGCCGACATTCTGCTGTTCGCGTTCCTCGACTTCGGCCGCACCGTCGGCCAGCCGATCGACGAGAAGCTGACCTGGGTGCCGGGCTGGTTCGCGCGCGTCGCGGCGCGACCCAGCGCGGCGGCGAGCGGCTGAGCGAAATTCACCACCAGGACACCAAGAACACCAAGAATCCCTTGAATCAGAATTGATTGTGCTTGCTTGGTGGCCTTGGTGCCTTGGTGGTGAACTCGCTTCTGTGGAGCCATATGCATCGCATGCTGAGCGTCACCCGCGTCGCCGCTGCGCTGCTGCTCGCCAGCACCTGCATGGCGTTGGACGTCCCCGCGCACGAGGTCACGTACTACCCGGTGCTGACGCCGAACAGCGGCGTGCTCGGCATCACCACCGACGGCGCCGGCAACCTGTGGTTCACCGAACCGGACGTCGAGAAGATCGGCCGACTGGATTCCGACTTCAAGGTCACTGAGTTCACCGTCCCGACGCCGCCGAACCGGCCGTCGTTCATCACGCGTGGACCGGACGGCGCGCTGTGGTTCACCGAACAGGCCGACAATGCCATCGGCCGCATCACCACCGCCGGCGTGATCACTGAGTTCCCACTGCCGATGGCCACCTTCGGCCCGGCGATCATCACCGCCGGGGCCGACGGCAACCTCTGGTTCACCGAGGTGAACCTGGCGCGCGGTGATCAGAGCGGACGCGTCGGCCGCATCACCCCGGGCGGGACGGTCAGCGAATTCGTCGCGCCCGACGGCGCCTTCTTCATCACCCGCGGACCGGACGACGCGATCTGGTTCGGTGGCAACGACTCGATCAGTCGGATTACCGCCGCGGGCCAGATCACGCCGTTTCCGGTGCTCGGCGGCAGCCCGGTCGGCCTCACCAGCGGACCGGACAGCGCGCTGTGGTTCACCGGGCGCAACGGCACCCTGCTGTCGCGCATGACGACCGCCGGTGAGGTGACGAACTTCCCGGGCGCGCCCGAGGAGCTGGCCGGCCTGCTGGTCACGCGCGGGCCGGAGGACAATCTCTGGTTCACCTCGACCGCCGGCATCTGGCGGATGAATGTCGCCGGCACCTACACGCCGATCGTGCCACTCACCGAAGCGCCGGCGGTCGACATCACCGCCGGCTTCGACGGCGCGCTGTGGTTCACGCGGCCCGCCGGCAACGTGATCGGCCGCGTCGCCAGCCTCGCGTACGACCACATCAACGTTCCGGGCGGTGCGCCGGAGGGACTGGCGCACGGACCGGACGACAGCGTCTGGTTCGCCGACGCCGGCGGCAACCGCGTCGGTCGCATCGGCCCCGATGGCGGGCTGGTCCAGTACGAGCTGGGAGGCGGCCACACCCCGGTGAACGTCGCGGTCGCGGCGGACGGCAGCGGCTGGTTCACCAACCAGGAGGCCAACAGCATCGGCCGCATCGACGGCGACGGCGAACCCGACGAGTTCCCGATCGAGGGCGCCAGCACGCCGCAGGACATCGCGCTCGGGCCCGACGGCAACTTCTGGTTCACCGAACTGGCGCGCAGCGCGGTCGGGCGCATCACGCCGCAGGGCACGATGACCCACTTCGACACGCCCACTGCCTTCGCCGAGCCGATCGGCATCGCCGCCGGCGCCGACGGCAACCTGTGGTTCACCGAGCGCAAGGCGAACAAGATCGGCCGCATCACGACCAGCGGGCAGCCCGTCGAGTTTCCGATTCCGACCGCCGACAGCGAGCCCTACGACATCGCCGCCGGCGCCGACGGCCACCTGTACTTCACCCAACAGAAGCGCGGCGGCGTCGCCCGCATCACCACCGCCGGTGTCGTCACCGAGCTCGGCATCGCCATCGCGAGCAGCTATCCGAAGCACATCGCGCTCGGTCCTGACGGCGCCATCTGGTTCACCGAGAGCGGCGCCAACCGGCTCGGCCGTATCGGGCAGGACGGCCGGATCACCAAGTTCAACCGGCCGGACGACTTCTCCAATCCGAGCGGGATCGCCGGGCGCAGCGACGGCCGCCTCTTCTACGGCCTGTTCGACCTCTCGCGGATCGGCTTCGTCGATCTCGCCGCCGCCGAGCCGACCCGCACCGCGACCCCGACGCCGACGTTCACCCGCACGCCGACCGCAACCGCGCCTCCGACGGCGACCGTACCGCCGACCGCCAGCGCGACGATCACCCGCACCGCAAGCGCGCCACCCGCCACGACCGCGAGCGCCACCGCGACACGCACGCCGCCGCCCGACTCGACCCCAAGCTCGACCGCCACCGCGACGCTCGCGATCGACTCTCCGACGATCACGCCGACCGGCGAGGCGGGCTCGCCGACGCCGACCGGCGGGGTCGCCTGCGCGGCGGACTGCGACGGCGACGGTGCGGTCAGCATCGCCAACCTGATCGCGGCGGTGAACATCGCGCTCGGCAACAGCCGGCTCGACGCGTGCCCGGTCGCCGACCTCGACGGCGACGGTGCGGTGCTGGTGAACGAGCTGATCGCGGCGGTGAACCGGGCGCTGAATGGGTGCGGCTGAGCTGCGCCGCGCGCTGTTTCGCCTGCCGCTCGCCGTCGAGCGCATCGCCGGATGGGGAGTGGTGCGCCTGGCGACGCGCCTCACCGGCGTCGAGTGGATCGTGTTGGAGACCATCGGCCGGCGCAGCGGCCGGCGGCACCCCGTCGTCGTCGATGTCGTTGGCTGCGACGCGGCGCGCTCCATCTGGTACGTGCAGCCCGCCGACGGCTGGCGCTCGGCGTGGGTCCACAACGTGCGCGCGCACCCCGAGATCGTCGCGCGCGTCGACGGCCGCCCGTTGCGCGTGTCCGTGCGCGACGCAACCGGCGCAGAAGGTGCCGACGTCGTCCTGCGCTTCCTGCGCACGCACCCCTGGTACGGGCGCGTCATCGTCTGGCTCGTCGGCTACGTCGATCGGATCAACGTGCCCGATGCCGAGCTTCGGCAGGCGCTGCTCACGACGCCGGTGTTCGCGGTGGAGCGAGCGGATTCACCACAACGACACGGCGGCACAACGACCCAACCGCAGTCGTTGTGATCCGTTGTGTCGTCGTGCCGTCGTGGTCAGGCGGCCACCAGGTGCGGCAGCATGCGCCGCAGCCCGGCCAGGTCGTGCAGGTCTTCCTCGAAGTTCGGCACCACCGCGACCACCGGCTTGGCGCCGAGCTGGCGACGGAAAGCCTCCATGCGCAGCTGGTCGCCGCGCGCCTGCGTCTCGTAGCGCAGGAAGTTGTCGACCAGCGGACCGGCGCGCTCGCCGCGCTTGACCACGGTGCCGACCAGCTCGCGCAACCAGGCCTCGTCGAGCCGCCGCCAGTCGGCCAGCGCCTCGCGCTGCACGCGATTGAACACCACCGCGCGCAGCGGCACGGCCAGCTCGGCAAGCTGGCGCACGAACGACTCCGCCTCGTCGAGCACCTGCTCCTCCGGCGAGGTGACCAGCACGAACGCGGTGTGCTTCGAGTGCAGCAGCTTGTCGACGCGCTGCACGCGCACCTCGAAGCCGTCGAACAGCGCGCTCATCGAATTGAAGAAGTCGGAGATCTCGACCAGCGCCTTGATGCCGGTGGCGTCCTCCAGGCGGCGCAGCAGGCTGCCGGCGGCGCGGTTGACGACGCGCAGCGTCGACCAGCCGGCGGAGAAGTACGGCTTGATGAACCAGCGGATCACCTGGCGATCGAGGAACGCGGCGATGCGGCGCGGCGCCTCGAGGAAGTCGAGTGCGTGGCGGGTCGGCGGCGTGTCGACGACGATCAGGTCGTAACGTCCGCTGGCGTGCAGCTCGGCGAGCTGCTCGATCGCCATGTACTCCTGCGAGCCGGCGAAGCTCTCCGACAGGTGTTGGTAGAAGCGGTTGCCAAGGATGCGCGTGCGCACCTCGGCCGACGGCGCGTAGCGTTCGACCAGCGCGTCCCAGGCGCCCTTCTGGTCGAGCATCATCGCCTCCAGCGAGCCGGCGCCGCCGATGTCCACCGCGCGCGCCGCGTTGCCGAGCGTGCGCAGGCCGAGCGCGTCGGCGAGCCGGCGCGCCGGGTCGATGGTCATCACCATCGTGCGCCGTCCGCGCTGCGCCGCGTGCAGCGCCAGCGCCGCCGCGGTGGTCGTCTTCCCCACCCCGCCGCTGCCGGCGCAGATCACCACCTGATGGCGCGCGACGATCTCGTCGATGCTCTTCACGCGCGCGAGCCCTCCTGTGCGGGGCGTTTTCCCGCCGCGCGCGGGCGGGACGGGGCCAGGGAGGGGGCCCGCACGATCGCCTCGCGCAGCGTCTGCAGCTCGGCAAAGCCGAACTCCTCGGCGAACACGAACGGCAGCTCGACGGTCGGCAGCGGCACCTCGGCGGCGAGGCGGGCGCGATGGCGCGCGTTGAGCTCGCTCCAGCCGATCTCGGCGCGCGCCCGCGCCGCCACCGCCTCCAGTACCTGGCGGGCGCGGCGGTCGCGCTGTGCCTTGGCGGCCTGTTCCAGCTTCGCGGCGTCGGCGGCGGCCAGCCCGGCGGCATGGACGCGGTTGACGAACAGCAGGCCGGTCGGCATCGCCAGGTCGTCGCGCAGCGCGCGGTACATCGAGATCGTCTCGTTGACCGGCATCTCCTCGGCCGTGGTCACCAGGTTCACCGCGGTGCGCTCGGCGTCGGTGAGCAGGTCGACGATGCGCTGCGCCTCGCGATGCACCAGGCCGATCTCGAAGGTGTCGCGCGCCGCCGCCGGCATGCGCAGGTACTGCAGGCCATGCCCGGTGGCGGGCGCGTCGACGATGACGTGATCCCAGGCGTCGCCGCTGCCGTCGCTGCGTTCGGCCTCGTACCAGATCTTGCCGAGCGTCATCAGCTCCTTGAGCCCCGGCGCCGCGGCGACGAAGTACTGGTAGAGCTGACTCTTGAACACCGTCTGCAGCAGCCGCTTCACTGGGATGATCATGCCCAGGTACTCGGCCAGCGCGGCGCGCCCCTCGACCGCCATCAGCCACGGCCCGGCGGGGCTCTGCACCGCCTGCCCGAGCGGCCCGGGTCGGGCCTGCAGCAGCTGCGGCGCGCGCGCGACGCCGTCGACCTCGCAGAGCAGCACCTTGCGACCGCGCCGCGCCGCCTCCAGCGCCAGCGCACAGGCGACCGTCGTCTTGCCGACGCCGCCCTTGCCGACGACGACCAGCAGGCGGCGGCGGAACAGTTCGTCCAAGGTCATCCTGGGCGCTCGACCGGCGGCAGGCTGACTGAGGCTGTGGACGTGCTGAGGTGCTGGCGTGCTGACGTCACGAGGACTCCAGCCTACGTCAGCGCGTCAGCACGTCAACACATCGGCACGCCGTTCGTTCAGCCGTCCCACTTCTTGAACGCCACGCACGCGTTGGCGCCGCCGAAGCCGAACGAGTTCGACAGCGCGATGCGGATCGGCTTCTGGCGCGCGACGTTGGGGACGTAATCGAGGTCGCAGTCGGGATCGGGGGTCTCGTAGTTGATCGTCGGCGGGATCCAGCCGTGGTGCACGCTGAGCGCCGTGTAGGCGCACTCGATGCCGCCGGCGGCGCCGAACAGGTGGCCGGTCATCGACTTGGTCGAGCTCACCGCCAGGCGCGCCGCATGCTCGCCGAACACCGCCTTGATCGCCTGCGTCTCGTTGGTGTCGGTGTACGGCGTCGAGGTACCGTGCGCGTTGACGTAGTCGACCTCGAGCGGATCGACCTCGCCGCCGCTCAGCGCCAGGCGCATGCAGTCGGCGGCGCCGCGCCCGTCCGGCGCCGGCGAGGTGATGTGGAAGGCGTCGCAGTTGGCGCCGTAGCCGACGATCTCGGCGTAGATGCGGGCGCCGCGCGCCCGCGCGTGCGCCAGCGACTCGAGCACCAGGATGCCGGCGCCCTCGCCGATGACGAAGCCGTCGCGCGCCCGATCGAACGGGCGGCTGGCGCGCTCCGGCGCCTCGTTGCGCGTCGACATGGCGCGCATGACGGCGAAGCCACCGACGCCGAGTTGGGTCACCGCCGCCTCGGCGCCGCCGGTGATCACCACGTCCTGCTCGCCGAAGCGCACCAGCCGGAACGCCTCGCCGACCGCCTGGCCGCCCGAGGCGCAGGCGCTGGTCGGCGTGTAGTTCACCCCGGTGCACCCGAAGCGGATGGCGATCAGGCCCGGCGCCATGTTGGGAATGACGCGTGGGATGACGAACGGCGACAGCCGCTTCAGGCCGGTGGCGAGGAACTGCTTGTGGTACTCCTCCAGCGTCCCGATGCCGCCCATGCCGACGCCGACGACGACGCCGACCCGGTGTGCGGTCTCCGGCGCAATGACCAGCCGCGCGTCATCCATCGCCTGCTGCGCCGCCGCGATGGCGAACTGCGCGAAACGATCGATCTTCTTGATGTCCTTCTTGTCGAAGTGCTCGGCGGGATCGAAGCCGCGCACCTCACCGGCGATGCGCACCGGGAAGTCGCTGGCGTCGAAGGCGGTGATCGGACCGATGCCGGAGCGGCCGGCGAGCAACGCAGACCAGTTGCTGCCGACGTCGTTGCCGAGCGGGCTGATCGTCCCGAGACCGGTGACGACGACGCGCTGAAGCTCGAACGGCATCGAATTGGACATACGCGAGGGCGCGCTGAAAGATCAAGGTGCGCCGCCGCTGGCGGTGCGCTCGCCCGGGGTCAGTCGGGCGACACGAGCCGGCGCGTCTTCTTCATCCAACGCGCCGTCCCCCACGCGGCCGCGAGCAGCAGCCAGACCACCAGCAGGCGAGCCGCGGCCGGCGCCGCGCCCTGCACGCCGTCCCAGTCGACCCGCTCCAGCACCAGCAGCAGCACGGCGGTCGTCGTCCACGAGAAGGTCGTGCCGTACTCCTTGCGCACCACGCGCTTCCAGTCGAACGAGAAGCCGGCCAACGTGGTGCGGATGCCGCGCAGGTTGGGAATGAAGCGCGGCACGCGGGCGCAATAGTCGTCGAAGGCCGGACCGAACTTGCGCGCCAGGAACGCCTCCTCGGCGCGCGCCATGCAGAAGAGGCCGAAGCCCAGCGTGGCGGCGAGCAGGTATCCCCACGGCGAGTTCCAGATCATCATCAGCCCGACCAGCAACAGGAAGTTGCCGACGTAGAGCGGATGGCGGGCGTGCGCGAAGATGCCCTCGACCACCAGCTTGTCGGCGGCGATCTGCTTGTTCTTGCCGCCGCGCTGGATGTAGGCGAGCCCGATCACCAGCACGCGCAGCGCCTGACCGGTGAGCGAGACGAGAATCCCGGCGGCGTCCCACCAGGGATCGAGGGCGCGATTGCCGAGAAAGGGCCGCGGCATGGTGAACAGCGCGACCAGCGCGATGCTCACCGGCGCGATGTAGTCGCGATACCCGAAGGCGAAGTTGCCGATCGCGATGATCAGCCCATCGAGCCCGCTCGGCGGCGCGGGCGCCGTCGTCTCACTTGAGGGCGATGAGGCCACAGAAATTGTACCACTTGAAGAACACGTCGACGGTGCGGAAACCGGCGCGGCGCAGCATCTCGTCGTTCTCCTCCAGCCGGTAGGGAATCAGCACGTTCTCCAGCGCCTCGCGCTTCTGCGCGATCTCCATCTCGCTGTAGCCGTTGCGCTGTTTGAACTCGTAATAATGTTGAATGTAGAGCCGGTTGAGCATCGAATCCTGCGCCACCAGCTTCTCGATCAGCAGCAGGCAGCCGTTGTGCTGCAGCCCATCGGCGATCTCGCGCAGGATGCGCTCGCGGTGCAGCGGGCGAACGAACTGCAGCGTCAGGCTCATCACCACCACCGAGGCGTCGGTGATGCGCAGGGCCTGGTTGAGGTCGGCACATTCCAACGCCAGGCGGTGGCGCAGCTTGCCGTGCAGTTCCTTCTGCGCGCGCTCGAGCATGTCGGGCGAGGAGTCGACGCCGACCAGCAGCACGTCCTGCGGTAGGCTGTCGAGCGCCTGCAGGGTGGTGCCGGTGGAGCAGCCGAGGTCGTAGACGGCGGTGCCGTCGACGGCGAAGTCGGCGGCCAGCTCGGCGAGCATACGCTGCATCTCGCCGTAGAACGGCACCGAGCGCTCGAGCATGTCCTCGAACACCGAGGCGGTCTCGGCGTTGAAGCTGAAATCGGCGATCGGCCGTTCGGCGCGGTAGATCGCGTCGCGTGTCTTGCGCTTGGCGTGTCCCATCCGACCCTCCTGCCGCCGTGCCCCGGCGGCGGTCTCGCGCCCGTTCAGGGACTTACGCTTCGCTCGCGACGCGGGCAACCCCGCGCAGCGGCCGTCGGTTGCCCGCCGCGCGACTGCGCGGTACGGTCGCCGCGCCGTGCCCACCGATCCCGACCTGCCCGTGCCGGCTCCGTCGACCTGATGGAGTCGATCACCTACCTGCTCATCCTGCTGGTCTGCCTGGTCGGTGCGGCGTTCTTCGCCGGCAGCGAGACGGCGCTGCTCCGCCTGACGCGCGCCGACCTCGACGAGGACGCCAAGACGCCGAAGGGCCCCGGCGTGCTCGCCGCGCGCGAGCTGCTCACCTCGCTGCAGCGGCTGCTGGTCACCGTCCTGCTCGGCCAGAACATCGTCAACACGCTGGGCGCGGCGGTCGCTTCGGCGCTGGCGGTGCGCTACCTCGGCGACGGCTGGGGCATCGTCGTCGCCACCATCATCATGACCGTCGTCACCTTCCTGTTCGGCGAAGTGATGCCGAAGGCGGTCGCCGCCAGCCACCCGAAGCGCATCGCCTACATGGTGGCGCTACCGCTCTACCTGCTGCACCAGCTCCTGCGCCCGCTGCACATTCTCTACGACAAGCTGGTCGACCCGCTGATCGAGCGGCTCGCCGGCGCTGCCGACAGCGCCCCGCAGATGAGCTCCACCGAGGAGCTGATGCGGCTGGCGCGCGGCGCCAGCGAGAACACCGGCACCGGCGGCGACCGGCCGATCGGCATCATCGCCGCGGCGGCGCGGGCGGTGGACATGACCGTCGCGGACATCCTGGTGCCGCGCACCGAGGTGGTCGGCTTCTCGGCCGACACGCCGCCCGCCGAGCTGCTCAAGGCAGTGCTGGAGGAGGGCTACACGCGCGTCCCGATCTACGAGGGCTCGATCGACCGGGTGCTCGGCGTCGCCCACCTCAAGGACCTCGTCGAGCTCGAGCGCGACGCCCGCGGCGACCTGCGGCGAATTCTCCGTCCGGTGCTGCAAGTTCCCGAGCGGAAACGCATTCTCGAGCTGCTCACCGATATGCAGAACGCCTTCGTCCACTTCGCCATCGTGAAGGACGAGTTCGGCGTCACGCTCGGCATCGTCACCCAGGAGGACATCCTGGAGGAGCTGGTCGGCGAGATCCGCGACGAGTTCGACCGCGACGAGCTGCTCACCATCCGCCAGGTGGCGCCCGGCCGCTATCAGGCGCTCGGCCGGGTGAAGGTGCGCGACTTCAACCGCCAGACCGGCTGGAAGGTCCCCGCCGAGCCGGGCGACACCCTCGCCGGCCTGGTCTTCAACACCCTCGGCCGCACCCCGCGCCGCGGCGAGTCGATCGCCCTGCCCGGCTACGACATCGTCGTCACCGACCTCGCCCGCGCTCGCGTCACCCAGGTGCAGGTGATCGAGCGCCCGGAGACCGCGGCGGCGGCGACGTCGTAGTCCCGGGTCGAGGCGGATCCATTTCGAAAAAGACGGCTGCGGCTCGGGCTCGCATCGGGTCGGACCGGCCCCCTAACTCGACCCGGCCCAAGCCCGTACCCGTCCCCGATCCCACTCCTCGCTTCGGCCGAACTCAATGCGAGCCCCAGCCCCAGCCCGAGCCCGTCAGTTCCCAACCAACGCCGCCCCGATCCCCCTCCCCGATCCAATCCCCCACTTAGGGTGAATCCTGATCTTGTGGTCGCTCAAACGCTCGGCTAAGAAAAAGCCCAGTCTCAGGGAAGGCACCGCCGTTTCATGGGGGGGTCGGGTCGCATTCGCATCCCGGCTCCCGTTCGCAGTTCACTCCACGCGTTCCGGAATAAGCAGCTTCCCCCAACGACGAATACCCAGAAAGGAGGAAGCGCACATGGCTCAGGGAACCGTGAAGTGGTTCAACGCCGAGAAGGGCTACGGCTTCATCAGCCGCCCGGACGGGGACGACGTGTTCGTCCACCACACCGCCATCGTTGGTGACGGCTATCGCAGCCTCGACGAAGGCCAGCAGGTTTCGTTCGACATCACGCAGGGCAAGAAAGGCTTGCAGGCGTCGAACGTCGTCAAGCTGTAACCGATATCCGCGGGGGCCCATCGGGGCCCCCGCGGTGCACCTTCCCCCTCTTACGCACACCTAGATATCTGGCGCGCCGAGACGACCGGCGGCGCGGCCACAGTGGAAGGCAGAGATGAGCAACCGCGGCCTGTTTGAACCGGACGTCCTGATCGCCGAGCAGTCGGCTGCGGCGCGCCACCGTCGCGCCGCCATGTCGGGCGAGAAGCGTCTCATGTTGGCCGTGCTGCAAGACGCCTTCGAGACCTATCGCAAGTACATGCTGGCGCAGGACCGCGTCGGCCGCGCCCTCTTCGACGAGGCCGCCGCCTGGATCGCCAGCACGCGCAACGACGGCCTGTTCTCCTTCGAGCACATCACCGAGACGCTGGAGATCGAGCCGAGCTACTTCCGCCGCAGCCTGGCGGCGTGGTCGCAGCGCCAGTCCAGCGCCGGCATCGCCGCCGAAGGCTGACGCTGCACCAGCGAATGCCGGCGGCGTCTGGTCGGCCGTATCGGCTTCGCGTAGCGGGGCGCGGCGCCGACCGCTATCGTCGCGCGGCGTGCAGACGTATCGCGGCTCCTGTCATTGCGGTGGCGTACGCTTCGAGGTCGATCTCGACCTCGATCACGTCCGCGTCTGCGACTGCTCGGTCTGCCGCCGGCGCGGCGCCTTGATCCATCGGGTCGCCGCCGATCGCGTCCGCATCCTCACCCCGCTCGACGACCTGACGCTCTACCAGTGGCACACGCGCACCGCCGAGGATTACTTCTGCCCCACCTGCGGCATCCTCCCGTTCAGGAAACCGCGCGCCCGCACGCCAGCCGAGAGCGCCCAGGGCATGCCCGAGTTCACCGGCTGGTCGATCAACGTCCGCTGCCTGGACGGCGTCGACCTGCATGCGATTCCGCTCCGGCGCGTCCACGGCAGCCAGCTCGAGTAGTGCCGATGCCCGCCCCGGCCCGTAACCAGCGCAATGCAGCGACCACGTCCGCCTGGCGCCGCCTGGTCAGGTCGTACGCCTGGGCGGCCGTTGCGACTGGGGTACCGGCTGCGCTGCTCTCGCTCTGGTGGCAGACCCCGTCGATCGCGACGACCTGGCTGCTGTGGATCATTGCCGTGCCGGTCCTGCTCAGCGCGATCACCCTTCTCTGGGGACTGACGGCGTATCCGCTCTTGCTGGCCCTCGCCTTCCTCTTCGACCGCCGCGTCAACTCGATCGCCTGCGGCGACCCGGACGGCCCCGGTGTCGTCATCTGTCCGTTGGGCGTGATCCGTGCATCACCCCGACCAGAGGGCCGCGACGGCGGCGAGACGCGATGACCGGCACGTTGGTCTGGCTGGTGATCGCCTTGACGGTCGTGACGCTTGCGATGAACTTCCCGCGCTACCGGCTGCGACGGCGACTCGCGCAGACGCGCGGCGACAGCGATGGATTCCCACGCTTTCGCGCCGCGCTCCCGGAAGTACCTGAGGACCTGTGCCGCAGCGTCTACAGCGGTATTCAGCAGCTGATCGCGCCGCACTCGTTCCCGATCCACGTCGCGGACGACCTGGTGGCGACGCTCGACGTTGACCTCGGCGATCTCCATGACCTGGCCGAGTCGCTGCACATCGACCAGCGGCGCACCGACACGCCGGCGATCAACACCGCTGGCGACCTCGCCCGCGCCGCGTGGCATGCGCGGCAGACCAGCGGGCGTAATGCGCACCGATCCGTGCGCTCCGTGTAATCCTTGCTGATTCCGGTCGCCCGAAGACGCGACGGCGGCGCCGGCCCACCGGTTGGGTAGGCCGGCGCCGATCCGCGTTCAGCTCATGCGGTGCAACGCGCAGAGCTTGTTGCCGGACGGATCGCGCAGGTAGGCGAGGTACATCTTGCCGAGGCCGCCCTCGCGCACGCCCGGCGGGTCCTCGATCGAGGTGCCGCCGTTGGCGACGCCGGCGGCGTGCCACTTGTCGACCGTCGCCGGATCCGCCACCGCGAAGCCGATGGTGCCGCCGTTGGCGGCGGTGGCCGGCGCGCCGTCGATCGGCTTGGTCACCGCGAACACGCCGGTCGGCGACATGTAGAAGATGCGCCCCTTGTCGTCGGTGAACCCCGGCGCGACGCCGAGCGTGCCGAGCAGCGCATCGTAGAACTTCTTCGATGCCGCGAGATCGTTGGACCCGACCATGATGTGACTGAACATGTGTCTCTCCTCTTGGATGAACGCCCACGCCGATCGACGGACGCCGACCGACATCGATGTCCATGCCCGAGGTGCTCGGCCGGTTCAATCGCGCCGCGTTCACCCGAGCCGCAGGCTGGCGCGCAGCACCACCGCGCCCTGCCCCGGCGGCAGCACGGTGAGCGGCTCGAGCAGCAGCGCGCGCAACTCGGGGACGAGGTCGACCAGCGCCGAGACGCGGCGGATGACGTCGATCAGCGCGGCGCGATCGGCGTGCGCGGCATCGAGCGCCGGTGCCGACGGGACGCGCTGCAGATCGGCGAGCAACGCCTCGGCGTCGAGGTCGCTGACCGGTGGCAGGCGCAGCGCCGCGGCGGGCTCGACCGACGCCGCGCCGGCGGCGGCACAGACGACCAGCGGTCCGAAGGTCGGATCGCAGCGCACCGCCACCTGCAGTTCGACCCCGGCGCCGATCTGGCGCTGCAGCTCGACGCTGGTCAGACCGCGGATGCGGGCGCGCAGATCGTCGGCGGCGCGCGCCACCGCGGCGGCGTCGCGCAGGCCGAGCAGCACCGCGCCGGCGGCGCGCCGCTGGACCAGTCCGGGCGCCTCGGCCTTCATCACCAGCGGGTAGCCGACCCGCTCGGCGGTGGCGGTGGCGAGCTCCGGCGCGACGCGCTCGGCCATCGCGCAGGCGATGCCGGTGGCGCGCAGGACGGCGAGCAGATCCGGCGGCGACAGGTCGACCGCGCCGCCGGCGCCGGCGCCGGCCAGGGCGCGGT
>JANRJF010000142.1:0-7367 GCA_033764095.1 Deltaproteobacteria bacterium | reverse complement strand
GGGCGCCGCGGCGGCTAGTGGTGTGGCGCGGATCGTCGGCCAGCACGGTCCCGGCGCCGACCATCCCCGCGTCCATCTCGTTGCGCCTGTCGTGCTCCTGGCGGCGCGCCGCCGGCCCGGTGATCCAGCGCGCATCGCCGCGGCGCGTGGCGATGCGGCCGTCGAGCGTCGCCGCCAGCTTCAGGGTGACCAGCGGACGGCCGCGCTGCACGCGGCTGCGGAAGCCGGCGATCAGCTCGGCGCAGCCGGCGGGTTCCACGCCGGTCTCGACCGCCAGGCCGGCGCGCCGCAGGCGCGCCGCGCCACCGCCGCGCACGGCGCGGTTGGGGTCGCGCGCGCCGAACACGACGCGGCGCACGCCGGACGCCAGCACGGCCTCGGTGCACGGTCCGGTGCGCCCGTGATGATTGCACGGCTCGAGCGTGACGTAGAGCGTCGCGCCGCGGGCGCGGGCGCCGGCGGCGCGCAGCGCCGCGATCTCGGCGTGCGGCGCGCCGTCGCGCAGATGGTAGCCGCGCCCGACGACGCGGCCGTTGGCGACGACGACGGCGCCGACCGGCGAGCTGCTGCGGCCGAGGGCGCGACGGCCCTCGGCGAGGGCCAGGCGCATGAAGTCGGCGTCCGACTTCACGCCGATCCGGAGGCGGTCGGGCCGCGGCCGCGCCGCGAGCGCTGCCCTTCCTTCACCAGGTCCTGCAGCTCGCGCATGAACTCACCGACGTCCTGGAAGGAGCGGTAGACCGAGGCGAAGCGCACGTAGGCGACCTGGTCGAGCTTGTGCAGCTCGCGCATGATCGCCTCGCCGACCACCGAGGACGGGGTCTCCTTCTCGCCGCGCTCCTGCACCAGGCGCTCGACGCGATCGGCGGCGTGCTCGATGGCGGTGGCACTCACCGGTCGCTTCTCGCACGCCTTCTTCAGACCGGCGACGATCTTGGCGCGGTCGTAGGGCTCACGCCGGCCGTCCTTCTTCACCACCAACGGCAGCGTCTCCTCGACGCGCTCGTAGGTGGTGAAGCGCCGCCCGCAGGCGCCGCACTCGCGGCGGCGGCGGATGGCGCCGTCGTCCTTGGTGAGCCGCGAGTCGATGACCTTGTTCTCGAGGTCGTGACAGAACGGACACTTCATGGACGGGCGCGCTCCCCGGGGTGGCGCACCTCGAACAGCACCAGCTGGCGCGCCTTGGCGTCGTCGGAGACCGGGATCGGGTATTTGCCGGTGAAGCAGGCGTCGCAGAAGCCGTCGCTGTTGCCGCCGCTGAAGGCGTAGAGGCCCGCTTCGCTGACGAAGCCGAGGCTGTCGGCGGTGATGAACTCGCGAATCGCCTCGATCGAGTTGCCGGTCGCGATCAGCTCGGCGCGGGTCGGCGTGTCGACGCCGTAGTAGCAGGGCCCGATGGTCGGCGGAGAGCTGATGCGCATGTGCACTTCGCGCGCGCCGGCGGCGCGCAGCATGGTGACGATCTTGCGGCTGGTGGTGCCGCGCACGATCGAGTCGTCCACCACCACGACGCGCTTGCCCTCGAGCACGCCGCGCTGCGCGTTGAGCTTCACCTTGACGCCGAAATGGCGGATGGCGTCCTGCGGCTCGATGAAGGTGCGTCCGACGTTGTGGTTGCGGATGAGGCCGAAGTCGAACGGCAGGCCGGCCTCCTCGGCGAAGCCGAGCGCCGCCGGCACGCCGGAGTCGGGCACCGGGATGACCAGGTCGGCGTCGGCCGGATACTCGCGCGCCAGCTGGCGCCCGAGCGCTTTGCGCACCTGGTAGACGTTGCGGCCGAAGACGGTGCTGTCGGGGCGGGCGAAATAGACGTACTCGAAGACGCAGCGCTTCTCTTCGGCGGGCGGAAAGGGGAACAGGCTGCGCACGCCGGCGGCCGACGCGACCACCACCTCGCCCGGCGCGATCTCGCGTTCGTACTCGGCGCCGATCAGGTCGAGCGCGCAGGTCTCGGAGGCGAACACCACCGCGTCCTTGATGCGCCCCATCACCAGCGGCCGGAAGCCGTTCGGGTCGCGCACCGCGATCAGCTCGTTCTGGCTGAGGAAGAGCAGCGAGTAGGCGCCGCGCACCGCGGCGAGCGCGACGACGACGCGTTCGACCAGCGTCTCGCCCGCCGCCTGGGCGATGAGGTGGACGATCACCTCGGTGTCGACCGACGACTGGAAGATCGCGCCGCGCTGTTCCAGCTCCTCGCGCAGCTCGATGGCGTTCACCAGGTTGCCGTTGTGCGCCACCGCCAGGCCGCCGCGCGCGAACTCGACGACGAACGGCTGGGTGTTCTTCAACAGCGTGCGACCGCTGGTGGCGTAGCGGTTGTGGCCGATCGCCATGTGACCGGTGAGGCGATCGAGCATGTCCTGGTCGAAGACGTCGGCAACCAGTCCGAGGCCGCGGTGCGAGAGCAGCAGCGTGCCGTCCGAGGCGACGATGCCGGAGCCCTCCTGGCCGCGGTGCTGCTCGGCGTAGAGGCCGAGGTAGACGAGGTTGGCGGCCTCGGCGTGTCCGTACACGCCCATCAGGGCGCATTCCTCGTGGAATCGGTCCGGCCCTGCCACCATCCCCGCCTCCGTCACTCCTCCATCCGCTGCGCCAGGGCATTGGCCCAGGCGGCGCGCAGATCCGTGGTGCTGACGTCGATCAGGCTGCCGATGCGCAGGCGACGGCCGCGCACCTCGCCGAGCACCGTGCATGGGACGTCGGCGCCGCGCGCCAGCTCGCGCAGTCGGTTGACGTGCTTCTTGCGCACCGAGAGGACGATGCGCGACTGGCTCTCGCCGAACAGCCAGGCGTCGGGGCGGATGTCGGCCTCGAGCTCGACCTCGGCGCCGAGCGGCTCGTGCGGTCCGGCGATACAGGCCTCGGCCAGCGCCACCGCCAGGCCGCCCTCGGCGCAGTCGTGCGCCGAGCGCACGATGCCCTCGCGGATCGCCTGCAGGCAGACCTGCTGCACCTGCATCTCGACCGACAGGTCGATCCACGGCGGCGTGCCGCGCACCATGTCGTGCAGGCTGGCGAGGTACTCGCTGCCGCCGAGCTCCTCGCGCGTGCGGCCGAGCAGCACGACGACATCGCCCTCGCTCTTGAACCACTGCGTGGTGTGGTGCGCGACGTCGGCGAGCAGGCCGACCATGGCGACGGTCGGCGTCGGCGGAATCGAGCGCCCGTCGGTCTCGTTGTAGAAGCTGACGTTGCCGCTCACCACCGGCACCCCGAGCGCGTTGCAGGCGTCGCGCAGGCCCCGCACCGCCTCACGAAACTGCCACATGACCTCGGGTTTCTCGGGGTTGCCGAAGTTGAGGCAATCGGTGACGCCGAGCGGCTCGGCGCCGCCGCAGACGACGTTGCGCGCCGATTCGACCACCGCGGTCATCGCGCCGACGTAGGGATCCAGCTCGCAGTAGCGGCTGTTGCAGTCGACGCTCAGCGCCACCGCGCGCGGCGTGCCCTTGATGCGCAGCACCGCCGCGTCGGAGCCCGGACCGACCACCGTGTTGCTGCCGACCAGCGAATCGTACTGGCGGAACACCCAGCGCTTCGAGGCGATGTTCGGCGTCGCCAGCAGGCGCAACAGGGCCTGGCCGTAGTCGCCGGGCAGCTGCACCTGGCCGAGGTCGAGGCGCTGCAGCTCCTCGAGGTTGGCAGGCGGCGCGAACGGGCGCTCGTACACCGGCGCGCCGTGCGCCAGCGGCTCGAGCGGCAGATCCACCACCACCTGGCCGCCGGCGCTGACGCGCATGCGGCCGTCGTCGGTGAGCCGGCCGATCACCGCCGCGTCGAGATCCCACTTGGTGAAGATGTCCATCACCTGCTGCTCGCAGCCGGCGCGCGCGACGATCAGCATGCGCTCCTGCGATTCGGAGAGCAGGATCTCGTAGGGGGTGATCTTCGCCTCGCGCTTCGGCACCTGGTCGAGGTCGATGGCGATGCCGAGGCCGCCGCGTGCGGCCATCTCGACCGAGGAGCTGGTCAGTCCGGCGGCGCCCATGTCCTGGATGGCGACGACGCTGTCCTGCTCCATCAGCTCCAGGCAGGCCTCGATCAGCAGCTTTTCGGTGAACGGGTCGCCGACCTGCACGGTCGGCCGCTTCTCCTCGGTGGTGTCGTCGAACTCCGCCGAGGCCAGCAGGCTGGCGCCGTGGATGCCGTCGCGTCCGGTCTTCGAGCCGACGTAGATCACCGGGTTGCCGACTCCCGCCGCCTTGGCGCGGAAGATCCGGTCGGCGCGCGCCACGCCGAGGGTGAAGGCGTTGACCAGAATGTTGCCGTTGTAGCCCTTGTCGAAGTAGATCTCGCCGCCGACCGTCGGCACGCCGACGCAGTTGCCGTAGCCGCCGATGCCGCTCACCACGCCGCCGACCAGGTAGCGCGTGCGCGGATGGTCGAAGCTGCCGAAGCGCAGCGAGTTGAGGTTGGCGATCGGTCGCGCGTTCATGGTGAACACGTCGCGCAGGATGCCGCCGACGCCGGTGGCGGCGCCCTGGTAGGGCTCGATGTACGACGGGTGGTTGTGGCTCTCGATCTTGAACACCACCGCCAGCCCGTCGCCGATGGCGATGGCGCCGGCGTTCTCGCCGGGGCCTTGCAGCACGCGCGGCCCGCTGGTCGGCAGGCCGCGCAGCACGGCGCGCGAGCTCTTGTAGCTGCAGTGCTCCGACCACATGACCGAGCAGACGCCGAGCTCGACGAGATTCGGCACGCGGCCGATGGCGTCGCAGAAACGGCGGAACTCGTCGGGCGTCAGCCCGTGCTCGGCGGCCTGCGCTTCGGTGACCGGGGGCAGCGACGTCGTCATAGACCGGGCGGAACGGACGCGGTGCGCGCGGGCAGGCCCTCGCTGAGGGTCAGCCGCACCGAGCGGAAGAAGCCGGCGCCGTCGACGCCGCCGCACAGCGCCTCGACGGCGTGCTCGGGGTGCGGCATGAGCCCGAAGACGTTGCGCGTCGGGTTGGTGATGCCGGCGATGTTGCGCAGCGAGCCGTTCGGGTTGGCGTCCTCGGTGGCGCGGCCGGCCGCGTCGACGTAGCGCAGCAGCACCTGGCGGTTGTCCTCCAGCCCCTGCAACGTCGCCGGATCGGCGACGTAGCAGCCCTCGCCGTGCTTGATCGGCAGTGCCAGCACCGCCGCCTGGCTGTAGGCCGAGGTGAACGGCGTGTCGGTCTCCTCGACGCGGCAGTGCACGGTGGCGCAGATGAAGCTCAGGTTGCGGTTGCGGATCAGCGCGCCGGGCAGCAGGCCCGACTCACACAGCACCTGGAAGCCGTTGCAGATGCCGAACACCAGGCCGCCGTCGGCGGCGAAGCGGACGACGCTTTCCATGACCGGCGAAAAGCGCGCCAGCGCTCCGGCGCGCAGGTAATCGCCGTAGGAGAAGCCGCCCGGCAGCACGACGCAATCGACGCCGTGCAGCGAGCGGTCCTTGTGCCACAACGCCACCGACGGCTCGCCGAGCGCGTCGAGCGCGTGGCGCGCGTCGGCGTCGTCGAGCGAGCCGGGAAAGGTGACCACGCCCCACCGCATCAGTCGCCAACCTCGAAGCGGTAGTCCTCGATGACGCCGTTGGCCAGCAGCTTGCGGCACATGTCGTCGAGGCGGTTGGCCGCCTGCGTCGCGTCGCCCTCGACGCGCAGCTCGATGTACTTGCCGAGCCGGACATCGTGCGCTTCGTCGAAGCCGAGGCTGTGCAGCGCGCGCTCGATGGCCTTGCCGGCAGGATCGAGCACCCCGGCCTTGAGGGTCACGTAGACCTTCGCTCGCACCACTGGTCTCCTCTGTTGCTGCGGACCCTCGCGGCGGACGCCGCGACCGCCCCGTTCCCATAGCAACTTTCCCGGGCGGCGTCGCGTGCCCCCCGGTGCCTTGGCCCGCTCAGCGGCCGGTGTGGCCGAAGCCGCCGCCGCCGCGGGCGCTGTCGCCGAGTGCGTCGACCTCGCGCCAGCTGGCGCGCGCCACGGCGGCGACCACCAACTGGGCGATGCGATCGCCGCGCTGCACGGTGAACGGGGCCTGGCCGTGGTTGATCAGCAGCACCTGCACTTCGCCGCGATAGTCGGCGTCGATGGTGCCGGGCGCGTTGAGGAGCGTGACGCCGTGTTTCAGGGCGAGGCCGGAGCGCGGCCGCAGTTGGGCCTCGAAGCCGGGGGGAATCTCGATCGCCAGGCCGGTGGGAATCAGGGCGCGGCCGCCGGGCGCCAGCTCGACCGGTGCGGCGACGTCGGCCAGCAGGTCCATGCCGGCCGCATCGGCGGTCTGGTAGGCGGGCAGCGGCAGCCGGTCGGCGCCGGGGCGCAGGCGGCGCACCTGCAGCAGCGGCGCCGTCATCAGCCGGCGAGCAGGCTGGCGTCGAAGCTGCGGCCGCCGAAGTCGCCGAGCAGCGCGACCGCCATGCCGTCGGGATGGGTCAGCCGCTGCGCCAGCCCCACCACGTCGTCGTTGGTCACCGCGTCGATGCGCGCCGCCACCTCGGACAGCGGCACGTCGCGACCGACGTAGATCTCGTTCTTCGCCACCCGGCTCATGCGGCTGTCGCTGGTCTCCAGCCCGAGCAGCATGTTGCCCTTGAGCTGATTCTTCACCCGCGCCAGCTCGGCCGGCGTCAGCCCCTCACGCGCCACGGTGGCGAGCTCGCGCACGATGATGGCGATCACCTCCTCGACCCAGGTGGCGGAGGTGCCGACGTAGATGCCGACGTAGCCGGCGTCGCGGTAGGACGACAGGAACGAGTAGACCGAGTAGGCGCGGCCGCGGTTCTCGCGGATCTCCTGGAAGAGGCGCGAGCTCATCCCGCCGCCGAGCGCGGTGTTGAGCAGGTAGGCGGCGTAGCGATCGTCGGCCTCCTGCGCGATGCCCGGCATGCCGAAGCACAGATGCACCTGCTCGAGCGGCTTCTCGGTCATGAAGATGCCGCGCTGCGGGACCGGCATGGCGCCGTCGATGAGGCCGGCGGAGCCGCTGAGATGTCCGAATGCCTGCGCCGCCCAGTCTTCGAGCTGGGCGTGGGTGATCGCGCCGGCGGCAGCGATGATCAGGCGGTCCGGGCGGTAGCGGGTGGCGAGGAAGTCGACGAACTGCTGGCGTTCGAGGGCGCCGACAGTGTGGGCCGTGCCGCACACCGGCAGGCTGAGCGGATGCGCCGGCCAGTAGTGCAGGTTGAAGAGATCGTGGATGTAGTCGTCCGGCGTGTCCTCGCGCTGCGAGATCTCCTGCAGCACGACGCTGCGCTCGCGGTCGATCTCCTCCGGATCGAAGCGCGAGTTGAGGAAGAGATCGGCGAGCAGGTCGGTCGCCAGCCCGGTGTGCTCGGCGAGCACGCGGGCGTAGTAGCAGGTGTATTCCTTGCCGGTGAAGGCGTTCAGCACGCCGCCGAC
>JANRJF010000141.1:0-52434 GCA_033764095.1 Deltaproteobacteria bacterium | reverse complement strand
GCAAGGCCAACCACCAAGGCACCAAGACACCAAGCGGACCAGACCTTGGTGCCTTGGTGTCTTGGTGGTGATCTTCTAAGCGGCGAGGACGCGCGTTTCTCGCCCGAGTGTTCCGGCGCGGCCGGTGGCGGCACTAACAGCCTAACAGCGTAGCAGCCTATTCCTTCGACCCGCGCACCAGCACCACCAGCCGGAACAGATCCGGCAACGACTCGGCGCCGAGCACGTGCATGATGCGGAAGCGGTGCACGTCGACGGTGCGCGGACTGAGGCCGAGGTCGGCGGCGATGATCTTGCTCGGCTTGCCTTCGATCAGGCCGTCGAGCACGGCGCGCTGGCGCGGCGTCAGGCGCGCGAAGCGGGCGGCAACGCGCTCGCGCTCGACGTCGCCCTGTCGCGCGGCGGCGTCGGCGGCGAGCGCCCCGCGCACCCGCTCGAGCAGCCGCTCGGGCGCGAACGGCTTCTCGATGAAGTCGATCGCCCCGTCGCGCATCGCCTGCACGGCGGTGTCGATCTCGCCCTGCGCCGACATCATGATCAGCGGCAGGCGCACACCGCGCGCCGCCAGCTCGCGCTGCAGCTCGAGGCCGGTCATGCCGGGCATGTAGAGGTCGGTGACCACACACCCGGGCCCGTCGTCGACATAGGCGGCGAGGAACGCCGCCGCATCCTCATAGACGCGCGCCTCCAGCCCGGCCTTCTGCACCACCCAGCGCACGTACTCGCGCAGCTCGGCATCGTCGTCGACGATGTGGACGGTACCATCCGATGACTGCACCGCCGTGGCGCCCGCTTCGCTGGCTGACCGCCGCGTCGTCACGGCGCTCGGAGTAGCGCCGCCGCCGCAGCGAATCAACGGGGAATCGCGCCGCGGCCGCCGCCGCCAACGCCGCCCGTGCAGCGGGAAGGCGACCGGTGATCGATACCGATCTGGATCAGGCCCGGGATGTCGCCGCCGGACGTGTGTAAGGGCGCGGCTTGCCGCGCCCGCGGTTGCGGCGACGCGTTCGTCGCAACTGCGGGCGCGCGCCGACGAAATCAGAAGCCGCCGACCAGGCGCAGGCCGACGTACGGCGCCGGGTCGTAGTCCGACTTGGCCAGCAGGTTGCCGTTGCGGTCGTCGAGCTGCAGCTCGCCGGCCAGGGCGGCGCCGGCGAAGACGTGGGCGGAGAAGTTCGGCGTGATGGTCCAGCCGAGGCGCAGGCGTAGCGGCAGGTTGTTCTCCTCGCCGACGCCGTCCGGCGCGATGCCGGAATCGTCGAGGCGGAAGCGGCGCTGGTTGAAGAGCAGGCCGAGACCGATCTCGAGCGGCTCGAGGACCTTGTAGGCCACCTCACCGGCAGCGGCGGAGCCGCCGGCGGCGGGCACGGCGCCGACGCGCACCGCCCAGTCGGGCGCCGGCAGCCAGATCATGTTGATCGACGGGGCTACCGTGACGTCGTCCTCGAGCTCGGTGATGATCGCGGCGCCCAGGCTGATGAAGAACTTCTTCGCCGGGCGGAAGTCGACGCCGAGCAGGCCGCCGCCGCTGATGCTGTCGCCCCAGTCGGCGCCCGACTCGGGCGAGGCGATGAACACGCCGCCCACCGTCAGCCCCCACTGCTCGTCGAGCGCGTAGGTCAGCTTGCTGACCAGGCGCAGGGTGAGGATCGTTCCCCACGGCTGGTTGCTGCTGCCGCCGGTGCCGCCGAAGTCGTAGTCGCTGAGTCCGAAGAAGAGCGCGTTGGTCCAGCGCAGCGGATCCGCCACCTGGGCGCGACCGAGCAGGCCGATGTCGAAGCGGTTGACCGAGAAGTTGCCGCCGCGGTCGATGTCGGCGTCGCCCTGCCAGCTGTAGCCGGCGTCGCCCATCAGCGTCGCGTCGGGCATCTGATCCTCGTCGAGGATCTCCTCCGCGTCCTGCGCGCGCGCCGTCGCCAGCGGCCATGCCGTCGCAACCGCCAACGCCAGCCCGAGCACCCAGCTCCGACGCGCGCTGCTCGCGTGCGCCACCCGCATGTCTCGCATACGCCACCCCCTGTCGACGCGCGGCTGTAACACGTCGGGCTGGGACGTCAAAGCGCGCGGCAGCGCGCCGTGCTGCGGCGGAGATGGCTGGACGGCTGCGTCGCGCCTGTGCTAGCCGGCCGTTCCACGCTGCTGTTGGCCGTCGAGGGATCCGAATGATCAGGAAGAGGTGCGCCGTGGCGGACGAGCGACTTGGCCGTGTGCTCCGCGTTGGCGTCGCATGTCGGTACGCCGCCTGCGGCAGTGTGCTGCTCCTGCTCGCGGCGTGCCGGCCGGCCGAGACGCCGCACGTGGAAGCGATCCGCCCGGTGCGCGCCATCGCCGTCGAGCGCCGCACCGGCGGCGAGCTGGTCTCGCTCACCGGCACCATCCAGGCCGAGGCGGAGGTCAACCTCGCCTTCCGCATAGACGGTCGCATGATCGCGCGGCCGGTCAACGTCGGCGATCAGCTCCGCGCCGGCCAGCTGGTCGCCGAGCTCGACCCCGAGAACGAGCAGAGCGCACTGCGCGCGGCGCGCGCCGGCCTGTCGGCGGCGCGCGGGCAACTGGTCGAGGCGCGCGCCAACTTCGAGCGCTTCCGCACCCTGGTCGAGCAGGGGGTCGTGTCGCGCGCCGAGTTCGAGCGCACCACGCAGATCTTCCAGACCGCGCAGGCGCAGGCCGACGCGGCGCAGGCGCAGGTGACGATCGCCGAGAACCGGCTGCGCTACACCAAGCTCTACGCCGACGCACCGGGCGCGGTGACCGCGGTGGGCGCCGAGCCCGGCGAGGTGGTGCAGGCGGGCCGCATGATCGCCCAGCTGACGCGCGCCGACGGGCGCGACGCGGTGTTCAACGTGCCCGCCAACATCAAGGACGCGGCGCCGGCCGACCCGACGATCACCGTCGCGCTCACCATGGACCCGACGGTCGACGCGATTGGCCGCGTGCGCGAGGTGGCGCCGCGCGCCGATCCGGTCACCGGCACCTGGCAGGTGCGCGTCGGCCTCACCGACGCGCCCGCCGCGATGCGGCTCGGCACCACCGTCACCGGCCGCATGCAGGTCGGCGGCGCGGAGGGCGTCGACATTCCCGCCGCCGCCCTCACCCGCTCCGACGGCAAGCCGGCGGTGTGGGTGATCGACCCGACCGCGCACACCGTCGCGCTGCGCCAGGTGGAGGTGCTGCGCTTCGATCCCGCCGGGGTGCTGATCGGCCAGGGCCTGGAGCCCGGCGAGATGGTGGTCACCGCCGGCGTGCAGGCCCTGTTCCCGGGGCAGAAGGTGCGCGTGCTCGGGGCCGCGTCGTGATCGGCCCGAATCTCTCCGAGTGGTCGATCAACCGCCGCTCGCTGATCGTCTACTTCATGATCGCCGCCGTCGTCGCCGGCGCGCTGGCGTTCATCCGCCTCGGCCGCGCCGAGGATCCGGCGTTCACCTTCCGCACCATGATCGTGCAGGCGATGTGGCCGGGCGCGACGCTCGACGAGACGCTCAAGCAGGTCACCGAGCGCATCGAGCGCAAGCTGCAGGAGACGCCCTGGGTCGACAACCTGCGCAGCTTCACCAGCGCCGGCACGACGACGATCTTCGTCGACCTCAAGGGCGCGACGCCGGCGAGCGAGATTCCCTACCTCTGGTACACGGTGCGCAAGAACGTCGGCGACATCCGCCAGACCCTGCCGGCCGGCGTCGTCGGGCCGTTCTTCAACGACGACTTCGGCGACACCTTCGGCATCATCTACGGCTTCACCAGCGACGGCTTCAGCCAGCGCGAGCTGCGCGACTACGTCGAGGCGATCCGCTCGCGCCTGCTGCACGTGCCCGACGTCTCCAAGGTCGAGGTGCTGGGCGCGCAGGCGGAGCAGATCTTCATCGAGTTCAACACCGAGCAGCTCGCCGGCCTCGGCCTCGACTACGCCGCGGTGGCGACGGCGCTGCAGGCGCAGAACGTCGTGCGTCCGGCCGGCATGCTGCAGACCGGCGACGAGCGCATGCCGCTGCGCGTCTCCGGCGCCTTCGAGTCCGAGGCGGACATCCAGAACATCAACTTCGTCGCCAACGGCCGGCTCATCCGGCTGGGCGACATCGCGACGGTCCGGCGCGGCTACGTCGACCCGCCGCAGCCGATGTTCCGGGTCAACGGCGTGCCGGCGATCGGCCTCGCCATCGCCATGCGCGACTCGGGCGACATCCTGGCGCTCGGCGAGAACATCAAGAAGGAGATGGCGCTGATCACCGCCGACCTGCCGGTCGGCATCGAGCCGGTGCTGGTCGCCGACCAGGCGGTGACGGTCGATACCGCCATCGGCGAGTTCACCGAGTCGCTCTGGCAGGCGATCGTCATCATCCTCATCTGCAGCTTCGTCAGCCTCGGCGTGCGCCCCGGCTCGGTGGTGGCGCTGGCCATCCCGCTCACCCTGGCGATCGTCTTCGCCATCATGAACCTGGTCGGCATCGACCTGCAGCGCATCTCGCTCGGCGCGCTGATCATCGCGCTGACGCTGCTGGTCGACGACGCGATGACGACGGTGGACGCGATGATCCGCCGGCTCGGCGCCGGCGACTCGATGGAGCACGCCGCCACCTACGCCTACCGCACGCTCGCCGCGCCGATGCTGGCCGGCACCCTGGTGACCATCGCCGGCTTCGTGCCGATCGGCTTCGCCGCCAGCTCGGCGGGCGAGTACACCTTCTCGATCTTCGCCGTCGTCGCCATCGCGCTGATCGTCTCCTGGTTCGTCGCGGTGATGTTCGCGCCGCTGATCGGCATCGCCCTCCTCAAGCCGCCGAAGGAACCGACCGCGGACGCCGAGCCAGGCGGCCTGATGCGCGCCTACCGCGGCTTCCTGACCGGCGCCATGCGGCTGCGCTGGGTGACCATCCTGCTGACGCTCGGCGGCTTCGCCGCGGCGGTGTACGGCCTGCGCCACGTCGACCAACAGTTCTTCCCCGCCTCCGACCGGCCCGAGCTGCTGGTCGACCTGACGCTGCCGCAGACCGCCTCGATCTACGCCACCGAGCGCACGGCGGAGCAGGTCGAGACGCTGCTGAAGGACAACCAGGACGTCGAGCGCTGGAGCACCTACATCGGCCGCGGCGCCATCCGCTTCTACCTGCCGCTGAACGTGCAGCTCGCCAACCCGTTCTTCGCCCAGGTGGTGATCGTCGCCAAGGACGTGGCGGCGCGCGACCGCCTGCAGTTGTTCCTGGAGAAGACGCTGGCCGAGCAGTTCCCCGAGCTGGTGTCGCGCGTCTACCCGCTCGAGCTCGGCCCACCGGTCGGCTGGCCGATCCAGTACCGCGTCAACGGCCCGGACAAGGACGAGGTGGCCGCCATCGCGCAGCGCGTCGCCCAACTGATCGCGGCGACGCCGGGCACCCGGGACGTGAACTTCGACTGGATCGAGCCGGCGCGCAAACTGCGCGTGCGCATCGACCAGGACCAGGCGCGCCTGCTCGGCCTCAGCTCGGCCAACCTCGGCACCGTGCTCAACGCCGCGATCAGCGGCTCGACCATCACCCAGGTGCGCGACGACATCTACCTGATCAACGTCGTCGCCCGCGCCACCGACGAGCAGCGCATGTCGCTGGAAACGCTGCGCGCGCTGCAGGTGCCGCTGCGCAACGGCCGCATGGTACCGCTCAGCCAGTTCGCCACCTTCGACTACGAGCAGGAGTACCCGCTGGTCTGGCGGCGCAACCGCGTGCCGACGCTGACCGTGCTCGCCGACGTCGAGCACGGCGTGCTGCCGGAGAGCGTCGTCGCACCACTCGCGCCGCAGATCGCCAAGCTCAACGCCGAGCTGCCGAGCCCCTACCGCGTCGACACCGGCGGCATCGCCGAGGAGAGCGCCACCTCGCGCGCCTCGGTGTTCGCGGTGGTGCCGCTGATGATCCTGCTGATGCTCACCGTGCTGATGTTCCAGCTGCAGAGCTTCCGCAGCCTGGCGATGGTGATCGGCGTGCTGCCGCTCGGCCTGATCGGCGTGGTCGGGGCGCTGCTGGCGTTCCGCCAGCCGCTCGGCTTCGTCGCCATCCTCGGCATCCTGGCGCTGCTCGGCATGATCGCCAAGAACGCGGTCATCCTGCTGGTGCAGATCGAGTCCGACCGCGCCGAGGGCAAGGGCGTCAAGCAGGCGGTGATCGACGCCGCCAGCTCGCGCCTGCGGCCGATGATGCTGACCGCGCTCTCCACCGTGCTCGGCCTGATCCCGATCGCCCCGACCGTGTTCTGGGGGCCGATGGCGTTCGCCATCATGGGCGGCCTGCTGGTGGCGACGCTGCTGACGCTGATCGTGCTGCCGACGGTGTACGTCACCTGGCTGGGCGAGCGGGCGGGCGCGACGCCGGCGGCAACCGGCGCGCCAACCTGATTGCAGCCGCGCCGCCCTCTGCCATGACTTGAACCACCGATCGCCGCGGCGCGTCCGTTGCGGATCGGGCTACGCACCGGACCAGGAGGCACGCATGACGCTGCATCTCGATATCCCCACCCTGACCGAGCTGAGAGCGCTGACCCAGGTGCGCGCCGACGCCTGCGTGTCGCTCTATCTGCCGACGACGCCGCTGACCCAGCAGATCGACGCGGCGCGCATCGAGCTCGGCAATCTGAGCAAGGCCGCGCTTGGCCAGCTCACGGCGGCGGGGTTCGACAAGCGCCGCCTGGCGGGGCTCGACGAGCAGCTCGCCGACCTCGCCGACGACGACGAGTTCTGGACCGTCCAGGCGCACAGCCTGGCGGTCCTGGCGACGCCGGACCAGCTGCGGACGTTCCGGCTGCCGAACCGGCTGCAGCCGATGGCCGAGGTATCGGACCGCTTTCATGTGAAGCCGTTGCTGCGCGCCGTCACCTTTCCGCACGAGGCCTTCGTGCTGGCGTTGACCGAGAACGGCGTGCGCCTGATCGAGGTGTGCGCCGATCTGCCGGCGACGGAGATCGCGGTCGCCGGCATGCCCAGCAGTGCGGCCGACCTGGCGCGGCGCGCCTCGGTGAATACGCGCTCGGCGTCGGGCCGCATCCAGGGCTCGGAGGGCCAGAAGGTCCTGCTGCGCCAGTTTGCGCGCCGCGTCGACGAAGCGGTGCGGGCGGCGTTGGTGGGGCACGACGCGCCGCTCATCCTGGCCGCCACCGAACCGCTGGCCTCGATCTACCGCTCGCTGAACACCCACCCGGGGTTGCTCGAGTCCGGCCTCCGCGAGAGTCCGGTGCGCCTCAGCGCCGCCGACCTGGCGCAGGCGGCGCGCCCGCTGCTGGACGCGAGCTACGCGGCGGAGCTGGAGCGCCTGCGCGCCCTCTACGCGCAGCGCGGCGAGCAGGGACGCACGACGGCCGACGTGGCCGTCGCCGCGCGCGCCGCGACGCGCGGCGCCATCGAGGTGCTGATGGTGGATATCGACGCGGTCGTCCCGGGGCTGGTCGACGAGGAGAGCGGCGCGATCACCCTGGCCGCGGCGGGCAGCGCGTCGACGTATGGGGTGATCGACGAGATCGCCCGCCGCGCCCTGCTGAGTGGCGCGCGCGTGCTCGGCGTTCGAGCGGTGGACATTCCCGGTGGGACGCCGTTGGCTGCCACGCTGCGCTACGCCGATGCCGGTCGCTAGTGGGACGCCGGACTCCCTCGGCGAGCCGTTCCCGCCGCACTGCGCCGTGCTCGAGGTGCGCCTCGGCACGATCAACCAGGTCTTCGACGCCATCGATCCGGCGCCGTTTCGCGAGCGCGACCTGGACCCGAAAGCCGAGGCCTACATCGTCGAGTGGGCGCGCGAGATCGGCCTGGACCGGCCGCTCGGCGTGATCGTGCAGCTCAGCCGTCAGGCGCCGACGCCCGACGACGCCGTCGTGCTGCAGCAGGCGGTGCGCGAGTACTTCGCGCAGCGCGCCCTGAGTACCCGCCGGCAGCTGCGCCAGCTGCTCCGGGTGGGCCACAAGAGCCTGCTGATCGGCCTCGGCGTGCTCGCCGTGGCGATGATCCTCGGCGACCTGGTCTCCGGTCTGGTCGGCCGTTACGACTACGGCGAGATCATCGGCCACAGCCTGCTGATCGGCGGGTGGGTGGCGCTGTGGCGGCCGCTGGAGATCCTGCTCTACGACTGGTGGCCGGTGCGCGCCGAGGCGCAGCTGTACGATCGGCTGAGCGCCATGCCGGTGCGGCTGGCGAAGGCGCAGGCGGTGGACACGTGAGCCGCGCCGGCATGAGCCTCGGGCGCGGCATCGGCTTTCTGGCCCTCTGGGTGGTGCTGATCGGCGCCGGGGCGGAGGACCTGGTGGTCGGCGTCGTCGCCGCGGCGCTGGCCAGCTGGACCAGCCTGCGGCTGCTGCCACGCGGCGCGCTGCGCATTCGCTGGGCGCCGCTGCCCGGCGTCAAGCTGCGCTTTCTCTGGCAATCGGTGCGCGCCGGCATCGACGTCGCCCGCCGCGCCTTCTCCCCCGCCCTGCCGCTCAAGCTCGGCTTCATCCGCTATCACGTCGGCTTCCCGCCCGGGCCGGCGCGCAACGTCTTCGTCTCGCTCACCAGCCTGCTGCCCGGCACGGTGCCGATCGGCGAACAGGACGGCGCCGTCGTCTACCACTGCCTCGACACCGACCAGCCGGTCGCCGAGGAGCTCGCCGCCGAGGAGGCGGATCTGCAGGTGGTGATCGGGGAGTCGCGCGGATGAACGGCTTCCTGCTCTTCGCCGGCAGCCTGGTGCTCGCCTTCGTCGCCCTCGGCCTGCGCCGCGTGCTGCGCGGACCGGGCGACGCCGACCGCATGATGGCGGTGCTGCTGCTCGGCAGCGGCGGCATCGCGGCGCTGCTGCTGCAGGGCGTCGCCACCGGCATGCCAGGGGTGATCGACGTGGCGCTCAGCCTGGCGCTGCTCGCCGCCTTCGCCTCGATCGCCTTCGCCAAGGCCGCCGAGCGCGCCCCCGACGAGGCGCCGGGCGAGACGTCATGAGCCTGCTCGCCGATCTCCTCACCATCGTCGGCGTCGGCGCCGGCGCCTTCTTCTTCCTCGCCGGCACCGTCGGCCTGCTGCGCTTCCCCGACACGCTCACCCGCCTGCACGCGCTGACCAAGGCCGACAACCTCGGGCTCGGCCTCATCGTGCTCGGCCTGCTGCCGCGCGCCGGGCTGAGCGGCGGGCTCAAGCTGATCGTCATCTGGGCGCTGGTGCTGCTCGCCAGCTCGTCCGCCTCGCAGCTCATCGCGCGCGTCGCGCACCGCGGCGAGCGTGAGCGCTGAGCATGTCGCTGCTGTTCGACATCGTCCTGTCGCTGATCGTCGTGGCGCTGGCGGTGCGCGTCATCGTCGCCGAGGACGGCTTCGCCGCGGTGGTCAGCTTCGCCGCCTACGGTCTGCTGGTGGCGCTCGCCTGGGTGCGCCTGTACGCCGCCGACGTGTCGCTGACCGAAGTGGCGATCAGCGGCGGGCTCGCCGGCATGCTGCTGATCGGCGCCGCGTCGCGCCTGCGCGCCATCGACGCGCGCGCCGCGGCGCAGCGCTCCGGCCGCGGCGTGCGGCTCTTCGCCGCGCTGCTCTCGTGCGGCGTCGCCGGCGGGCTCGGCCTCGCGGTGCTGGCGCTGCCCGATCCGGCGCCGTCGCTCGCCGAGGCGGCGGTGGCGAACCTGCCGCCGACCGGCGTCGGCAATCCGGTCACCGCGGTGCTGATGGCCTTTCGCGCCACCGACACGCTGCTCGAGACCGTCGTCGTGGTGCTGGCACTGGTCGGCGTCTGGTCGCTGGCGCCCGATCGGCTGTGGGGCGGCCGGCCGGGGGCGCGCGAGCACGCCGATCCGAACGGGCCGCTCGCCTTCCTGGCGCGCGTGCTGCCACCGATCGGCGTGGTGGTCGCGGTGTACCTGCTGTGGGCCGGCGCCTCCGAGCCGGGCGGCGCCTTCCAGGGCGGTGCGATCCTCGCCGCCACCTGGCTGCTGGTGATCATGGCCGGCCTGAGCGATGCGCCGGCGACGCACGGACACGGGCTGCGCTGGTTGCTGGTCGCCGGTCCGTTGCTGTTCCTCGCCGTCGGCTTCGCCGGCATCTGGCTGGCCGACGCCTTTCTCGCCTACCCGACCGACTGGGCGAAGGCGCTGATCGTCGCGGTCGAGGTCGCCAAGCTCCTCTCGGTCGCGGCGGCGCTCGGGCTGCTGCTGCTCGGCCCGCCGCGCAGGATCGACACGCCGTGACCGCCGCCGAGATCTTCGGGCTGTGCGGCGCGGCGCTGGTCGGCGTCGGCGTCTACGGTCTGGTCATCGCCCCCGAGCCGCTGCGCAAGCTGCTCGCCTTCAATCTGCTCGGCGGCGGCATCTTCCTGCTCTTCGGCGCGGTGGCGCGACGCGGCGCCGGCGCCGGCCTCGGCGGCGATCCGGTGCCGCAGGCGCTGGTGATCACCGGCCTGGTGGTCGCCGTCGCCGCCACCGCGCTGGCGGTGGCACTGCTGCTGCGCCTGTTCGAGGCGAGCGGCGACGTCAGCCTGCGCAACGATCCGCCGCCCGCTCCGGAGCCGGAGTCGTGAGCGCGGTGGAGGTCTCGACCGCCGGCGGCACCTGGCTGGTGCTGGCCATCCTGCTGCCGGTGATCGCGATGCTGCTCGCCGCCGCCGCCGGCGGTCGCCACGTCGAGCGCATCGCCCTGGCGACGGTGCCGGCCGGTCTCGCCGTCGCCATCGCCATCGCCAGCGGTGTCGTCGAGTCGGGCGCGCCGCTGGTCTACGTGCTCGGCGGCTGGTCGCCGCCGCTCGGCGTCGCGCTGCGCGCCGACGGGCTGGCGGCGGCGATGATGCTGGTGATCGCCGTGGTCGTCGCCGCCGTCGCGCTGTTCGCGCGCGCCGACTTCCACGTCGCCGCCGGCGCGCCGGAGACGCGCGCGCCGGATGCGTTCTGGATCCTGCTGCTGTCGATCTGGAGCGCGCTCAACGCGGTGTTCGTCACCGGCGACCTGTTCACCGGCTACGTCGCGCTGGAGCTGCTCACCTTCGGCGGCGTGCCGCTGGTCTGCCTCGACGGGCGCGCCGAGACGCTCGCCGCGGCGCTGCGCTACCTATTGTTCGCGCTGGTCGGCTCGGTCTTCTACCTGGTCGGCTGCGCCCTGCTCTACGGCGCCGGCGGCACGCTCGACATGGCGCTGCTGGCGGCGCGGCTGACGCCGAGCCCGACGGTGGTGGTCGCGGCGTCGCTGATGACCATCGGCCTGCTCGCCAAGACCGCCCTCTTCCCACTGCACCTGTGGCTGCCGCCGGCGCACGCCGGCGCGCCGCCGGCGGCCAGCGCGGTGCTCTCGGCACTGGTGGTGAAGGGCTCGTTCTTTCTCGTCGTGCGGTTGTGGTTCGCGGTCATGCCGGCGATCCCCGGCGGCGCCGCGGCACAGCTGCTGGCGGCGCTCGGCGCCGGCGCGATCGTGGTCGGCAACCTGGTGGCGCTGCGCCAGGAGCGGCTGAAGCTGCTGGTCGCCTACTCGACGGTGGCGCAGATCGGCTACCTCTTCCTCATGTTCCCGCTGGCGCTCGACGCGTCCGGCCGCCTGCTCAGCGGCGGCGCGCTGGCGGGCGGAATCCTGCAGGCGATGGCGCACGCCACCGCCAAGGCCGGCATGTTCATGGCGGCCGGCCTGATGTACGCGGCGCTCGGCCACGACCGCATCACCGGCCTGCGCGGCATCGCGCGCGCGCAGCCGCTCAGCGTGCTGACCTTTGCCGTCGGCGGCCTGGCGCTGATGGGCCTGCCGCCGAGCGGCGCCTATGCCGCCAAGGAGCTGCTGCTCGGCGCGGCGAGCGCCAGCGGCCAGTGGTGGTGGGGGCTGGTGCTGCAGGCCGGCGGCGTCCTCACCGCCGCGTATCTGGTGCTGGTGCTGGCGCACGCCACGGCGGCGCCCGACGCGCCGCTCGCGCCGCGCCAAGCGATCGCGCGCGGCCGCGAGCTGGCGGCGCTGTTCCTCGCCCTCACGTCGCTGCTGCTCGGCCTCGGCGGATGGGGCGCGTTGCTGCCGATCCCCGGCGGCAGCGTCAGCCCCGGGCTCAGCCTCGACGGCCTGATGAAATCGCTGTGGCCGCTGCTCGGCGGCGGCGTGCTGGCGCTGCTGCTCGGACGCTGGGACGAGCGCCTGCCGCGCGCCCTGGCGGGCGCCGGGCTCGGCGCGCTGCGGCGCGCCGCGCTCGTCGGCGGCGGCGCGCTGGTGCAGCTCGACGAGCGGCTGCGGCGCTGGCCGGTCGCCGGGCTGTCGCTGCTGCTGCTCACCATCCTGTTCGGCGCGGCGCTGGCCGCGGGAGGAAGCCCATGACGTCCGCACCCGACTCGACGCCCGCCGCGCCGGCGCCCGGCACCCGACCGGTGACCATGCTGGAGGCGCTGATCCCGGTCGGCAGCCTGATCGTCTTCATCAGTCTCTCGTTCTTCCTGTTCGGCGACGCCGGCGCGCTGGGACCCAACCAGATCGCGCTGGTGGTGGCGACCCTGGTCGCGGTGCTCGTCGGCTGGCGCTGCGGCCACACGCTGGAGGCGCTCGGCGAGGCGGCGGTGCACAGCGTCTCCTCCGGCATCGGCGCGATCTTCATCCTCTTCGCGGTCGGCTCGCTGATCGGCACCTGGGCGATGAGCGGGACGCTGGTGGCGATGGTCTACTACGGCCTGCAGCTGCTCAGCCCCAACTACTTCTACCTCACCACCGCGGTGATCTGCGGCATCGTCGCGATGAGCATCGGCAGCTCGTGGACGGTGGTCGGCACCATCGGCATCGGCCTGATGGGCATCGCCGCCAACATGGATCTGAGCCCGGCGGTGACCGCCGGCGCGGTGATCTCCGGCGCCTACTTCGGCGACAAGTCCTCGCCGCTCTCCGACTCCGCCAACCTCGCCGCCGCGTCCGCCGGCGTCGACCTCTACGCGCACGTGCGCGAGACCTTCATCACCTCGGCGGTGACGCTGCCGGCGGCGCTGCTGGTCTTCTGGTATCTCGGCAGTCCGGGCGACTTCGATGCCCAGGAACAGCTCGACGCCATCCAGAACCTCTTCCACGTTTCACTGTGGCTGTTCGTCCCGCTGGGACTGGTCGTCGCCCTCGCCGCGATCAAGCTGCCGCCCTTCACCACCATCTTCCTCGGCGCGCTGGCGGGCGGCGTGCTGGCGGTGATCGTCGCGCCGGAGCGCGTCATCGCCTACGCCAACAGCGCCGGCACCACCGACCTGCCGAACGGCCTGGCGCTGCTCAAGGGGGTGTGGCTGGCGCTCGCCGACGGCTACCGCTCCAACACCGGCAACGCCGACATCGATCAGCTCATCTCGCGCGGCGGCATGGAGAGCATGCTCAACACCGTCTGGCTGATCATCACTGCGCTCTCCTTCGGCGGCGTGGTGGAGAAGGTCGGTGTCCTCGACCGGCTGATGGCGCCGGTCATCAATGCCGCCAGGTCGGCGGGGAGGCTGGTCGCGTCGCTGGTCGGCGCGGTGGTCGCCACCAACATCGTCACCGCCGACCAGTACATCGCCATCGTGCTGCCGGCGCGCATGTTCAAGAACGGCTTCCGCGAGCGCGGCCTGGCGCCGGAAGTGCTGTCGCGCACGGTCGGCGACTCCGGCACCGTCACCGGCGCGCTGATCCCCTGGAACAGCTGCGGCGCCTACATGGCCGCGACGCTCGGCATCGCCACCGTCCACTACGCCCCCTACGCCGTCTTCTGCTGGCTCAGCCCGTTGGTGACGATCGCCTTCGCGACGCTGGGGATCAGGACGCGGCGGATCTGAGGAGAGGCTGTTAGGCTTTCGAGGCTGTTAGGCTGTTAGGCTGTTAAGGGGGAGAAATGATCCGCCCCCTCACAGCCTAGCAGCCAACAGCCTAACGGCCTTTTTCTTGTGACTGACTCCTCGTCCACCTCCCTCTCCCGCGCCTCGCTCACCGCGCTGGTCATCGGCTCGATGGTCGGCGCCGGCATCTTCACGCTGCCGGCGAAGTTCGCGACGGCGAGCGGCGGGCTCGCGGCGCTGGCGGCGTGGGGCATCGCCGGCGGCGGCATGCTGATGCTGGCGTTCGTCTTCCAGACGCTGTCGCAACGGCGGCCCGACCTCGACGCCGGCATCTACGCCTACGCCAAGGCCGGCTTCGGCGACTACCTCGGCTTCGCCGCGGCGCTCGGCTACTGGATCACCTGCTGCCTGGCGCAGCTCGCCTGCCTGATCCTGATCAAGGCGACGCTCGGCGCCTTCGTCCCGATCTTCGGCGACGGCTCGACGCCGGCGGCGGTGCTGAGCGCCTCGCTGCTGCTGTGGGGCGTGCACGCGCTGGTGCTGCGCGGCATCACGCAGGCGGCGGCGCTCAACACCATCGCCACGGTGGCGAAGATCGTCCCGCTGCTCGCCTTCCTGGTCGCCGCGGCGCTCGCCTTCCGCGCCGAGGTCTTCGCCGCCAACTTCGCGCCGCGCGCGGCGCCGAGCCTGTTCGAGCAGGTGCGCGGCACCATGCTGCTCACCGTCTTCGTCTTCGTCGGCATCGAGGGCGCCAGCGTCTACTCGCGCCTGGCGCGGCAGCGCAGCGACGTCGGCTTCGCCACCGTCGCCGGCTTCCTGGTGGTGCTGGCGCTGCTGGTGGCGGTGACCATGCTGTCGTACGGCATCCTGCCGCAGGCCGAGCTGGCGCAGTTGCCGACCCCGTCGGTGGCCGGCGTGATGGCGGCGATCGTCGGGCCCTGGGGCCTGGCGTTCGTCAGCCTCAGCCTGATCGTCTCGGTGCTCGGCAACTACCTGTCGTGGGCGCTGCTCGCCGCCGAGGTGCTGTTCTCCGCCGCGCGCCACCGCACCATGCCGTCGTTCCTGGCGCGCGAGAATCGCAACCAGGTGCCGGTCAGCGCGCTGTGGCTGTCGAACCTGGTCATCCAGGCGTTTCTCATCGTCACCTCGTTCGCCGACGAGACCTTCGCGCTGGCGATGCGCATGACCAGCGCGATGACGCTGCTGCCGTATCTGCTGGTCGCCGGCTACGGCCTGCAGCTGGCATGGAGCGGCGAGACCTACGCCGCCGATCCGCGCGGCCGCCGCGGCGATCTGCTGCGCAGCGCCGTCGCGGTGGTCTACGCCGCCGCCATGCTGATCGCCGGCGGCCTCACCTTCCTGCTGCTCTCGGCGGCCGTCTACGCGCCGGGCACGGCCCTCTACGTGCTCGCCCAACGCGAGCGCGGCGCGCCGCTGTTCAGCGCACGCGAGCGGCTGCTGTTCGCGCTGGTGGTGGTCGCGGCGCTGGCTGCCGTGCACGGCTTGTGGTCGGGCGCGATCGCGGTGTGAAGGGCGGTCGTGCGTCGGCGTTGTCGCCGCGTCTGGCGGCGGCGGCAACGCGTCACCCGTGGCCCCCCTCGCTCCAGGCGGGGCCAGGCCATCGCGGCGCCGCCGGGCGGCGCGTCGCGGCGCTCGCCTACAGCTCGCCGCCGGTGCCGCGCAGGCTGCCGATTCTGAGCGTGGCATCGGCAGGCGCCGCGGACGCGGCCTCGGGCGCCGGCGGCGCCGGCGCTGCCTCCGGCTGCGCGGCGGGCGGATCGGCGAGCGCCTCCAACACGTCCACCGACGGGGCGAAGAAGTTGGTGCCGGTCTGCGGGCGCGAGAAGTCGAGCAGGCGATCGTAGACGCCGGCCTCGTCGGCGATGACCATGCGCTGCAGCATCTCCTCGGTGACCGAGAGGTCGCGCGCGTAGGCGATGAAGAAGGTGCCCGACTCGCGCGCGCTGCCGAAGGCGCGGTTGTGGCGCAGGATCTTCTGCTCGACGCCGTCGCGCACGATCTTGGCGCGCTCCTTGTGCGCCGAGGGCGGACACACGTCATCGCCGAGCTCGATGTCGTCGGCCTTGGTGCGGCCGATGACCGCCTCCTGCTGCTCCGTCGGGACGGCGCCCCAGGCGGTGAAGTCGGTGACGTAGCGCTGCGTCGTCACGTAACTGCCGCCGGCGTGCTCGGGGTCCTCGTCGCCGACGATGGTGAAGGCGCGGCGCAGCTCGCCCGCCGGATTCTCGGTGCCGTCGACGAAGCCGATCAGGTCGCGGCTGTCCATGTAGGCGAAGCCGTGCACCTCGTCGGCGATCGCCACCGCGCCGCCGAGGCGCGTCATGATCGCGCGCATCAGCTCCTGGCAGAAGTCCTGGCGCTCGGCGCGGATGTGCAGCAGCAGGTCGCCGGGCGTCGACGGCGCGACGCGGCCGCCGTCCGCGAGGGCGCGAAAGGGGTGCAGCTGCGCGGGACGGCCGCGACCGGGCAGCACGCGCTCCCACGCCTCGGCGCCGATCGCGACCACGCAGCTCAGCGCCGCCGTCTCGTCGCGATGGCCGACGGCGCGCACCAGGCCGGAGATGTCGGCGCACACCTCGCGCACCAGCGCGGCGTCCTGGTCGGAGGCGCCGACGGTGAGCACGAGGAAGATCGCCGCGCGACCGGGACCGGACTGAATCGCTTCCTGGGACTCGGGCATCGGGCGGGGATCCTACTGACCGAGCACCGAGATGCAATGCGGCGCCCCCTCCCCGCCCCTCCCCCGCGTTGCGCGGGATGGAGTCTGCCTCACTGTCCCGCCTCGACCGCCGTGACGCCGCGGCGCAGCGACGGGGTCGAGCGGATGATCAGCTTCTCGGCCTCGACGGCGAGGAAGAAGACCAGGCCGCCGGCGAAGAGCAGCGGCCAGACGTCGAGCTCCTGCAGGGTGCAGAGCTCGGCCTGCAACGTCTCCAACGCCGCCTCGTACTGCTTGCGCTTCATCGGCTCGCTCGCCGTCCGCATGAACCCTCGCGTCACTGCTCGCGCGGCTTGGTGTTGAGGAAGAACGCCAGCGCCGCGACCATCAGCGCCACCGCGGCGCCGAGGCCGAGGATCTGCGGGTCGCCCTCCCACTGCACGACGTAGCCGAGGAAGATGACGGCGAGCGCGGCGATGACGACGCTGATCAACTGCGCCTTGAGGTCGTCGAGATCCTTCACCTCGAGCCAGGCGGGCAGCGCCAGCTTGTCGTCGATGAACAGCGTGTAGAGGCCGAGGCTGAAGATGAACAGCACGATGCCGATCAGGAAGATGTCGGTCGCCTCGATGAAACGCAGCGCCAGCGCCTTGCCGCCCGCGCTGGAGATGATGCCGTCGCGCACCACCTGCAGCAGCGCCACCACCTCCATGAGGGCGCCGTAGACCAGCAGCGCCATCGACGACAGCAGCGTACTGAAGACGGCGACGATGACGACGTAGCGGCTGGCGCCGAGCGCACGGTGCAGCATGCGCAGCCCCTCTGCCCATTGGTCGCGACAGCCGTCAACCGGTCGCCCATCGCCAAGCCGCCGGGCTTGCGCTACAGCGGGCGGCGCCAACCAGGCAGCCGGGCGGCCCCATCCGGCGGGAATGGAGCGAAGCATGTCGAACGATGAGGCGGCAGCGTACCCGGCAGTCGAGTTCGCCCAGCTGGCGCGGCCCTTCGCCCGGCTGGGGTGGATCGGCTTCTGGCTGCAGGTGGCGCTCGCCACCCTGCCGATCGTCCTGCTGCTCTACGTCGTGCTGCGCAGCCCGCCGGTGTCCGGCTCGGGGCGCGGCGTCGACATCCGCGAGTACGTCGCCTTCGGCAGCCTGCTGGTGCTGCTGTTCACCATCGCGTGGTGCTACCGCTACACGCGCATCGCCGAGCGCATGCTGACGCCGGCGACGCGGCCGACCGCCGCTTCGGTAGTGCGCACGCTGTGGATCGGCGTCAGCGCGTGCTGCCTCGGCGCCTTCATCTCGATCGCGCTGCTGCTCACCGCGGTGGTGCGCCTGCTGGTGGTGTTCATGCTGGCGCCGCAGGGCGGCGTGCCGGTGATGCAGACCGCTCCGAGCGACCGCGCCTGGTGGGTGTCGGCGCTCGACATGGTGGACCTGCTGACCATGGTGCTGACGCTCACCGCCGAGCTGGTGGTGCTGTCGCTCAGCCTGTACCTGCTCTACCGCATGCTGCGGCACGCCGCCGGCTACGACCGCGCCGCCGCCGCCATCCCCTGAATGCGGGAGGGACCATCGTGCTCCACGTCGACCTCGGCGACTTCCTGCAGACCACCATCGCGCTGATCGCCATCGCCAACCCGTTCGCGGCGCTGCCGGTGTTCCTCTCGCTGGTGCCTGGCCACGACGCCCAGTCGCAGCGCGCCGCGGCCAATCGCGTCGCGCTGGCGGTGTTCGCCATCCTCGCCGGCGCGGCGCTGGTCGGGCGCTTCGTCCTGCTGCTCTTCGGCATCTCCTTCGCGGCGTTTCGGGTCGGCGGCGGCCTGGTGGTGACGCTCACCGGGCTCGACATGCTGCGCTCGCGCGATCGCGGCCGCGAGGAGGATCCGGCCACCACGCTGAGCGCCGCCGATCAGCTGCTGGTGCCGGTGGCGATGCCGCTCATCGCCGGCCCCGGCACGATCATCACGGCGATGACGATGGCCGCCGCGGCGCGCCCGACGACGCTGCCATGGATGGTGCTGATCGCGGTCGCCGTCACCGCCGGGGTGGTCTGGGTGGTGCTGGCGATGTCCGGCTGGATGCAGCAGCGGCTCGGCGCCCGCGGCCAAGCAATTGCCGTGCGCTTCATGGGGCTGGTGCTGGTGGCGGTCGGCGCGCAGCTGGTGCTCGGCGGCATCGCCGAGTTCTTCGGGCTCGGCCGCCTCGCCCCGTAGCGGGCGCCGGGTCCAGGCGCCCGCGCCGCGGCCGACCGCACCCCCTTGTCGGTTCGTCCGCGGCTGGTACTACTGCGGGGTGCCTAGCTGATCGGCTTGTCGCTAGCCAAGACGAGCTGCTACACGCGCGACTCGCTCGGATTCCCCATCCCGCTAGCGCAGCGGGTTACGCCACGGATGGAGAGGTGACCATGGCTTCGGACAAGGCCCAGAAGGTTCCCCTTGCAACCCTCACCGCCATGGTGGTCGGCGGCATGGTCGGCGCCGGGGTGTTCTCCATTCCGCGCAACTTCGCCCAGGCCACCGGCGTCTACGGCGCCCTGATCGCCTGGGCAATCGCCGGCACCGGCATGCTGATGCTCGGCTTCGTCTTCCAGACGCTCGCCAACCGCAAGCCCGATCTCGACGCCGGCGTGTACGCCTACGCGCGCGCCGGCTTCGGCCCCTACCTCGGCTTCATCTCCGCCTTCGGCTACTGGGCGAGCGCCTGCGTCGGCAACGTCTCGTACTGGGTGTTGATCAAGTCGACGCTGGGTCGCATCTTCCCCGCCCTCGGCGAGGGCAACACGGTGCTCTCGGTGGCGCTCTCGTCGGTCGGCATCTGGGCCTTCCACATGCTGGTCATGCGCGGCGTGAAGGAGGCGGCCGGCATCAACAAGGTGGTCACCATCGCCAAGGTCATCCCGCTGCTGCTGTTCATCGTCCTGGCGCTGTTCTTCATGAACGGCGACGTGTTTGCCGCCAACCTGCTGGGCGGCGACGCGGCGGTCTACGGCAGCCTCTTCCAGCAGGTGAACTCGACCATGCTGGTGACGGTGTTCGTCTTCCTCGGCATCGAGGGCGCCAGCAACTACTCGCGCTTCGCCGAGAAGCGCTCCGACGTCGGCGTCGCCACCGTCACCGGCTTCCTCGGCGTGCTGGCGCTGTTCGCCTCGGTGTCGATCCTCTCCTACGGCATCCTGCCGAGCGAGGAGATCGCCCGCCTGTCGCAGCCCTCGGTCGGCGGCGTGCTGGAGGCGGCGGTCGGCCCCTGGGGCGCGGTGTTCATCGGCGTCGGCGTCATCGTCTCGGTGCTCGGTGCGTATCTGGCCTGGACGCTGATGGCCGCCGAGGTGTTGTCGATCGCCGCCAAGAAGCTCGACATGCCCGCCTTCCTGGGGCGCGAGAACGCCGCGCAGGTGCCCACCGCGGCGCTGCTCATCACCTCGTCGCTCATCCAGCTGGTCCTGCTGGCGACGCTGTTCTCGGACGACGCCTTCACCTTCGCCCTGTCGCTGTGCAGCCACATGTCGCTGATCCCCTACTTCCTCTCCGCCGCGTACATGCTGAAGCTGGTGCTGACGCGCGAAACCTACGACAAGGATCCCGGCAGCCGGCAGAAGGACCTGATCATCGCCGGGCTGGCGACCGCCTACACCGTCTTCCTGCTGGTCGCCGCCGGGATGAAGTTCATGCTGCTCGGGCTGATCATCTACGCGCCCGGCACGCTGCTGTACTACATCACCCGACGCGAGCAGCGGCTGCAGCTCTTCTCGCCGGCGGAGTGGGCCCTGTTCGCGGCGGTGGTCATCGGCGCCGTGGTCGGCATCCACGGGCTGGTGACCGGCTACATCACGATCTGACGATTTTCTTCGAGACGGAGGTACATATGGCTGCAAAGGATAGCGCGACGCCGGCATTCGGCGTCCATTCGGAAGTCGGACAACTGCGCAAGGTGATGGTCTGCGCGCCCGGGCGGGCGCATCAGCGGCTGACGCCGAGCAACTGCGACGCGCTGCTGTTCGACGACGTGCTGTGGGTCGAGAACGCCAAGCGCGACCACTTCGACTTCATGACCAAGATGCGCGACCGCGGCATCGAGGTCGTCGAGATGCACAACCTGCTCGCCGAGACGGTGGCGGTGGCGGAAGGCAAGAAGTGGATCCTCGACAACCAGGTGGTGCCCAACCAGGTCGGGCTGGGTTTCATCGACGAGTTGCGCAGCTACCTGGAGGGCCTCGACAACCGCGCCCTCGCCGAGACGCTGATCGGCGGCCTGTCGACCAACGAATTCCCGGAGTCGATCGGCGGCAAGGCGCTGCAGGTCGTGCGCGAGGCGGCCGGCGCCACCGAGTATCTGCTGCCGCCCTTGCCGAACACGCTCTACACGCGCGACACGACGTGCTGGATCTACGGCGGCGTGACCCTCAACCCCCTGTACTGGCCGGCGCGCCACGAAGAGACCATCCTGACGACGGCGATCTACAAGTTCCACCCCGACTTCGCCGGCAAGGTGAACGTCTGGTGGGGCGATCCCACCCAGGACCACGGCCTCGCCACGCTCGAGGGCGGCGACGTGATGCCGATCGGCAAGGGCAACGTGCTGATCGGCATGAGCGAGCGCACCTCGCGACAGGCGATCAGCCAGCTCGCCGCGACGCTGTTCAAGAAGGGCGCCGCCGAGCGCGTCATCGTCGCGGCGATGCCCAAGATCCGCGCGGCGATGCATCTCGACACCGTCTTCACCTTCGCCGACCGCGACTGCGTACTGCTGGCCCCCGACTTCATGAACAAGACGACGACGTTCTCGTACCGGCCGAGCAATCATCCGAGCGGCGTCGAGCTGCACAACGAGAAGAAGCCGTTCGTCGACGTGGTCACCGAGGCGCTCGGCCTCAAGAAGATGCGCGTCGTCGAGGCCGGCGGCAGCGACTACCAGCGCGAGCGCACGCAGTGGGACAGCGGCGCCAACCTGGTCTGCGCCTCGCCGGGCGTGGTGTACGCGTACGACCGCAACACCTACACCAACACGCTGCTGCGCAAAGCGGGCATCGAGGTCATCACCATCGTCGGCGCCGAGCTCGGCCGCGGCCGCGGCGGCGGACACTGCATGACCTGCCCGATCATCCGCGACGCGGTCGACTTCTGATCAGGACGCGACGGAAAGGATTTCAACGCAGAGACGCTGAGGCGCAGAGGGCGCAGAGAAGACTCCTGCTCTTCTCCCTTCTGCTCTCCGCGTCTCTGCGACTCTGCGTTGAAAGGCTTGGGGGGCGCTCCGATGAGACACCTGGTCCTGGTTCCACTGCTGGTCCTCATCGCCGCGGCGCGCGCCTTTGGCGAGGCCGATCAGTTCCTCACCCGCGACGGCAACAACTCGCCCGGCCAGACCTACATGGACGCCGACGGCGCGGAGATTGGCAGCGAGGCGCCGGAGAGCGGTTGGGATTCGTACGTCGACCAGCCCGAAGCGCCGGTCGAGGAGCGCTTCGAGCTGCCCGGCTTCTGGCCGCGCAAGCAGACCGCGCCGCAGGTGCAGTCGCTGGTCGCCGGCCCCACCTTCCGCAACCAGAAGAACCGCATCGAGGTCGGCGCCGGCTTCGCCTACATCAACTCCAAGTGGCGCTTCCCGTTCGAGCTCAGCGTCGAGCCGACCTGGCGGCGCAACAAGAACGTGCCGAGCGACGAGCGCAACTTCAGCCGCGTGCGCACCTTCGGCCTGGTCGAGCTGTGGGACCGCCACAGCGACTGGGAGTCGACCTTCGTCGCCGGCACCATTTTCTACGACACGCAGAGCAACACCTTCAACAGCCTGGAGATCGGCGGCTCGGTGTCGGAGGTGATCGGCCGCCGCCTGTCGATCTCCGCCGACCTCAACTGGGGCGGCGACTGGCCGCGCGGCGCCGAGTTCAACAACGCCGCGTTCTTCTCGATCGGCGCCTCCTACAACCTCGGCGCCGGCGTGCGCACCGGCGGCTTCTACGAGCCGGACAACAACTTCACCAACGAGGACGACTTCGGCGGCTTCATCGCCTGGCAGTTCCTGCCCTTCGCCGAAATCAACGTGAACGCCGGCAAGCACGAGTTCGTGCTGGTGCGGCTGATGATCACCTACGCGCTGGAGCGCCCGTAATCTGGATATTGTCAGACACACTCACCGCGGAGACGCGGAGACGCGGAGAACACGTGGTGAGGCGGCCAGCTCTTCTCCGCGTCTCCGCGCCTCCGCGGTAAACCGCTTCCCAGCTGGTCTGCTGCTGCTGCTCGTCGGCTGCAGCGCGCAACCGGTCGAGCGGCGCGACTGGTCGCGCTTCGACGGTCCCGGCGCCGCCGTGCTGCAACAGCCCGCGCCGCCGCCGCCCAACTTTCCCGATCCGCTGGAGCCGGCCAACCGCGCCATCTGGGACTTCAACCACGGCTTCATCGAGTGGGTGGCGGCGCCGCTCGGACGCGCCTATCGCTTCGTCGTGCCACGCGTCGCGCGCGAACGGCTGCGCGACTTCGCCAACAACCTCGACTTTCCGCGCAACCTGGTCGGCAACCTGCTGCAGGGCAACCGCCTCGGCGCCGGCCACGAGATCGCCCGCTTCGCGGTGAACAGCACGGTCGGCGTCGCCGGCCTGTGGGATCCGGCGACCCACTGGCTGCACATCGACGCGATGCCGGAGGACTTCGGCCAGGTGTTCGCGCGCTGGGGCTGGCGCCCCTCGACCTATGCCGTGCTGCCGATCGTCGGGCCGAGCTCGGTGCGCGACGGCGTCGGCATGCTGCCCGACATGGTGCTCGATCCGGCCCGCCTGGTCTTCCCCGCCAGCCTCGCCTTCAAGTTCAACGACCAGGTCGATTCGATCGAGGAGTACCGGCGCTTCGCCGCCAGCAGCTTCGACATCTACGACGACGCCCGCCTGCTCTCGTCGGCAGCGCGCGAGGTGCGCATCGAGCCGCCCGCCTGGAGCCCGGTGGGCGAGGACAGCGCCGCGGTGCAGACGCTGCAGGCCGCCTTCTTCGGCCCACAGGACCACGCCTTCGCCGGCGCGCTGCGCACCGGCCGCGTGCGCATGGCGGCGACCGGCCGCGAGCTGCCCTACTCCTATCGCCTGCAGCCCGGCGGCGCGCCGCTGGTGTTCGTCGTGCCCGGCCTCGGCGCGCACCGGCTCAGCTCCGGCAGCGTGGCGCTGGCCGAGCTCGCCTGGCGGCGCGGCTGCTCGGTGGCGATCGTCAGCAGCCCGCTCAACGCCGAGTTCATCGCCGACGCCGGCAGCGTGCCGGTGCCGGGCCACGCGCCGATCGACGCGCATGACGTGCACCTGGCGCTCGACGCGATCGCCCGCGACCTGGCGGCGCGCGATCCCGGCCGCATCACCGCGCGCATCTATCTCGGCTACTCGCTCGGCGCCTTCCACGGCTTCTACATCGCGGCGGCCGAGCGCCAGTCCGGAGAGCAGCTGATCACCTTCGACCGCTACGTGCTGCTCGACACGCCGGTGAGCCTGTTCGACGGCATGCAGCGGCTCGACGCCTACCGCGAGGTGCTGCGCCACTATCCGCAGGAGACGCAGGAAGCAGAGGGACAGCGCATCCTGCTGAAGGCGGTGGCGGTCGGCAAACGCGCCCTCGCCGACCGCACCGGCGCCGAGGTCTACGCGACCTTCGACGCGTCGGAAGCCGAAGTGGAGGCGACCACGCCGCCGGCGACGCTGCCGTTCACCAACACCGAGGCCGAGTTCCTGATCGGCAACGTCTTCCAGCGCTCGCTCAAGGCGGTGCTGTACGAGAGCCAGCAGCGCGAGGATCTCGGCGTGCTGCGCACCGAGCGCCGCCGCCTGCGCCGCCAGCCGCCCTACGAAGAGATCGCCGACTATTCCTTCACCGGCTACTTCTACGCCTTCGTGCTGCCCTATCACCGCGACCGGCTCGGCACCGTCGGCTCCGCCGAACAGATGGTGCAACAGAACGACCTGCGCAGCCTCACCCAGCCGCTGCGCGGCAACCGCAAGCTGCGCGTCTTCGTCAACCAGAACGACTTCCTGACCAGCGACGCCGACCTCGCCTGGCTGAGCCAGACGGTCGGCGAGGAACAGGTGCGCGTCTTCCCCAGCGGCGGCCACCTCGGCAACCTGCACCGCCCCGAGGTGCAGATCGAAGTGATGCAGGCGCTCGACGGCGTCGGCGCGATCGGCGATGAATAGCCGGTGATGGAGAACCGGATCGACGTTCGCCCGGCGCTGCTGATCGCGCTCGCGCTGATCGCGGGTCCGAGCTGGTGCACAGCGGCCGACTCCTTCATCAGCCGCAACGCCCGCGCCCCGGAGGCGATGGTCTACACGCACGACGAGGCGGCGGCGGGAACCCCGTCGCCCGATCCGGCCCAGACCCCGACGCCGCCAGCCGCGGACGGTCGGCCGTAGGGGCGCGCCCTGGCGCGCCCGCGATCGCGCATGGTTCGCTGTCTGCGTAGCGGCGCCGCGGTATTGGCGGCCGCCCTGCTGCTCGCCGGCTGCGGGCCGCCGGTCGGCGTCAGCCGCGTCTCGCCGCGCACCGTCTCGCGCGAGCTGACCGCGAACGCGCTCAACTCCGACCAGCCGAGCGCCGCCACCCGCAACGTGCTGCACCGCTGGAATCTCGCGGCGGTGTACCGGCGCGACCCGCCCACCGCGCTGCGCCGCCTGCACGAGCTGGCGATCGAGCACCGCGAGCGCGGCAGCCTGCTGTTCGCGCTCGCCGAGCTCTCCTTCAACCACGCCGAGGTGACCGGCCGTCGCGAGTACTATCTCGAGGCGGCGGTGTGCGCCTGGGCCTTCCTCTTCCCCGGCGCCGACGAGGCACCGCCCGACCCGATCGACCCGCGCCTGCGCACCGCCGCCGACATCTACAACCGCGCCCTCACCCGCGCCTTCGCCTCCGCCGACGGTGCCGAGGTGCTGCTGCAGCCCGGGCTCTACCCGCTGCCGTTCGGCCAGCAGCTCGCCATCCACATGGCGCCCGACGCGCTGCGCTGGGACGATCGCGATCTGGTCGAGCTGGTGCCGGCCGCCGAGCTGCGCGTGCGCGGCCTGCAGGCGCGCCACCGCCGCGCCGGCATCGGTGCACCATTGGCGGCGCGCGCCGTGGCTGCCGAGCCGCCGCCCGGGGCGATCGACTATCTCGGTCCCAACGCCCGCACCGCGGTCACCGCGCTGCTGCGCCTCGGCGAGGCGCGCCAGCAGCTCGCCGCGCCGATCATGCACGGTACGCTGGAGGTGTTCACCGGCTCCGAGCAGCGCACGGTCGACATCGACGGCCGCGCCGTGCGGCTGGAGATCGAGCCCACCGCGGCGCTTGCCTGGACGCTCAGCCAGTCGCCGAAGTGGCGCTGGGAACGGCGCGGCTTCTTCTTCGGCGACCTGCTGCGCGAGGAGATCCCCAGCAACCTCACCTTCGCGCAGCCTTATCAGCGCGGCCGCATCCCGGTGGTGTTCGTGCACGGCACCGCGTCGAGCGCCGGCCGCTGGGCGGACATGCTCAACGACCTGTCGAACGACCCGGGCGTGCGCGACCGCTACCAGTTCTGGTTCTTCCACTACGCCAGCGGCAGCCCGATCCCGTACTCCGCCATGGTGCTGCGCGACGCGCTCAGCGAGGCGCTGCGCCAGGTCGATCCGGACGGCAGCGACGCGGCGCTGCGCGAGATGGTGGTTGTCGGCCACAGCCAGGGCGGCCTGCTGGTCAAGCTCACCGCAGTGGATACCGGCACGCGCCTGTGGGACGCGGTCAGCCAGGTGCCGCTCGACCAGATCGAAGTGCGCCCCGACACCCGCGACCTGCTCGAGCGCGCGCTGATCGTCCAGCCGCTGCCGTTCGTGCGCAGCGTCATCTTCGTCGCCACGCCGCACCGCGGCAGCCCGCTGGCCAACCGCTCGCTCGCCGGGCTGGTGGCGCGCTTCGTCACCCTGCCGGCCGACGTGCTGGGCGCCACCGCCGACCTGATGGACGGCAACGGCGACGCGCTGACGCTCGACCCGCGCGGGCCGCGCTTCGGCAGTATCTACGGCATGCAGACCAACAGCCCGTTGCTGCTCGCGCTCGCCGCGACGCCGGTCGCGCCCGGCATCAGCGCGCATTCGATCATCCCGGTGCGCGGCGCCGCGGCCGGACCGGACGCCACCGACGGCGTCGTCACCTTCGCCAGCGCGCGCCACGACGGCGTCGAGTCGGAGCTGATCATCCCCTTCGCCGGCCACTCGGTGCAGGGCCACCCGCTGGCGATCGAGGAGGTGCGGCGCATCCTGCTGGCGCACGCGCAGGCGGTGTGCGCGCGCGACGGCGTCGCCTGCGGCCGGCGCGGCCCGCTCAGCGCGGCGGACGCGGCGCCGGCGGCGGAGTGATGCCCATCGAGACGTAGATGGCGGTCAGCTTGTCGACGCCGATGTCGGCCGGCCGCACCCACTCGACCGGCACGTAGAGCAGCGCGCCGCCGAACGGCACCGGCGCGGTCGGCACCAGCACGCCGTAGTAGCCCTTGCCGTCGATCGCGATCGGCTCCGGGCTCGGCGCCAGGCCGAGCACCGCGGCGCCGCCCGGCCCGCCGAAGAAGCACCACACCGGGCTCATCGCGCCGATGTCGGCGCCCGGCTGCTGGTCGAGCAGCCCGACGAAGCGCGCCGCGACGTTGTACACGCTGCCGACCAACGGGATGCGGCGCAGCGAGCGATCGGTGAGCCGCTGCAGGGGCCCCTGCAGCCCGGCGCGCGCCGCCAGCCCGAGCAGGCCGATGGCGACGAACAGCACCAGTGCTCCAAACACATAGGCGAGGCCGGGATTGGCGGAGAACGGATAGCCCAGCGAGGCGAAGATCCACCCGGCGAGGCTGTTCGGCCCCAGCAGGCTGTGCAGCAGGCCGACCAGCCAGGTCAGCACCGCCGCGGTCAGCGCCAGCGGCAGCAGGAGCAGCAGCCCGGCCAACCAGGTGGCCGCCGCACGGCGCAGTAGCGAGGGGCGAGGTGGATTCATGCTCATAGCTGATGGCTGACGGCTGACGGCCTATTTGTCCTGCGCCGCCAGCACGGCATTCAGGTCACGCGCCAACGCGACCGCCGAGCCGACCGCCGAGAAGCGCACGAAGAGCAGGCGCGGCGTCTCGCCGACCAGGTGCGATTGGATGCCGGTCACCGCGATGCCGTGGCCGCGCAGGGCGCGCAGGGTCTGTTGCAGCTCCGACTCGCGCACCGCCAGCTCGCCGTCGAGCAGCGCCTGCGGATCGCGGCCGGCGAAGCTGATGCGGCTGCGCACGCCGAGCCCGGCGCCGACCACCTGTTCGCGCAGCGTCACCCCGCGCCCGATCTCGACCGTGTAGACGCCGTCGGCCAGCACGCCCTCGCGGCCGAGCGCCGCGCCGATCGCGGCGCCGTCGAGGCGATTCTCGCGGGCCGCCGGCGGCCGCCGCTGGGCGGTTGGTGCGCGCGCCCGCAGAGCGGCGAACAGCTTGCCGACCGCCAGCGCCAGCGTCTCAGGATCGCCGAATCCGGCGACGTGCATCGCCATCACCGGCGGCTGCGCGGCGGCAAAGCGCTTGGCCAGACCGGTCACGTCGAGGCCGCTGGCGAGGGCGACGTCCATCACCGCGTTCACCTGCGGCTCGGTCAGCGTCAGCTCGCCGAGCAGCAGCGCCTGCGCCCCGACCGGTTGCAGCGCCGCGCGCGAGGCGAGGCCGAGCGCCGGCGGCAGGCGCACCCCGCCGGCGGTCACCGTCACCTCCGGGCTCGCCTGCTGAAAGACCAGCACGCCGCCCGCCGCCGGCGTCGCCGCCACGCCCGCCAGCCGCGCCAGCAGCGCAGTGTCGAAAGCGGCCGCCGGTGCCGCGACCAACAGCAGCAGCCCGAGCGCGATGCGCATGCGGCCGGCTACTCCCATGCGGCGGCGGCGCCGCGCAAGCGAGCGGTTGTGCAGTCGCAGGCGCGCTGAGGCCACGGATTACACGGATCTGGTGACACGTACCCGACGGATTTCACGGATCGGAAATCTGAATTTCAAAAGAGCAGAAACGGACTCCATTGCCCCATCCGTGAAATCCGGAGAGTCCGTACGGCCAAATCCGTGTAATCCGTGGCCCCAGCGCGCCTGCGACAACACGCCAGCTGGCTTGCGAATGCGAAAATCCCGATGCCATAACCGAAGGTGCTTCCCGCGAGCCAACCCGTGCACCGAATCCTGCTCAGCCTTGCCGCCCTCGCGCTGTTCGCCGCTTCGGCCGGCGCGCAGGTGAGCAGTGAGCGCGGCGCCTCGGTGCTGATCTTCCCCAAGGTGGTGGCCGACAGCAGCGCCGACACGGTGTTGCAGGTGACCAACCTGTCGGGCGTGCGGGTCGGCGTGTTCTGCAGCTACGTCGACGGCACCGACGGCTGGGCGGCGACCAGCTTCACCCTGCGCCTGGAGCCGGCGCAGCCGCTCAGCTGGTCGGCGGCGCGCGGCCGCGAGGCCGGCGATGACAACTCCGTACCGCCGGCGCCGGCCGGCATGCGCGGCGAGCTGCTTTGCGTCGAGACCGACACCGCCGGCGCGCCGGCCGGCGACAATCGCCTGGTCGGCCAGGCGACCGTCGCGGCGCTCGCCGACGCCGACCTGTTCAGCTACGCCGCCGTCGGCCTGCAGGGCTCCGGCTTCAACGACGGCGACGACGTGCTGTGCGTCGGCGGCGACGTCTCCGACTCCTGCTTCATCGGCCCCGAGTACGATCCCTGCCCGGCCGAGTGGCTGATCACCCACCCGGCCGCCGGCGCCGGCCAGCCGCAGGGCGACGGCACGGTCACGCCGCGCGTCGCCATCACGCCCTGCTCGCAGAACGTGCGCGACGCCGATCCGGCGACGGTGGACATCGACATCGCGGTGACCAACGCCTTCGGCGAGCGCTTCACCGGCACGCAATCGGTCACCTGCTGGGCCGATCTGTCGCTCGGCGACGTCGCCGGCGGCCTCTTCGACCGCGCCGGGGTGGGCAGCGACGTGGTGCAGACCAGCCTCAAGCCGGCGGCCGGTTCGGGCGGCTTCGTGCTCGCGGTCGAGGCCGAGTACCGCGCCAGCGGCGGCGCCGTGCAGGCGCGCGCCGGCCTCGCGCCGCTGCCGCGCGGCGCCGGCAGCGGCGCCGACCTGATCGTGCTGCCGATGGGGCGGCCATGAGCGCGCGCCGGCTCGCTGCCGCGCTGCTGCTCGGGCTCGGCCTCGCCGTCGATGCGGCGCACGGCGCCGTCTCGCAGGAGGCGCCGGCCTCGCTGCTGGTCTTCCCGCTGGTGCGCGTCGACGCCAGTGCCGGCTACGACACGCAGATCCAGCTCGCCAACCTCGGCGAGGCGGCGCAGACGCTGCGCTGCGTCTATGCGCCCGCCGACCTCGACCCGGCCGCGCGCCTCGGCTTCCATCTGCGCCTCGCCGCCGGCCAGCCGGTGGCGTGGGCGGCGAGCCTCGGCAGCGCCGACCTGCCGGATGGGGTCGGCGACATCCCCGCCCTGCCGGCGAGCGGATTCACCGGCACGCTGCGCTGCGCGGCGACGCTCGCCGACGGCAGCACGCCGACCGCCGCCGACGTGCTGAGCGGCAGCGCCATCCTGCTGCGCCGCGGCGAGGTCCCCGATGCCGCGAGCTATCCAGCGGTCGGCTTCGCCGCCACCGGCGCCAGCGCCGACACCGCCGAGGTGCTGGTGCTGGGCGGGCCGATGGCCGAGTACGACGCCTGCCCGGCCGAGATCGGCCTGCAGCCGCTGCTCGACGCGACGCCGCTGGGGCTCGGCGCCGACGGCGTCCTGCAGCTCGAGTCGGCCACCACCATCGCCATCGCCACCTGCAGCTCGACGCCGATCGGCGGCGCGCAGGCCTCGGTGAACATCTCGGTGACCAACGAGTTCGGCCAGACGCTCAGCACCGCGAAGAGCGTGCGCGAGCTGCTGGTCAGCCCGCTGTCGCGGCTCGACACCTCGGTGCCGCGCAACTCGATCTTCTATGGCCCAACCTCCGGCTCGCCGAGCGGCAACCTGCGCATTTCCGGCGGTAGCAGCGGCGTGCTGGCGCTGGCGTTGACGTCGTACGTCGATCCCGCCGCCCCGACCGCGCCGGCGCACGAGGCGGTCGTCCATGCGCAGCCGCTCGGCACCCGCGAGCTGCCCGACCTGGTCGACCTCAGCCTGCCGACCCCGGCGCCGAGCTGCACCGGCGACTGCAACGGCGACGGCGAGGTGACCATCAACGAGCTGATCACCGGCGTGAACATCGCGCTCGGCTCCGCCCCGCTCTCGCAGTGCCCCGCCTTCGACGCCAATGGCGACGACAACGTCGCGATCAACGAGCTGATCGCCGCCGTCGGCGCCGCGCTCGAAGGCTGCTGAGGTCAGCTGTCAGCTGTCGGCCATCAGCTGTCAGCTATCAGCAATCGGCAGCTGAGCGACGGGCGCCGGGCTCGAGGCGGCGCCGATGTGCCACGGATTACACGGACGCCATTCCAGGATTTCACGGAAGGGGAAATCCGTGTTCTGTCATCCGTGCAGTCCGTGGCGACTGCGCCTGCGACACCCGCGCGTTGTCACTGCATGTAGGTCACCGCGCCCGGCATGCGCAGCAGGGTCGGGGCGCTGGCCGAGCATGGCGTGAAGGTCTGGATCAGCAGGTCGTAGGTGCCGGCCTGGGGCGCGGCCGGGATGTTGGCGATGCCGACCAGGTCGGCGGCGTTGTCGCCGAACACGCCGACCGGCGGGTGGCTGCCGACGTCGACGAACATCGCCGGGTGCTTGCCGGCGGTGGTGCAGAAGCGCGACTGGTCGTCGTGCAGGTCGAGGTGCATCGGGCCGTAGCTCATGCCCGCCAGCGTCACCTTGATGTTGGTGACCTTGGAGCCGTGATCGGTGAAGTAGAAGCCGCCACCGCCGCCGCCGGTCGGCGTGGCGGTGGGGGTTGCGCCGGGCACGGTCGGTGTCGCGGTCGGCGTCGCGCCGGGCGGCGTCGGGGTCGGCGTGTCGGTCGGCGTCGCCGCGCCGGTCGGGGTGACGGTGACGGTCGGCGTCGGCCGCGTCGGCGTCGCGGTGGCGGTGATGGCGCCGGTGCGGGTGTTGGTCGGCGTCGGCCCGGCAATCGTCGGTGTGTGCGTCGGGGTCGGGCCGGCGACGGTCGGCGTATTGGTCGGCGTCGATGCGGCGCCGCTCGGCGTGCGCGTCGCGGTGGCGGTCGGCGTGCCGGGGCCGGGCGTGTCCTCGCAGAAGTTGGTGGTCGGCGCCGGCGTGCCGCACACCGGGTCGTTGCTGTTGGTCGGCTGCGCCAGCGCATCGCTCTGCCACTCGGAGCGCTTGAAGCAGCTCGAGGCGGCGGCGCCCTTGTCGTTGTACTTCTTGTTGCCGACGAAGCTGTCCGGCAGCGTGAAGGCGAAGCCGAGGCAGCCGCCCTTCGGGCAGTCGATGAAGGACACCTCGCCGACCTGCGGCTTGGCGGTGCCGCTCGCGTAGGTGGCCCAGTCCTGACAGACGGTGTCGAGCGGGTTGCGGCCGGAGCCGTCCTTGCTGCTCATCGAGTCGATGTCCGCCTTGAGGAAGTCGCTCTGCCGGATGCAGTTGGCGGTGCGCTTGGCGTCGGTGGTGGTGGCACAGGCCTCGCAGCGCTTGCTGTCGTTGTCGAAGAAGCACAGGTCGCGCGGCATACAGCGGTCGTAGTCCTCCTTGTTCTCGACCGCGAAGTCGGCGGCCAGGCTGCTCTGGTCGAGGGTGACGGTGAGGATGCCGTTGGCGTCGATCTGCGGCACCGGCAGTGCCTTGCACCACGCGGTGGTGTCGCCCGGCTTGCACACCTGGTGCACCAGCGCCTCGAAGTCGCTGCCCTGGTGCTGGCGGATGTCCATGCGGACGAAGTTGCCCTTTACCTCGGCGACGTTCTTCACCCCGTCGCCGACGTAGAACTGGTAGCTGATCTTGGCGTCGTTGCGCGCGTACAGCTGGTACAGCAGGTAGGTCTTGTTCTTCGAGAAGCGCGCCGCCTTGAACGGGACCGAGTCGGGATAGCAGCTGGTCGACTGCAGCGCCGGCGTCGGGATCGGTGTCGGCGGCGGCGGCACGATCGGCGGACCGCCGCTGGTGTCGATGTAGTAGAGCGCACCGGGCTGGCCGCCGAGCCCGGGCGGGAACGACTGGGTGAGCGACGGCGCGTGGAAGACGTTGGGGCCGACCATGAAGGTGCTGCGCTCGGTGCTGGTGACGCCGCCGTCGCAGACCTGACCGGCGGTGGTCGGTTCGTTGCCCAGCTTCCACTGCCGGTAGATCGCCACGCCGGGGCGGTCCGGCCAGTCGGGGTCGCCGATGCTGGCGAAGGTCTGCTTGCCCGGCTCGGTCGGTTCCTTCAGTTGCGCCATGACCGAGGTGACGAACTGGTAGGGCGAGGTCTGCAGGCCGAACGAGCGGCACTCGTCGCCCTGCGCCGGCGCGTTGAAGAAGGCGTTGCGGCTCAGCGAGGTGGTCGGCAGCGTCACCTCGCAGCGGCACGGTGAGCTGCTGTCGCGCCGCCCGCAGGTGCCCTGGTGACCGTCGGCGGTGGTGCAGGCCGAGCCGCAGGTGCACTCGGGGCCGACCGGAATCACGCCCGAGACGCCGGTGAGGCTGGCGTCGAGGTCGGCAAGGAAGGTCTGGAAGTCGATCGGGCCGACGCCGAGCGACGCCTCGTCGGGGAAGACCTTGGTCTTGCCGCTCAGCGACAGCATGTTGCCCTCGATGTACTTGCGGGTGCGGTCGAGGACGTTGTGGCGGCAGGCGCCGTCGGAGATGACGCCGGTGGCGTCGATGCACTGGTTGAGACTCTTCATCTCCGCCGGCGCCTGCCTGAAGAAGGTCGAGCCGCGGTAGGCGAACGACGGCGGGTAGTAGAAGCCGTTGGTCTGCTTCCAACCGACGGCGGCGTCGATGACGACCATCTTGGTCCTGTCGACGACGCCGTTGTTCACCACCGCCGGCTGCCGGGTGGAGGAGTAGATGCCGCAGGGGAGCCCGGCCGGCAGCTCGCACTGCCCGGCCTGCTTGTCGGCGCACGGCTGCGGATCGCAGCTCCAGGCGCCGACGTTGAGGAAGAGGTTGCCGTCGGCGTACTGCGGGCCGTCGTAGATGCTGATCAGCCGCTTCGGATTGTAGGGCGCGTCGCGCCAGTAGCCGGCGCCGTCGAGATCGCTGTTGCAGGTCTTCTGGTCGCCGCGCGAGCACGGCGGGTAGGCGCCCAACGGCGTGTCCTTGGTCACCGCGAACACCGGCCCCGAGCGCCGGGCATACGTGTTGGTCGTGTCGTCGGTCTGGCTGGTGCCGATGTAGAGGCCGTTCTTGGCAATCGAGAAGTAGGCCGGCGGCGCCTGGAACCAACTGCCGCCGGTGACGAAGGTCAGGCCGGCGAACAGCTGGTCGGTGATCGCCGCGTTGCTGAACAGGTAGAACCAGGGCCGCAGCCACACCGAGGCGAAGTTGACCTGCGCCCAGTTGTAGGAGGTGCTGAAGCGGTCGATGGTGGTGATCGCACAGGACTTCGGATTGCGCCCCAGCGTTGTGTCCACCGTGCCGACGGCGGCGGTCGATCCGCACGAGTCGTAGATCGACCCGCCGCTGCCGGCGCTGTTGGGCGCGATCGGCTGGAAGTTCCCCTCCACCGCCGGGCGGGCGAAGTCGAGATCGAGCACCGCCGGCGGCTTCTTCCTGCCGTCCTTGTCGAACAGGTAGGGGTTCTCGACCGCGGTGTAGCCGACCGCCTTGTACGGATCCTGCGTGTAGGGGTCGTAGGTGGCCGGGTCGAGGCGCGCCTGGGTGGACAGCGCCAGCGCCGCCGACATGCAACTGTTGCCGCGGAAGCGGCGCAGCGGCGCCTGCCGGGCGACGGTGTTGAACGCCGCCAGGCCGCCGAACTTGTGCGGATGATGGAAGGTCGGCGAGCTCGGCCCGCTCAGCCCGCCGGGCAGCAGCCAGTAGCAGCTGCCGAAGCCGTGCACGCCGACCGCGGCGTTGCCGACGAACTCGTTGTACGCGTTCATCGCCCAGAAGGTCACCGGCATGAAGGCGTCCGAGCCGAGCCGCAGCACCGGCACGCGCACCGGATCGTCGGCGGCGCAGACGGTCGGCGGATCGTTGCGGCTAAGCGGCTTGCGGCAGTTGCAGTCCTTCGAGTCCGGGCCGCCGCAGACGCCGTCGAGGATCGGCGGCACGTAGCGCGCCATCAGCGTCGGCCCCTTCGGATTCTTGGCCTGCGCTTCGTAGAACTCCTTCAGCGCGCCGCGCACCGAGACGCCGAGGTTGTGGCAGAGGCGGTTGTCGATCTCCGATGCGTCCTCCAGGTAGAAGCCGTTGCCGACCGAGGCGAAGCCGACGTTGCGCGACAGGGTGATGCCGTGCGTGCCGTGGATGACCGCGAAGCGGGTCATCGAGTCCCACACCGAGCTGTCCTTCAGGAAGGCGCGCTTGCCGGTGTAGTCGGTGTTCTTCGCCAGGTGGAAGTGGATCGGGTAGTGGCCGATGCGGCCGCCCTGGCCGAGCTGGCGGAACTCGACGCCCTGCAGCTGCGCCTCCTTGAAGCCCTGGCGGATCATGACGTGGCCGCCGAAGTAGCAGGACGGGTCCTGCTTCGAGCCGTCGGTCTTGATCAGGCACTTGTCGGGGCTCGGGAACTCCTTGGTGGCGTCGGCGCCGAGCGAGCGGATGAGAATGCTGCGCGACAGCAGGCCGACGGTGGCGCGCAGGTCGACGGCGCTGCGGTTGAGCTGCTGGTTGGCCGGCAGGGTGTACGAGGCGCCGGCGAGCTGCTTGGCGTCGAAGATCTTGGTGTAGTGCGGGTACTCCAACCCGTCGGCGGCGGTCGGCTCGGCGGCGCAGCCGCCGGGGCCGGTGCCGGCCGGCACGGTCGGCACGCAGACGGTCAGCACGCTGACGCCGTTCGCCACCTTGAGGTCGCGGATGGTGCGCAGCTCGGAATGGCCCGGGTGCCAGTCGGTGGTGCCGACGACGATCTGGTCGCCCTTCTGCCAGTCGCCGTCCACCGAGCGGTCGAGAGTCAGCTCGGTGCGCGACGCGTTCAGGCCGCCGAGCCGTCCCCAACTGCTGCCGCTCAGCTTGGCCCACTCCTTCATCTCGGCCTCGTCGAGGCTGGAGACGGTCGGCACGACGCAGTGGTCGTCCTCGCCGCGCGCGATCTCCTTGCCGGCGTCGGTGCGCAGGGGCAGCGCGCCCTTCCAGCCGAACAGGTTCAGCGCGCCACCGTAGCTGACGCCGAGCACCTTGTAGCCCCACGAGGTGGGGTCGAAGTTGAGGTTGCGGTACTCCTCCAGCAGGTAGTTGCGCGAGGTCGGCGGCAACTGGATCGGCGTGCCGGTCGGGGTCGGCGGCGGCGTCTTCGAGTTGCACGGGTCGTCGGTGCCCGCCTGCGTGCAGTAGAAGGTATCGGGCCTGAAGTCGTAGGTGCCGGGGAAGCACGGGTACTGTTGCGAGCGCGGCGAGGTCTGGCACTGGATGCCGGGCGTCGGCGACGGCACGCGCGCCTCGTCGCTCGGGTCGGTGCCGTAGATGCTGAGCGTCAGCTTGCCGCCCTTCTTGCCGAACGGGTCGCAGGCCGAGCCGGCCTGCAACGTGCCGCCCTTCTCGATCAGCATCGACGGAAAGCGCAGATCGACCACCTTGCCGGAGTCGACGACGTAGATGGCGCCCTTGGTGTTCGCCTGGCGGTTCTCGACGATGTTGACGTAGCCGTTCCAGGTGTAGGTGCCGCCGTCGGTGATCTTGTAGCACTTGTCGATCTTGGTCGGCGGCGACGCTTTGGGCAGCTCGGCGCAGACGGTCGGCACATAGTCCGGGCACTCGACGACCGGGCCCTGGGTCGGCGTCGGCGTCGCCCCGCACCCGCCTGACGATGCCAGGCACGAGCCCTGCGTCGGTGTCGGCGTGCCGTGCGACTTCTTGTCGTCGTCGCCGCAGCCGGCGAGCAGCGCGGTGCCGATCAACACGCAGAGGAGCGACCGCCGCGACGCCCGCGCGGCGCACAGCGCCGTGTCCAATCGAACCAGTGATCCCCGATCTGCGGCCATGTGCTACTCCCGTCCCAGCTCCGACGCTACCGCCGACGCAGCCTATTGCCACGCAGAAAATCGCGCCTCTGGCCGACTGGAACACCGATGCGCGCGCTGCCCGCGCTCGAGCATCTGACTCGTCGGCTGCCGATCACCTGATCTCTCCTCCGCCCGCCAACCCGCCGGTCGGCTGCCCCCGCCGCGGACCAGAGACGCGCTGCGCGCTCGCCGGCGCTGTGTCGTGCCGCTACCACGCACGCTGTCGGCTGAGCAACTAACCTCGAAGTGACAAAGGAATTCACCACAGAGGCACAGAGTGCACAGAGAGGACGGGGAGCGGCGAGACCAGGCATGTGGTTCTCGAACCCCATTGCCGATGGCTTTTGAAAAGATGGCGCGTGTGCGGAGCTGCGGCAGTGCTCTCTGGGGCTCTGTGCCTCTGTGGTGAGTTCTTTTCCGTCACATCAAGGCTCACTGTCGCCGCCATCGACGGCGCGTGACGCCGGGCCCGCCGGCGCGGAGCCAGTCTGTCGCGACGGATCCGAGTCAGTCAGTAGGACTGCCGACTCGGATCCGCTGCGTTGATCACTGGTAGGTGATCGCGCCCGGCATGCGCAGCACGGTCGGCGCGCTGGCGGTGCACGGCACGAAGGTCTGGATGAGCAGATCGTAGGTTCCCGCCGGCGGACCGGCCGGGATGTTGGCGATGCCGACGAGATCGGCGTCATTGGCCGGGAAGACGCCGACGATCGGCATGGTGCCCGCGTCGATGGTCAGCACCGGGCGCTTGCCGGCGTCGATGCAGAAGCGCGACTGGCCGTCGAGCAGGTCGAGATGCATCGGCGCGTAGCTCATGCCGCCGAGCGGCACCTGCAGGTTGGGAACCCTGGCACCGTGGTTGTTGAAGACCAGGCCGCCGATGCCGCCGGTCGGCGTCGCGCTGGGGGTGAAGCCGCCGGTCGGGGTCGGCGTGTTGGTCGGCGTGGCAAGCCCGGTCGGCGTCACCGTCGCGGTGCCGGTGGTGCCGCCGGTCGGCGTCGCGGTGGCGGTCGCCCCGCCGGTACGGGTGTTGGTCGGCGTCGAACCGCCGCCCTGCGGCGTGTTGGTCGGCGTCGAACCGCCGCCGCTCGGCGTCGGCGTCGGCGTCGCGGTGGCGGTCGGCGTGCCGACCACCGGGGCGTCGTCGCAGAAATCGCCCGGCATCGCCGGGCGCGGCATCGGGCAGAGCGGATCGGCGCCGTCGGCGCGCGACACCAGCGCGTTGTTGATCCACTCGTTGCGCGCGAAGCAGCGCGACACGCCGGCGCCCTTCTCGTCGTAGGTCTTGTTGCCGACGAAGCCCTCGGGAAGGGTGAAGGCGAAGCCGAGGCAACCGGTCTTCGGGCAATCGACCAGCGACAGATCGCCGACCGTATTGCTGGTGGTGCCGCTGGCGTACGACGACCAGTCCTGACAGACGACGTCGAGCGGGTTCTTGCCGGTGCCGTCGAGGCTGCTCATCGAGGCGATGTCGGCGGGCAGGAACTCGCTCTGCCGGATGCAGTGGGCAGCCCGCTTGTCGGTGGTCGCCGTCAGACACGACTCGCAGCGCTGGCTGTCGGCATCGTAGTAGCAGAGGTCGCGCGGCATGCAGCGCTCGTAGTCGGCGCGGCCGGCGAGGTTGAAGTCGGCGGCGATGACCTTCTGGTCGAGCGTCACCGTGAGAATGCCGTTGGCGTCGATCTGCGGCGTCGGCAGCGCCCCGCACCACTTGGTGGTGTCGCCCGGCGCGCAGATGTCGGTGGTGATGGAGTCGGCGAAGTTGCCGCCGTCGGTGATGTGCGGGTCGATGCGCACGAAGTTGCCCTTCACGTCGGCGACGCTGCGCACGCCGTCGCCGACGTAGAACTGGTAGCTGATCGCCGCGTCGTTGCGCGCGAACAGGTGGTAGATGACGTAGGTCTTGTCCCTGCCGAAGCGGGCCGGGTTGAACCCGACCGTGCCCGGGTAGCAGGTGGTGTTCTGGAACGGCGTCGGCGGCGGCGGCGCCGGGCTCGGCGTCCTCGGCGTCGGGGTCGGCGTGCCGACCGGCGTCGGCGCCCAGCCGCCGCTGGTGTCGATGTAGTAGAGCTGCCCGGCCTGGCCGGGGAAGCCGGGTGGGAACGACTGGGTCAGCGACGGCGCGTGCCAGACGTTCGGACCGACCATGAAGGTGCTGCGCTCGGTGCTGGCAACGCCCTTGTCGCACACCTGGCCGGCGCTGCTCTGCTCGCCGGCCAGCTTCCACTGCCGGTAGATCGCCACGCCCGGGCGATCCGGCCAGTCGGGATCGCCGGTGAAGGCGTAGGTGGTGCTGCCCGGAACCGCCGGTCCCTGCAGCTGCGCCATCACCGAGGTGACGAACTGGTACGGCGAGGCCTGCAGTCCGAAGGAGAGGCACTCGTCGTTCTGCCCCGGCGCGTTGAAGAAGGCGTTGCGGCTCAGCGAGGTGGTCGGCAGCGTGATCAGGCAGGCGCACGGCTGGTTCTGCGCCGCCTTGCCGCAGGTGCCCTTGAAGCCCTCGCTGGTGGTGCAGGCGCCGCCACAGCTCGCCTCGCTGCAGGCGCTGGAGCTGATCGGGATCACGCCCGATGCGCCGGTGAGGCTGGCGTCGAGGTCGGCGAGGAAGGTCTGGAAGTCGATCGGGCCGATGTTGAGGCTGCCCGCCTCGCCAGCGCCGTAGAGCGTCGCGGCACCGCTGAGGCCCTGCATGTTGCCGCTGATGTACTTCAACGTGCGGTCGACGACGTTGTGGCGACAGCTGCCGGGCGACACGACGCCGGCGCTGTCGACGCACATGTTCAGGCTCTGCAGCCCCGCCGGGATCTTCTTGAAGAACGTCGAATGCCGATAGGCGAAGGCCGGCGGATAGTAGAATCCGTTGTTCTGCTTCCAGCCGACCGCGGCGTCGATCACCCGCATCTTGGAAGTGTCGGGTTTGCCGTCGGTCTTGCTCACCGACGGCTGCGTGGTCGAGGCGTAGATGCCGCACTCGCCGCCGTGCGGCAGCAGGCACTGGCCCTGCTGCTTGCCCTGGCAGGGTTGCAGGGCGCATTCCCAGGCGCCGACGTTGAGGAACATGTTGCCGTCGGCGAAGTGCGGGCCGTCGTAGATGCTGATCAGGCGCTTCGGATTGAAGCCGGCGCCCTGCCAGTAGCCGGTGCCGTCGAGGTCGATGTTGCAGGTGGTGCGATCGCCGCGCGAGCACGGCGGGTAGGCGTTGAGCGGCGTGTCGGCGGTGACCGGAAAGATCGGACCGGAGCGCAGTGCGTAGCGGTTGGTGGACTCGTCGGTCTGGCTGGTGCCGATGTAGAGGCCGTTCTTGGCGATCGAGAAGTACGCCGGCGGGGTCTGGAACCAGCTGCCGCCGGTGACGAAGGTGAGCCCGCCGAACAGTTGGTCGGTCACCGCCGCGTTGCTGAAGACGTAGAACCAGGGGCGCAGCCAGACGGCGGAGAAGTTCACCTCCGCCCAGTTGTACGAGGTGGCGAAGCGGTCGATCAGGCTGACCACGCACGACTGGGTGTTGGGCGCCAACGCCTCGCTCTCGGTCCCCGCCTTCGCCTGCTGCGCGCAGTTGGTGAAGAACGAGCCGGCCGGGCCGGCGGTGTTCGGCTCGATCGGCTGGAAGTTCCCCTTCACTGCCGGCCGCGCGTAGTTGAGGTCGAGCACCGCCGGCGGCTTGGCGTTGTTGCTGGCGTCGAACAGGTAGGGATTCTTCACGGCGGTGAAGCCGGCGCCGCTGTAGGCGTAGGTCTTGGCCTCGAACTGCGGGAAGGTGGCGGGCGGGATCTCCGCCTGCGCCGACAGCGCCGTCGCCGCGGTCGTGCAGGTGTTGCCGCGGAAGCGGCGCAGTGGCGCCTGGTAGTTGCCGGCCTTGTTGTAGCTCGCCAGTCCGTCGAACAGGTGATGGTGGAAGCTCGGCCCGCTGACGCCGGAGCTGAGCAGCCAGTAGCAGCTGCCCAGCCCGTGCACCCCGACGGCGGCGTTGCCGACAAACTCGTTGGCGACGTTCATCGTCCAGAACATCACCGGCATGAACGAATCGGAGCCCAGGCGCAGCATCGGCAGGCGCACCGGATCGTTGTCGGCGCAGACGAACGGCGATGGCGCCTCCTGGCCGGGCTTCGGCGTCTGGCAGAGGCAGTCCTTCGATTCCGGTCCGCCGCAGACGCCGTCGAGGATCGGCGGCACGTAGCGCGCCAGCAGCGTCGGCGCCGGCGGCGTGCCGGTCCAGTTCTTCTGCTCCGCCTGCGCGGTGAAGAACTCCTTCAGCGCGCCGCGCGCCGAGACGCCGAGGTTGTAGCAGAGGCGATTGTCGATCTCGGAGGCGTCCTCCAGGTAGTAGCCGTGCCCGATCGAGGCGAAGCCGACGTTGCGCGCCAGCGTGATGTCGTGCGTGCCGTGGATGGTGACGAAGCGGGTCATCGAGTCCCACACCGCACTGTCCTTCAGGAACGCCTGGCCGCCGGTGTAGGCGGTGTTCTTCGCCAGGTGGAAGTGCACCGGGTAGTGGCCGATGCGGCCGCCCTGGCCGAGCTGCTTGAACTCGACGCCCTGCACCTGGAACGCCTTGAAGCCCTGCCGCGCCATGACGTGCGCACCGAAGTAGCAGGACGGATCCGGCCCGCTGCCGTCGGGCTTGATCAGGCACTGCGCGACGCTCGGGAACTGCTCGCTCGCCGTCTTGCCGAGCGAGCGGACCTGGATGCTGCGCGTCAGCAGGCCGACCGTCGCGCGCAGGTCGACGGCGGTGCGGTTCAGGCCGCTCTGCGTGTACTCGGCGCCCTCGACCGTCCTGGCGTCGAAGATGGACGTGTGGTGCGGGTACTCCAGCGCGTCGGCCGCCGCCGGGCTCTCGGCGCAGCCGCCCGGCCCGGTGCCGCCGGCGACCGGACGACAGACGGTGATCATCGTGCCGTCGGCGCTGATGCTGCGGATGGTGCGCTGCTCGTTGTGGCCCGGGTACCAGTCGGTGGTGCCGACGACGATCTCGTCGCCCGGCTGCCAGTCCTTCACCGCGCGGTCCATGGTCAGCACGGTGCGCGCCTCGTTGAGGCCGTCGAGCCGCCCCCAACTGCTGCCGCTGAAGCTCGCCCAGTCGCGCATCTCGGCGGCGTCGAGCTTCGCCGGCGTCGCCGTCGGCACCGGGCAGTGCTGATCCTCGCCGGCGGCGATCGTGGCGCCCGCCGCGCTCTGCAGCGGCAGCGCGCCCTTCCAGCCGAACAGGTTCAGCGTGCCGCCGTAGGCGACGCCGAGCACCTTGTAGCCAAAGGAGGTCGGGTCGAAGTTCAGCTGGCCGTAGTCCTCCAGCAGGAAGTTCTGCGGATCGGTCTGCGGCGCGGTGGTCGAGGCGCACGGGTCGTCGGTGTCGGTGCGGGTGCAGTAGAACTTGTTGGGCTGGAAATCGTAGGTGCCGGGGAAGCACGGGTACTTCGAGTTCGGCGAGGTCAGGCACTGGATGCCCGGCGTCGGCGACGGGATGCGCCCTTCGTCGCTCGGGTCGTCGCCGAAGATGCTGAGCGTGAGCGTGCCGCCGGCCTTGCCGAACGGGTTGCACGCCGAGCCGGCCTGCAGGGTGCCGCCCTTCTCGATCAGCATCGACCCGAAGCGCAGCTCGACCGGCTTGCCGCTGTCGACGATATACAGCCCGCCCTTGGTCTTGTTGGTGCGGTTCTCGAGGATGTTGACGTAGTTGGCGAAGTTGTACGTGCCGCCGCCGCTGATCTTGTAGCACTGGTCGATCTTCGCCGGCGGCGGGTTGGGCAGCTCGGCGCAGTTGTCCGGCACGTAGTTCGGGCAGCTGCCCGGGATCTGCTCCGGCTCGACCGTCAGCAGCACCGTCTGGTGCTGTTGCACGATCGGATCGCATTCGCCGGCGACCACCTTGCAGGCCTGGAAGGTCACCTCGAAGGTCCGGTTGACCAGCTGGTTGCCGGGGTGGATCAGCACCTGGCCGCTGCCGCCCTCGACGGAGATGAAGGCCTGCAGCGCCGGCTCGGTGAAGGCGCGATAGGCGATCGGACGGGCGCCGCTCGCCTGTAGTTGGAGCTCCAGTGGACGATCGACGTGCGCCACCAGGTCGCCGACCGGCTGGAAGACCAGCTGCTCCTTCTCGGTCAGCGCGCGGCCCTGCGCCTCGTCGGGCTCGACGACGGTGATGCGCACCGTCTGGCTGGCACTGGAGGTGCCGTCGCTGGCGGTGAAGGTGACCTCCAGCGGGTGCTCGAGCTGCGATGCGTCGTTGGCGAACAGGCAGAAGATGCCGGAGTCGGGCAGGAAGAAGGCGTTGTCCGGCACGCCGACCGCCGACAACGTCACCGGCCGGCCTTCCGGATCGGTGGCGGTGACGTGGATCAGCGCGTCGCCACCGAACGCGGCGGTGACGTCGGCGAGCGGCGCGAGCACCGGCGGCTGGTTGCCCGGCGTCGGCGTGGCGGTCGAGGGCGGCGGTGCGGTCGGCGTGCGCGCCGGTCGACTGTCGTCGTCGTCGCCGCAGCCGGCGAGCAGCGCCGCGCCCGCCAGCACCGCCAACAGCAGCGCGCCCCTGCGCAGACGCGCAGCGCGGCTCAGCACACCCCAAGCTGTGGCCATCTCGTCACCCCGTCCTTCCTCGACATCTATCGGGAGCCGGAACGAGTGCCCACGCGAAAATGCCTCGCGCCCGCGCCGGGATTTCGCGCCATGCCTACCAGACCGACGACGGCCGCGAACAGTCCCTGTCCGGGCGAGAGGCGTGACCGGGCAAGCCCGGCAATTCGTTGTCTCGATCAACGTCGCGGTCGAGGCTGTTACGCTGTTAGGCTGTTGGCTGTTAGGGCAGAAGAATCAGAACCCCTAACAGCGAGCAGCCTAACAGCCTCGACCGCGCCCGGTCACTGGTCACGCCTCTCCGCTCTCAGTCGCAGCCGGCGCGGCAGTCGAGGAAGGCGTCGCGGCAGGTCTTCAGACAGGCGACGTTGCTGTCGGCCTCGTCCGAATCGCAGGTCTCGCGCGCGCAGGTCTTGTACTGCACGCCGCAGTCGAGATCGCACAGTCTGGCCGGCGCGGGGGTCGGGTCGGCGGCGGCGAGCGGCGCGGCGGCGGGGCCGGCAAAGGCGGCGAGCGTCGCGAGCAGCGCCAGCGCCGCCAGCGTCAGCCGCGTGCGGCGCAGCGCCAGCCCGCCGATCAGCGCCAGGCCGGCGAGCGCCAGCGCGGCGCCCCAACCGGACAGCGCCGGCGCCGGCGCGGCGCAGGTCATCGCGTTGACGGTGAAGCTGTACTGGCAGTCGACCGGGCCGAAGTTGGTCTGCGCGACCACCAGGAACTTCTGCCCCGCCGGCACGACGAAGGAGAACGGGCCGTCTTCCGTGCTGCCCACGTCGCCGATGTAGTTCGCCGCCAGGTCATTGGGATCGAAGCGGTTGGCGTAGGCCTCCAGGTGGACGTCGATGTCGCAGGTGCCGTTCTCGAAATCGACGGTGAAGCAGGTGTCGGGGCCGGGATTGCAGAACGGGAAGGTGCGGTAGGACGACGGCGAATCGAAGATGCCGGGGAACGGCGCACTGTCGCAGGTCGAATCCGACCCGTCGCGGAACAACCGCTGCGGCATCTCCGGCTCGCTGCCGTTGAAGGAGGCATTGACCGTCGTCGTCGCCGCCGCCGCCGGCGCCGGGCTCAATCCGCCCAGCAGCAACAGTGCCGTGGCCGCCGCCGCTGCGCGCATCGCTCCACTCGTCATGTGCCGCATCGCCCCGCTCCTTCGCTCCCGCGTGGCACCTGCCCCCGGCGCGCACGACGTCGTTACGCGGCAGCTAGCACGTGAACCCCGCCGATCAAACTGCCGGCGCGCTACCTCGCGGCGCTCCGCGAGATGAGCGGACAGCTAGCGGAGGCGCTCAGGCGCGGCGGATGTAGAGCACCAGGGCGATGAGCGCGACGGCGAGCAGCGGCACGACGATCAGCGCGACGCTCTCGACGTAGGCGAAGCCGATCGAGGCGATGCCGAGCACGATGCCGAGCACCGACAGGCGCCAGTCGGAGTACACGCCGGCCAGGAAGGACGACAGCGCCAGCACCACCAGCGTCGCGCTGCCCGCCGCCTCGTTGGTCATGCGGCCGTAGATGAGCAGCACGTCGATCAGCCACACGCAGGCGACCGCGCCGAGCCAGTGCGCCAGCTGGGTCGGCACGATGCGGCCGACCGGCTCGCCGTGGCGGCGGGCGCGCCCCCAGGCGGCGACGGTGCTGACGACGCCGAACACCGGCGTCACCCACAGCCAGTAGCGGTAGGCGCGCTCCGGCCAGCGGTCGGCCATGGTCACGCCGATGCCGGACAGGATGAGCAGCAGGACGAGGACGATCTCCTCGATGTGGCTGCGCGCGGCCGGCGCGGCGGCCGGCGGCGGCGTCTCGAACGCCGGCGCGCTCACGCCGCACCTCCCGGCGCGGTGAACACCGCCGCGTCCCAGATCGAGTAGATGTGCACGATCCAGCCGAGCCACACCACCCACAACAGCGCGGCGAGCACGAACTGCAGGCCGGCGGCGATCAGCCGCCCCTGGATGAGCTGCCCGAGCCCGGGGATGAAGAAGCTCGCCAGCGCCGCGATGACGTTCCCGGTCGATCCCTGTGCCATGCGTCGGAGCTAGCAGAAGAAAATGCCGAAGAGAAAGACTCACCACAGAGGCACGGAGGCACGGAGAAGACGCGCAGAGATGTCTTGAAAGCTCACTCCGTGAGTCTTCTCCGTGTCTCCGTGCCTCCGTGGTGAAATCCTCGGGTTTGTGGTTCTAGGGCGGCGTGGCGGAGGCGGGGCGCGACGCACGCACGAGCGGCCTGGCGCTGGCGGCGCTGGGGGTGGTGTTCGGCGACATCGGCACCAGTCCGCTCTACGCCATGCACGTCTGCTTCGCCGCCGGCTCGGGGCTGACGCCGACGCCGGCCAACGTGCTCGGCGTGCTGTCGCTGATCGTCTGGGCGCTGCTGCTGGTGGTGACGGCGAAGTACGTGCTCTTCGTCATGCGCGCCGACTTGAACGGCGAGGGCGGCATCCTGGCGCTGATGACGCTGGCGACGCGCCGCGTCGCGCCGGACGGGCCGCGCCGCCGCCTGCTGCTGGCGCTCGGCCTGATCGGCGCCGCACTGCTCTACGGCGACGGCATGCTGACGCCGGCGATCTCGGTGCTGAGCGCGGTCGAGGGCGTGAAGATCGCCACGCCGCTGTTCGTGCCGTTCATCGCGCCACTCACCGTCGCGGTGCTGGCGCTGCTGTTCTGGTTCCAGCGCCGCGGCAGCGGCGCGGTCGGCGCGGTGTTCGGCCCGGTCATGCTGCTGTGGTTCGTCGTGCTGGCGCTGCTCGGCCTGCGCTGGATTCCCGGCGCGCCGGAAGTGTTGACGGCGCTCAGCCCGCACCATGGCGCGCGCTTCCTGCTCGCCGGCGGCTGGAGCGGCTACCTGATCCTCGGCAGCGTCTTCCTCGCCGTCACCGGCGGCGAGGCGCTGTACGCCGACATCGGCCACTTCGGCACCCGGCCGATCCGCCGGGTGTGGCTCGCCGTGGTGCTGCCGGCGGTGCTGATCAACTACTTCGGCCAGGCGGCGATGCTGCTGCAGGATCCCACCGCCATCCACCACACCTTCTTCCAGCAGGCGCCGCAGTGGGCGCTGGTGCCGCTGGTCATCCTCGCCACCGCCGCGGCGGTGATCGCCTCGCAGGCGGTGATCGCCGGCGCCTTCTCGCTCACCGCGCAGGCGGTCGAGCTCGGCTACGCGCCGCGCACCGAGGTGCGCCACGCGTCGGCCGACGAGGAGGGCCAGGTGTACGTACCGCTGATCAACTGGCTGCTGTTCGCCGCCGCGGTGTGGCTGGTGCTGCATTTCTGCAGCAGCGACGCGCTCGCCGGCGCCTACGGCGTCGCCGTCGCCGGCACCATGGCGCTCACCACCTGGCTCGCCGTCGTCCACTTCAGCGGCCGCTGGGGCTGGGCGGCGGCGGCGCTGTTCGGCGTCGCCTTCCTGCCCATCGACCTCGCCTTCCTCGGCGCCAACCTGGTGAAGATCGACCACGGCGGCTGGTTCCCGCTCACCGTCGCGGCGCTCGGCTACCTGCTGTTCAACACCTGGATGCGCGGCCAGCAGCTCTCGCTGGCGGCGCTCGAGCGCATGGCCGAGGGCGAGTTCCGCGCCCACGTCGCCGCCGAGCCGCCGGCGCGCGTGCGCGGCACGGCGGTGTTCTTCACCCGCAGCGGCGGCCTGCCGCGCATGCTGTGGCACCACGTCGCCCTCACCCACGCGCTGCACAAGCTGGTGGTGGTGCTGACCGTGCAGATCACCGACGAGCCGCGCGTCGCCGACACGGCGCGCCTGCAGATCGCGCCGCTGGGCGACGACCTGGTCGCGGTCACCGCCCGCTACGGCTACATGCAGCGCCCCAACGTCCCGCGCGTCCTGCGCGAGGTCGCCGCACGCGGCGTCGCCATCGACTTCGACGACGTCACCTACATCCTCGCCCGCACCCGCATCGTCTACGGCGCCAACCGCAGCATGGCCCTGTGGCGCAAGCGCCTCTACGCCTTCCTCGCCCGCAACGCCTATCCCGCGACAGCGAACTACCGGCTACCGCGCGAACGCGTGCTGGAGCTCGGCGTACAGGTGGAGATCTGATCGGTTCCCTCCCCCGCCCCGCGGGGGAGGGTCAGGGTGGGGGCCCCGCCGCCATCACCCTGTCGCACGCAGCGCGCTCTCGACCGGCTTCGGCGAGTCGAGAGGTCAGAATCGCTCGGGAACGGGAACGCCGAGGTCTGCGCAGATCTTGCGAGCCAGGTGATTGCTGATCTCCGTGTGTCGCGGCACCGCGCTGCGCTTGCCCAGCGATGGATTGTGCCACCAGGAGTGTCGTCCGCCTTCGCGCAGAAGCGCACAGCCATGCGCGGATAGACCGATCCCACCTGTCGAGCAACGGCCTGGTGCCGATGGAGGACTGGAAATGTCTCCGGCCGATCGAGTACCGCCTCGACGCTGAGTGAGACTTCGGCCAAGAACTCTTCTCGGAGTCCGGGGCGCTCCCTCTCTCGTACCAGACGTACGCGCACTCGATATCGGCGGCGGCGGCCGGTCGAAAGGCGTGCGGTTTCACCGCGATCGGGGTCGAATCTGGCGGACGAGATCATCCCAGGGGATCCCGACCGCGCCCTCTTCCTCGAGCTCGTCCAGCCGCCGGTCGAGCTCCTGCCTGTGCGGGGCGGTAACCGGGAGCACGCCGGGATCGCGCTTCAGGCTCGGCCACAGCTGATCGAGCAATTCGAGCTGTTCAACGCAGCTCCGCATGTCGACGTCCAGCGCGGGCTTCCCATCTGCCACAGTCTCTCTCAGTGATCGCGGGCTCGCCCCTCGATCCGCCGACTCTCATCAACCCGGCAACGCCTCCCGATGCGACACTGCGCGAGTATTCTGGCGAGGTCTCAAGCCACGGATCTCACAGATTGCCGACGGTTCAAGAACACATTTCGGAGCTCACGCTCGCTCGCCGTATTCCTGGAAATCCGTGCAATCCGTGGCTGAACTCCGGCGCTACATCCGCCGCGCTCGGTTGCCAGCGCGAGGCTTGGCCGAAGCCACTCCGACCTGTCACTCCGCCGCGAGCGGATCGATGATGCGGGGTGTGCCGGTCAGCGCGGTCTTGAAGAACTCCGCCCGTTGGCGGAACGACTCGGCGGCGCTCTGTGGGCAGTAGTGGCCTTCGCTGCCGCTCGACGGCGGCAGCGCGGCGCAGCCGGGGGTGGGGTCGATGCCGGCGATGCCGGTCGGGACGTACTGGTAGAAGGCGCCGCTGATGTCGTCGCCGAGGTTGCCCTGCAGTGGGCCGTCGACGACGTCGAGGAACGGCACGGCGCGCTGCACCGGGGCGAGGTGCGGCAGGCCGATCGACCAGGCGAGCGAATTGGTGGCGTGGTTGGGCACCAGCGAGTCGTTGAGCCCCTCGAGCAGCAGCACACTGGTCTTGCGCGGCGGACCCTCGATCGCCGGCGGGGCGGTGTAGATGAACGGCGCGTGGTTGTGCGCGTCCTGGTCGTCGTAGAGCATCTGGAACATCGCCAGGCCGGTCCAGATCTCGGTCGGCGTCAGGCTCGGGAACAGCGCGCCGAGCGAGGTCAGGAAGGTGTCGGCCGACTGGTGGATCAGCACCTCGGTGAGGCGCGCGCCGCCGGCGACCAGCGCCGCGGCGCGGATCTGCGGCGCGTAGGGCAGGATGCCGGGGCCGTTGTTGGCGCCCTCGCTGATGCCGAGGTAGCCGCGCGCCTGGCCGAGATCGAGCTCCGGCGTGCCGTCGGGCGCGCCGATCGGCAGCACGTCGAGACCGCCGAGGCCGTCGATCATGCGCAGGAAGGCGATCTGCTCGGCGCGCGTCTCGGCCCAGAAGTCGGGCACCCTGCCGCGCGTCAGGATGCCGCCCAGCACCGGCGCCACCTGCGCCAGGATCGCCTGGTCGCGGTCGGTGATGCCGGCGCTCAGCTCGCGGTTGAGGATGTCGGTGAAGCCGATCACCGCGAAGCCCTCGGCGGCGAGCGAGCGGCGCGCCGCGCTCGGCACCTCGGCCTCGCTGCTGCCCGGGTTGCCGTGCTGGTACATGACCACCGGTACGCGGCCGCTGAGCGCGGCGTTGGGCAACGCCAGGGTGAACGGCACGCTCTTGCTGCGCGTCTGCGCCGGCTTGCCCTGCGCATCGCGCACGAACTCGTTGTTCGCGTCGCGCCAGTCGGGCGCCTGCCAGGTGCCGCGCACGATCGCCGCCACCTGGCCGCTGCTGCCCGGTTCGATGCTGGTGATCTCGTAGGCGGGCGGGGTCGCCGCCGCCATCTGCGCGCGCACCGCGACCTGATCGTTGGAAATGCCGGCGGTGCTGCGAATCGTCGCACGCACGACCAGCGCCGCATCGTCGCGATCGAGGTCGGGCGCCGTCTCGTGCGCCGCCTCCAGCACCTGCATGGCGTTGCGGCGCGTGTCGCGGCAGTGGACGGCGGCGCGCAGCGGCAACGGCTCGTCCAGGCATTCGCTGAACGCACTCGACGGCGCGAAGGCGCCGCCGCCGACGGCGCGGGCGCGGCGGGTGATGATCAGGCCGTACTGATGCCGCGGCTGCAGCGGAATCGAGGGCCACAGCAACAGCGAATGTGTCACCACGTCGGTGACGCTGGCGTCGGTGCGCGGCTCGAGGCGGAACGGCACGCGCTGGCCATAGGTCTCGGCATCGGGGGTGATGTCGAAGAGCTGCACGGTCGCCAGCGGATCGAGCGAATCGGCTGGCGACCGCGGCACGGTGGTCGGATCGGGCGGGTCGGAGAGCTCGATCACCCACGGCGCCAACGGGCTGAAGCCGTTGAGCAGCAGGGTGCCGCTCACCAGTCCGCTGAATACCTGCTGCAGATCCGGCGGGCCGTCCGGCAGCGGGATGGTGAGGATGCCGCTCGGTACCGCGCCGGCCGGACCGTCCTCGACCGCCTCGGTGAAGTAGTAGTCGTCCGGCAGCGGCGTCAGCCGGCGCGCGTCGCCGCGATCCCAGAACACCTGGGCCGCGCGTTCCACCTCGGGCGCGACGTGGAAGTCGAGCCCGCCGCCCGGCCAGCTGACCCGGCACGACGCCTCCGCCGGCAGCGGCGCCAGCGGGTTGAGCAGCACGCTGCCCGGGGCGAGCAGACGGGTCCGCACCGGCACGACGCTGTCGCCGCAGCGCACTTCCATCAGCGGCAGGTCGCGCGCGTCGAGCGCGGCGCCGAAGGCAAAGCGCAGCCACTCGGTGCCCGGCACGGCGGCGTCGCTGGCCGGATAGGAGTTGGTGAGCGCCGGGAAGTCGAGCGACGGACAGCCGGTCAGCGCGCCGTTCACCGCCGCGACCAGCTCGCCGACCTCGACCGTGTCGCCAAAGTCGCCGGGCACGGTCGGACAGGCATCGACCGCGACGCGCCCAAGCGCGATGCCGACCTGCGCCAGCAGCTCGTGCACGCGCACCTGATTGTCGCGATCGCAATCGCCCGGGCAGCGCGCGGAGGCCGGCGCCGCGAGCAACATCAGCGACAGCGCAAGGACCAGCGATGAGCGACGAGCGATGAGCGATGAGCGGCAGAGGCGGATCGATGTCATGCGTCTCCCCTCATCGCTCGTCGCTCGTCGCTTCCCACTCCCTCACGCCACCGTGACATCGGCAAGCAGATACTCGAGGTCGTCGCGGGTCAGGGCGCGGGCGAAGCCGCCCTCGCCGAGCACGTCGCGCACCAGGGCGGCCTTGCGCTGCTGCAGCTCCCAGATGCGCTCCTCGATGGTGCCGAGCGCCAGCATGCGGTAGGCGATCACCGTGCGGTCCTGGCCGATGCGGTGCGTGCGGTCGATCGCCTGCGCCTCGACCGCCGGGTTCCACCACGGGTCGAACAGCACCACGTAGGAGGCGGCGGTGAGGTTGAGCCCGGTGCCGCCGGCCTTGAGCGAGATGAGGAACACCGCCGGATCGGGATCCTCCTGGAAGGCCGCCACCACCTGCTCGCGCTTGGTGGTCGCGCCGGTGAGCTGGTGGTACTTGATGCCGCGCGCCTTCAGCGCCGTGCCGAGCAGCTTGAGCAGCTGCACGAACTGCGAGAACACCAGCACCTTGTGCCCCTCGGCGAGCAGCGGCTCGAGCAGCTCGAAGAGCGCGTCGAACTTGCCCGAGCCGAGATCCGGCCGGCCGCCGACCAGCGCCGGGTGGCAGCAGATCTGGCGCAGGCGGGTGAGCGCGGTGAGGATCGACAGCTTCTCGCGCGCGAAGCGCTCCGGCGTCGCCGCCGCCTGGGCGAACAGCTGGCGGCTCTTGCGCAGCTCGGCGAGGTAGAGCTGGCGCTGCTCGACGGTGAGCTCGCAGTCGCGGCGCTCCTCGATGCGCGGCGGCAGCTCGGGCGCGACGGCCGCCTTGGTGCGGCGCAGCAGCACCGGCCGCAGCTTGGCGGCCAGCAGGGCGCGCAGGTGCGGCGGCGTGTCGCCGCGGTCCACGGTGCGCACGAAGGCGCCGCGCGTCCCGAGGTAGCCCGGGTTGACGAACTGCATGATGCTCCACAGGTCGAGGGCGCGGTTCTCCAGCGGCGTGCCGGTGAGCGCCAGGCGGTGGCGAGCCTGCAGATCGAGGGCGGTGCGCGACACCACCGCGTCCGGATTCTTGATGAACTGCGCCTCGTCGAGGATCGCCGCGCCGAGGCCGACGGCGCGCCAGTCCTCGGCGTCGCGGCGCAGCAGCGCGTAGGTGGTGATGATCAGGTCGTGGTTGGGGATCTCCTCGCGTAGCGCGTGGCGTTCCTTGCCGCTGGTGAGCAGCAGGACGCGCAGCTCGGGGGCGAAGCGCGCCGCCTCGCGCGCCCAGTTGTGCACCACCGAGGCCGGGCAGACGACCAGCGCCGGGCCCGCCTCAGGGTTGATGGCGCGCAGATGCAGCAGCCAGGCCAGCGCCTGGACCGTCTTGCCGAGGCCCATGTCGTCGGCCAGCACGGCGCCGAGGCCCATGGTGCTGGTGTAGGCGAGGAAATCGAGCCCCTGCTTCTGATACGTGCGCAGCACCGCGGTCAGCCCCGCCGGCAGCTCGACCGTCGGGATGCCCTTGAAGTCGGCGATGCGCTCGCGCAGCGCGTCGAGCGCCGCCAGGGTCTCCTGATCGACGCCGAGCTGCGCCAGGTGCGCCAGGCCCTCGACCGAGGCACCGGCCAGCTGCCAGACGCCGAGCCGCTGCTCGCCGCCATCGAGCGCGATGCCGAGGTCGGCGAGCAGCTCGGCGGTCTCGTCGTGCTCCTCGACCAGATCGCGCCGCACCCAGCCGGCGTCGAGCTTGACGAAGCGGCCGCTGGCGGCGCGCAGCGCCGCCAGATCGGACTCGGTGAGCTTCAACCCTTCCGCCTCCCAGGCAGCGGAGACGGTGAGCCAGTCGACGCCGCTGGCGCGCACGCGCAGCTTCGGCCCCGCGGCGCGCGCGCCGCCGAACAGGCGGCGCAGCCCTTCGGTACCGTAGAAGGCGACGCCGGCCGGGCGATCCTCCCAG